>NZ_CP134876.1:6048416-6350837 GCF_032108445.1 Micromonospora halotolerans | reverse complement strand
GACGCCCTGCTTCACACGGGCGGATGGGACGTCGGCCTCGTACCGCCCGCAGCTCTGGGCGTCGAAGCCGTCGGCCGCGTCAGCGCGACCGGCCCGGACGAGACCGAATTCCGCACGGGAGACCTCGTGCTGGTCCACGAGGCGCCACTGCCAGGCGGCAGCGGCACCTGGGCAGAGCGCGTCCTAGTCCGTTCCGCGCACGTCGCACGACTGCCCGAGAACCTGGCTCCGGAGATTGCGGCGGCACTCCCGGTCGCCGGGCTCACCGCCCAGCAGGCCCTCGACGAGCTCCAGGTCGACGCCACCACCCGCCTGCTCGTCGTCGGAGCGTCCGGCCCCACCGCGTCACTGGCCGTGCAACTCGCCCACCTCCGGGGCGCCGACATCGTCGCCGGTGCCGGGCCGGCCCGCGCCGATCAGCTCCGCGCCCTCGGCGCCAGCGAGGTCATCGACACCCACGCTGACGGTTGGGCGCAGAAGAGCGATCGCCGATTCGACGCCGTCCTCATTGCCGCGAAAGGCACCGCCGAGGACGCGATCGGACTGCTCACCGACGGAGGCCGCCTCACCTCCATCACCTCGGACGCACCCGACCCGATTCGCGGAATCACCACCTCGAACCTCTACGTGCAACCCAACGGACGTGCACTCGCCGAACTCGCGGCACTCGCCGCGTCCGGCGATCTGAGACTTGACGTCCAGACGACACCGATCAAGGACGGCGCCGCGATCGCCGACCAGGTCGCGGGCGGCCGCTCTGGTGGGGTCAAGTACGTCCTCGAGTTCTGACGTCCACGGCAGCGGTACCGAGACTGAGCAGGCCGATCAACGAGAGGTAGAGGACCGACCCGACAGCGGCGCGCAGCACCGGCCCGTCGCCGAGGGACAGCGCCCGGTAGCCGTGCGCCGAATCGAATGCCGTGGCCGAGGAGGATGAGCCGGCCGGCCGGCAGCGAGGCGAGCACGGCGACGGCGCCGGTGGCGAGGATTAGTCGGCGAGGATGACCGCCTTGGTCGCCAGGACGGTGACCCGGCGGGGCGCTCGTGGCCGGGGGAGTGGGGCAGGTCCTATCGCCTCGCCCCCCACACCGGCCCATTGATCCGAATCGTCCTACGAGGCGGCCGCTCGGCCTGACACTCGCGGTTACCTCGGGGCGCAGCAGACGGCCGACCATCTGCAGGGCCTCCGGCTCCGAGTCCAACTCCCACCGCAGCACCTTGCCCGTCTCGGTGTCGCCGGCACCGGCCATCACCGTCAGTGCGTCTCGGGACGAGCCGTGTCCGCGTAGCCATAGGCGGTACCAGCAATGCCGGGCGCCGGGCTGGCCACGAGACAGAGCGCGGTGAGGCCCTTGCTGCTGCCCCGGCGCCGGCCTACCGGGGCCGGTCGTGGGTAGGCACGCCTGGTGAGCGGGCCTGAGATGGACCTTGGCACCCGGTCGGACACCAGCCGTGCCGTGGCGTTCAGCGACGCCATCTTCGCCATCATCATCACGCTGCTGGTCCTGGACCTCCGGGTGCCGGACGTCCCGCCCGGCCGCCTTCTGTCCGGACTGCTCCACCAGTGGCCGTCGTATGTCGCGTATCTCGCGTCCTACTCGTACGTGGCCGTCGTCTGGCTCAACCACAAGGCGGCGTTCAACCGCATCCAGCAGGCCGATCGCGGACTGCACTGGAGGAACCTGTTCGTGCTGTTCACCACGGCGCTGCTGCCGTTTCCGACCATCGTCGTGTCGCACGCGCTGCAGGAGCACGACAACGCGGACCAGCGTGTGGCCATCGCCTTCTACGCGCTGATCGGCGCGTTGCTGTGCGCGACTTGGCTGGCGTTCTACCACTACCTGGCCCGGCACCCGGACCTGCTGAAGGAACAGGTCAAGGACGCGTTCTTCCGCGTCGAGCGGCTCCGCGCCCTCGCCGGGGTCGTTCTGTACGTCCTGGCGGGGGTGGTCGGCTACCTGGTGGCGCCGCTGGTCGGCCTCGCCATCTTCCTCCTCCTGCCCGTCTTCTACGCCGTCACCAGCGCCGGCTTGTACCAGTTTCCGATGACCCGCCGGATCACCCACCGCCCTCCGCCACCGTCCGGCTGAGGGCGGGCTGCCGTTTCACCCCGGCGGGCGCGGGTACCCGCCGCAATCCGGTTTGAGAGGGGATCCGAGGTGAACTACACCGAGTTCATCCAGTCCGTGGCAGCGCGACCGAAGGTTCCGCCGGGGCAGGCGGAACCGATCACCCGCGCCACGCTCGAGACGTTGGCAGAACGGATCACTGGTGGCCAGGCGAGGGACCTCGCCTCCCAACTCCCTGAGGAGCTACGAGGCCTGGTGGATAGGCCCACCGAAGATCCGGAACGGTTCGGGCTCGCCGAGTTCCTCGAACGGGTGCAGTCACGGTCCGGGGTGGATCGCCAGGTGGCCACCGACGGGGCACACGCCGTGCTGGATACCCTCCGTGAGTCGGCCAGCGCGAAGGAGTACGGGGACCTCGTTGACCAGTTGCCCCAGGAGTTCTGGCAGTTGACCGGGCCGGGGACGGGACGACTCGAGTCCCGCCGGGTCGGCACCTAGTAGTGCTTTGTTGGGTTCGGTGGCGTTTGTCGCAGTGAAACGGCTTCACGGTTGGTGGCAGGTGAGGCAGTCCCGATCAGCCGGGTCGGCCACGCTCGCCCCCGCGGGCCGTTCGTACCCTCTCCGAGGGCGCACGCGCCGGATGATCATGCGGGCTCTGCTGACGAGAAGGCAGGCGTGAGCGTACGCGGCCGACCCATGTTCACTGCGGGTGGAGAGCCGGGTGCCAACGCCTGGCCGGGCATGCGCTGACCAGCATCGATCCGCCCGTTCGGGTCTTGGCGACATGCCAGGTTATGCCGCGACGGCGGTGCCGGTTGCGGTAACTGGAGGAGGAGGTGTCCGATGACGCTGCCGTACGCGACCTTGCCGGGCGACCTCGACCACCTGATCGCCGACGAGCACGTGGTGGCGAACCGCCTCTTCGAGCACCTCGAGGCCGGACGCGGTGACCGGCGCATGCTGGTCGACCAGGTGAGCTACGGCCGCGCCCTGCACGCCCACGCGGAGGAGGAGGTGTTGTATCCGGCGCTGGCCGAGATCGGCGCCGCCGCGGACGCCGAGGAGGGGCGGGACGAGCACCAGGGCCTCAAGAGGCTGCTCGTCCTGCTTGACCATGCGGATCCCGGCAGCCGCGAATTCGAGCGGGCGCTGAACGAGCTGATCGGCGGTGTCCGGCACCACATCGAGAAGGAGGAACGGGAGTTCCTGCCGGCGCTGCGTCGGGCGGTGGGCGCGGAGGAGATGGGTCGGCTCGGCGAGCGGTACCTCGCCGCCAAGCGGTCGGTCCCGGCCCGCTCGCATCCCACCGTCCTGCCCACCGGACGCCGCCGCAGGCTCATGCACGTGGCCGCCGGGTTCATGGACAAGGTACGTGACCGGGTATCCGGCCGCAGCAACGTCCTGTCGACCGACGCCTCCTGGCTGCTCGACACTTAGGCGCAGCGGATCCTCGACACCTGGTCCCGACTGGTACTGGCCCCGTACGAACTTCTCACCCCCGAGCAGGCCCGCCAGCAGCCGAGCCTCGCCGACACGGCGATGGAGATCCTGCAGCAGGACGGGCGGCCGACGGACGCCGAGGAGGTCGGATCGGCAGCGGACGTCACCGTGCCCGGCCCCGGTGGTGATCTGGTCGTACGCGTCTACAAGCCGCTCGGCCAGACCCCCGATCCGGTGCCCGTCGTGATGTGGGTGCACGGTGGCGGTTGGATCCTGTTCACGAACGACGACTATGACGCGTCCTGCCGCGCCCTGGTCAACCGGACGGGTGCGATCGTGGTGTCGCCGGAGTATCGCAAGGCTCCCGAGCACGTGTTCCCGGCCGCCCACGAGGACGTGCTGGCCACGTACCGGTGGCTCCGGACCAACGCCACCGGACTCGGCGGCGACCCGTCACGCATCGCCATCGGTGGCGAGGGCGTCGGGGCGAACATGGCGGCCGCGACCTGCGGTCAGCTCAAGCAGGCAGGTGAGCAACTGCCCGTGGCCCAGGTGCTCGTCTGCCCGCTGACCACCACCGCCCAGTACGGCGCGTCCATGCGGGACGCCGCGGACGCCCGGCCGCTGAATCGTCCACTGCTGTCCTGGATGATGATGCACGCCTTCCGTGGCGTGACCGACAGCCTGAAAGACCCCAGGGTCGATCTGCTCCCGCTCTCCGCGCAGGGCCTCGCCGGTCTGCCGTCGACACTCATCGTCACCACCGACCGCGACGTGCTGCAGAGCCAGGGCGACGAGTGGTGCGCCCGCTTGCAGGCCGCCGGCGTGCGGGCCACGTCGGTCCGCTACGGCGGAGTGATGCACGACTTCTTCGGCCTTGCCGCGGTGCTGGACAAGGCCGCGCACGCCCAAGAGGAGGTCGCCCTGCACCTGCGCCAGGCGTTCAGCGAGGCCGCGGCCGCACATCCGTTGGATGGTGCGCCAATGCGAGCGCCCAAGGTCATCGGGTGACGCTGGCTGCCATGACGCGGACCGTCCAGCTGCTGGCCTCGCCGTATATCGGTATGTCGGCCGGCCCGCGGACGGTCCGGCGCCGTCGGGCGAACTGGTCGAGGAGGTCCGGATCCGGGCGGGCCTGGGCATCGTCGGTTCGGCAAGCAGGCGCATCCCGACGCGAGCAAAGGCCCGCGGTGAGGGCGGCCAAGGCCGGCATGTAGCGGGACTGTCGGCCCTCGAGTGGCGTTCGCTGGCCTGTTTTCCGGTGCCCGCACCGGGAAGGCGACCGCGAGCGAACGATGCGCCGCCGATGGGGCGACGCCCGAAGGGAAGGCCGCAGAAATGGCGCAGAGCCAGCAGCCACTGACCGGCAAGCGAGTCGCTTGCCTCGCCGCCGACGGGGTGGAGGACGTGGAGTACACCCAGTCCCGGGCCGCCGCGGAACAGGCGGGGGCCGAGGTCCACCTGATCTCGTTGAAATCCGGCGAGATCCAGTCAATGAACCACGACATCAATCCGGCCAACCACTATCCGGTGGACCGGACCGTGAACGAGGCCAATGCGGCCGACTACGACGCCCTGTTGCTGCCGGGCGGAACGGTCAACCCCGACCGGCTCCGGATGAACCAGCAGGCGATGGACTTCGTCCGGGCGTTCTTCCAGCAACAGAAGCCGGTGGCAGCGATCTGCCACGGCCCCTGGTCGTTGGTCGAGACCGGGATGGTCAACGGCCGGACCGTCACCTCGTTCCCCAGCCTGCGCACCGACATCCGCAACGCGGGCGGAAACTGGGTGGACCAACAGGTGCAGGTCGACAACGGCCTGGTCACCAGCCGCAGCCCCAGCGACCTCCCGGCCTTCTGCGCGAAGATGGTCGAGGAGTTCGCCGAGGGCAAACACGTCCGCCAGATGGCGACAGCCTGACAATGGGGCTCCAGGCCGGGAGGATAGCCCGGCCCTGAGCCCCGCCCGGACCTTCTCGCCGACCGGCGCGGCCGGGCGCGCGTCCTGGTCCTGCTCTCCTTCGTCGCCGGGATCGTCTCCCTGGTGTTGATCACCCCCAGCGGCTACCGGCTGGTGCGGGTGACCGCCGCCCTCGCGGTCGCGGCCGTGCTCCGCTCCTGAGCGCGGCCCGGTACCCGGTCCTGCTGCCAGCCGATCTCACCGTGGCCGAGGCGGCCGGTGATCCCAGTGCGCTCGCCACCGTGCTCGCCGTCCTCGTCGTCGGAGCGTTGCTCCTCACGCCTCCCTGCTCTGGCTGTTCGGTATTTTGCAGGGCGCCAAGCCGGTAACGGGGAAGCCGCCGCCGGGCGGCTGACGCGCGCCCGGTCAGCGGTCGTTTGGCGATGTTCGCCGCCTACCACCGGACCGGATGGCACCCTGGGCACGTGGAGTGGGCAGGGACCTGGGCGAAGGCGGCATCAGGATTACGGTGAGCGGCTTCTGATGCGTACCGCGTTGATCGTAGTAGCCGCGCTCGCGACGGCGGTGGTCGTGGACCTGATCTCCGGCATGCTGGTCCGCCGGGTTGCCCGCGGCCGCTACAAGTGGCTGCTGGAGCCGCTGCGGCAAGCCTGCCGCCGCCCGGCGGCAGGGGTTCTGCTGGTCGGGGCGCTGTACTACGCGCTGCCGTTGGGGCCGGCCGGGTGGCAGCGCTATCTGCGGCACGTCGTCCTGCTGGTCCTGATCTTCGTCGGCGCGTGGCTGGTGATCAGGGCGTTGCACGTCGCCGAAGCGGTCGCGTTCAGCCGACTGCCGAGCGACGCGGTGACCAGCCGGCGGATCCGGCGCGCCCGTACCCAGATCCGCCCCGTGCGGCGGCTCACCGTCGCCGTGGTTACGATCGTCGCGATCGGCCTGATCCTGATCACCTTCCGGCCGGTACGCCTCTTCGGCATCTCCGTGCTGACCTCGGCGGGAGTGGTCGGCGCAGTGATCGGCCTGTCCGCCCGAACCGCGCTCGGCAACGCGTTCGCCGGCGTCCAGGTTGCCTTCGCCGACGGGCTGCACGTCGGCGACGTGCTGGTGGTGGACGGCGAATGGGGCCGAGTCGAAGAGGTGAAGCTGACCAACGTGGTGATCCGGCTCTGGGACGAGCGGATGCTCATCCTGCCGACCACGTACTTCACCGAGCGGCCGTTTCAGAACTGGACCCGGAACGAGTCCCGGGTGGTCGGCAAGATTCAGATCCACGTCGACCACACCGCCGACCTCGACGACCTGCGCCGGGAGGCGCGCCGGCTGGTTGAGGCTTCGCCGCTGTGGGATCGCGACCAGTGGGTGCTCCAGATGGTTGACTCCACCCCTCAGACGGTGGTCATCCAGGTGCAGGCCTCGACCGCGGACGGCGCCAGCGCCTGGGACCTGCGCTGCGACCTGCGCGAGGGACTGATCCGCTACCTGCGCGACCACCATCCGCAGTGGCTGCCCCGCACCCGCAGCCAGTACCAACCCTGACGGGGGGTCCGATGAGGCCGCCCGCGCAGATGAACGGCCCGGCTTCGTGATCGCAGACGGCTTGAGCCGGCAGGCGGTGGCGCCTCCCTGCTCAGGATATGAGCTCCCGGAAGGACAGCCGTCGGCCAACAACGACCGGACAGCTTGTTGCTGACCTGTCCCGCCAGCATCCACCTATCCGCGCGCAGCCGGACCGCCTGATCGAGCTGATGCGCGAGCCACCGAGGAGGACTTCCGCTACCTGCACGACACCCATGGGCTGCCGCGCGACCTGGTGGACGGGCTGCTGGTGACTACGGAGTGACCGGGCGCGCGGCACTACGGCGGGCCCCGCACGAGGTGAGCGCGTTCACCGAGGTCCTCCTGCGGCCCCCGCGGGATCGGCTGGCCGGCACAGTCAGCATCGACGCCCGCACCGTCACGCCCATCGGCGTGCGTCGCGAGGCCCAGTCCCTCGGGGGTTCGATCGTGACTCGGGGCTTGCGCCCACTGCGTGGGGCTACGCGTTCCTTTCATCCCGCCAGCCGCCGGGTTCGGGATGGTAGCCGTAGGCGGCGGCCCGCACCGTTTCCTCGTTCTCCAGCCCGGAGCCGATCGCGCCGCCGACGGTGGCCAGCGAGCTGATGATCCAGGCGAGCGTCAGGTAGTCGGTGAAATCGACCGGCCGCTGCAAGGTCTGTTCCAGCACGGATGTGTCGATCAGTAGCGCCGCGACGAGCACCGTTCCGGCGAACAGCACCAGGTAGGACACCGCCGTGGCCAAAGTGAGGGTGAGGATCGTGCCCAGGTTGAACAGCCGGGCCAGCTCAGCCGGTGTCTCCCGGCCTGGTTTCTCCCACAGGTCGTGCGCGACGATCAGCCAGGCCACCAACGCGGTCAGCCCGAGTAACATGATCACGGAGAGCCGGAGTCCGCCGAGCGCATCGCCCATCTGCCAGATGGTGTCCGTGGTGAGCGCGAACGCGGCCGTGCCGAACGCGCCGACCAGCAGCTTGGACAGGCCCAGCAGGGCGCGCCCCGGCCGGTTGGCTCGGACCATGCCGGTCAACAGCCGCACCCGGCCGAGCAGCCGCGAGGCGACGTAGCTGAATTCCCCGGCGTCGGCCTTGCCGACCACCCGGTGGACGGCGGGAACCCTGCTTGCCATCTCGGCCGGTGCCCAACCGGCCGGCGGCACCCGCTGGTCGGAAGCGTCGGTGAGCAGTCGGCTCACCAGATCCGGCACGGCCGCGCGGGCCGCTCGCAGCTGGGGCAGTCCCAGCGCGGGCAGGGACACAATCGCGACCCGGCGCCGGGCGGAGGTCTGCGCGACCAGCGGCACCCGCTCGGCGTGCAGCGGCAGGTCGGTCAGGCAGATTGCGAGGCCCCACTGGTCGTCGGTGCGCCGTTGGGCAACATCGTCGAGCAGCGCCTCAACGCCGCCGTCGCGGCGCGGCGCCACCTCACCCCAGCCTTCCCGGACGGTCCACCGCACGTCCGCGTCCACCCGCTCGGCGAGCCGGCCGGCCAACTCGGCGGTGAGCCGAGCGGCCACCCGGGCCGGGTAATCCGGCGGGGTCGCCACCAGTCCGACGACGATCTCCGGGCGGTGCTGCTCACTGTGCGTCATCGCTGCTCCTCACCGGTAGCCAGGCTCGTCGCCGTCCATCGGCACCAACCGCGCCGTCGTGAGCTCTCCGACCGTCATGGTGCTTCCCTCTCGGTGTCGGCACCGAGGTCGCTCGACGGCTAAGGACCGGGACGCGACGTGCCGTTGCAGCAACTCCCCGTGCCACAGGTAGTGGTAGCGCCAGAGCCAGGCCGTCAAGAGGACCATGACCACCTCTACCAGCCCAACAGCGCCACCGGGACGCCGTCGTCGAAACGGTCGCCCACCTCCACCGCCCGGGAGACCACCGCGGTGGCGAACGGCAGCAGGGCCACGCTGAACAACACGCCCCAGGCTCGCCCAGTGCAGCCCGCCGTCAGTGCAGCGGATCCGGTGAGATTGCTGCCAGCTCACGGCGGCGTACAGGTACGACGTGACGTAAGCCAAGTAGACCGGCCGGCGGATAGCAGCGCGTGCAGCAGCCCACCCGGCGGTACCTCCAGGGTGCGCAGGTCGAGCACGGCGAGCCCGCCCGATGATCGGTGCGCGGGGTCGTGTCGCCGGTCGGCTCGACACGAACGGGGCGACGAGGACCCGGTTAGGGGCACGTCGGCAGCGCCACGACCCTGACGGCGAAGATCGCGTACCTGGCACATCTGTTGGCCAAGGGGCCGTACTCCCGGCCTGAGCCGGCGGCCCGTCGGCCGCGCCGAGCTTCTCCAGCGGGGACAGGACCTGCGGCGCAAGCCGTACGCCCTGTTCCGCACCCGCATCGACGCGGACCGGTCCTGCTGCGCTGAACCGTCCGGAGTGACCGGGATCGAGGCGGCTACGGTGTCCTTCACGGGGTCGCGGGACGTCCGAGCTTCCCGGATTCGTCGCCCGGACGGGTGACGCCGGCACGGGCGCCGCCGACGCCGGCGGTGCCTGAATCACCAGGGCTCGACTGCGCACCCGTCACGTCAGGAAGGGCCAGGACCAGGGTTGGGGCCTGCTTCGGAACTGCGGAACTGAGGTTCAGCCTGGCCGGTTGGGGTAGTGGCGGCCAGATGGTGAGGTCCTTAGCGATGTGCCGCGGTCGGTCTCGATGGCGAGGTCTGGAAGCGCTGATGGGCGTCACGGCGTTCGACTTCGTAGCGGTCCTCGTGGAGCAGTGAGATCGAGGCGTACCAGGCCGGGTCGTCGTCGGCAGGTTTGATCGTGACGAAGGTTGACGGGAGCTTGGTTGTGACCGTCCATGAGGCCGGTCCGTGATCGCGTTCCCGGCATCGGATGGACCCGGTGGACAGCCCGGCCCAATCAGTCCAGCTAGGGTGCCTGTCAGCCGATCGGGATGACATCGAGAACGCGCAGCCCGACTTGGGGATCGATTCGTGTCGCTCCTAGCGCACGACCCGAATCCCAAGACATCGCCAGTCGGTTGAGTGGTGGCGCAAGTCTTGTGGAGGATGGGTACATGATCGGCGACCGGTGGGGTGTGACTGACTGCGAGATCTTGCGCTCCTATCCGTGTGACGAGTTCGTCGTCTCACCCGAGCTGCGGGCGTGGCGGGCCGTGCATGTGAAGGCGCCTGCCGAAGCGGTGTGGCCCTGGGTTGCACAAGTGAGGCTCGCCCCTTACGCCTACGACTGGATTGACAACCTTGGCCGCCGCTCACCTCGAAAGCTGGTCGACCTTCCCGAGCCTCAGGTTGGAGACAGGTTCACTACTGCTGGCGGGCGGGAGCTGGGTCGGATCGTCTCGGTCGATCGTGGGAAACAACTGACGGGCACCATCATGGGAGCCTTCATGTCCTACGTCCTCGTGCCTATGGAGGACGACACCACGCGGTTGCTGCTCAAGGTCGTCATGCGGTCCACCCGTTGTGTCGCCCTCGGGCTATCCGTTGGTGATTTAATCATGGCCCGACGACAGTTAATGAACCTAAAGCAACTCGCTGAACATCACTCTTAAAGGCAACGTCAACAGATTGACGGCCGCCCCACGGTCTCCTCTCTTTCCAGCTAGTCAGAGCCCAGCGTTGTGCTGGCTTCAGTTCGAGTCCGACAGCATCCGCCACGCAGTGGTGGTAACGCGAGATGCATTTCGCCGGGCTTGAACCTGGAGACGAGTCGGTAGGTGCCCGAATAGATGAGCAAGTTGACTCGTGCGGGCCGCTCCCACAGAACCTCATTTTGCGTCGCTGCGGGCGCATCGGACTGACATATCTCCGAGGCACGAGATGACGGAGCACCACGACGTGTCGAGGTCGGCTCAGCAGGATAAAAATCCGGGCGCCCGACAGACCGGGACATCCGGAGAACCAACCGCTTCTGAAGGAATCGCTCAAGGTGGGATCGTAGTCGTTGCCACGGTGTTGGCGGCACTCGTCGTCATCGGAATGCTCTTCGTGGAATCTACGCGGCTGGTCGCCGCCCTTATCGGCGCGGCTCTGGTAGCGGTGGCCCCCCATTGGTGGTCGTATCCGACTTCTGCAGCGATGGCAGGCCGACGAACCGGACCGCGACCATCGCCACCTCGGCCATCAGCGTCAATGTGGTTCTATTTGGACTGGCCATCGCCGGCGCCACCAACCGGGGCACCTACCAACTCGCCCAGCACTATGGCACCGAGGTTGCGGTCACCCTTGGCGAAAGCTGCTGGGAGAATTCGAATGTCAGGTCCAAGGTATACAACGCAACCTGCGATGGTGTGACCTGGTTCATCGACGGTGAAACTGTGCCCGGCAAGCTGCTCGTCGGCCCTGGCGAAGTACGAGACTCCGAGCGCACCGCCTCGATGACCGATGAATCGATAACCGCGTACGCCTACGGTAACGAGGCATATACCGAGGCCTACACCGACGATCGGAGCCCGCTCTACCCGCTTGGGCTGGTGCCCAGGGCTCCGGCAAAGTCGGACCACTAGACTCCGCGCATGCTGCATTGCCGACTTTCCTCCACCAAACACGCAGCGATCGGGGCGCTACTGCTGGTCTTGGCCGTAGCCGGCTGCGGCTCCAAGGCGGAATCGTCCTCCGATGCCACGTGGTCGAGCCCTGACACCGCCGCTACCGCGACCGCCTCCCGCGCTGCTTCCCCCCCAAGTCCACGTGACGCCGAACCTTCCGCATCTTCCTCCCCCACCGCAGACGAGTCACGGGAGGCCGAAGCGGCACAGGAGCCCAAAGCGGCACAGAAGACGGAGGCGCCGAGCGGGGGCGGCACCAAGTACACGGAATGTGCCGACGGCGACTGCAAAGTGTCCTTCTCCGGTTCGGTCAAATTCCCACTCGCCAGGTGGACGGTGTCGGCCTACATGGAGGATGGCGGTGTCAGTGTGCGACTGACCGACGCCAATGGCAGGGGCGGCGGTGGCGGGTTCATGGCAGGGCCCGGGTGCACTGTGGCGGTACACGCCGACGGCGGCGGGCGAGTCGGATGCGACCAACCCGGAGGCGAGCCCGAACCGGGAGGGTACGTCGTACACCTGCTGGAACTGGACGGGGACACCGCGGTCATCCGAGCGATCCTGGGCTGACTGTGAGGATCGCTGTCGCAGCCTGATTGTGTTGGGCTGTGGTCTGGTGGCCGTGCGTGTGACCCTTGGTCTGACTGGCTTCGTGCCTTTGAGCCGACTTGTCCACGCACGGTCACCGGCGCCGGCCGCGTCTGCTGCACGGATAGGTGACACCTGACTTGTGGCGCTGTGTGGCGCTGCTGAGAGGATGTCTCCCGTCCCAAGGAGTTCCGCGAGGGCGTCGTGCGCGTGGCCCGCCATCGCGAGCCGGGCGTGACGATCGCGCAGATCGCCAGAGACTTCGAGATCTCCGAATGATGTGATCGTTGGAGGGGCTGGCGGAGTCCTCGTGGAGGTGACGACCGTTGGGGAGGGCGAGGGTCTCAGAAGATCATCAAGGTTCTCTACGCCATGCTGATCGCCCGAAGTGAGTCATGCCCGCGCAGCCATCATCGCTGATCTCGTCCCTGTCCTGCGCACCGGCTCTGACCGTTGCCGAAACCGCTGGTGGGCTGCCCGCAGCGCTCGCCGGTCTGCCTGATCCACGTGCCAGGCGAGGTGTACGGCATCGGCTGACGGTCGTGGTCACCGCAGCCGTGTGTGCCGTGGTCGCCGGCTACCGCTCGTACGCCGCGATCGCCGAATGGGTCGCCGACGTGCCGGCGGCAACGGCGCTCGCCCTGGGCATGACTGCCGACCGGCGCCCGTCGGAGGCGATGATCCGTCGGCTGTTGCAGGCCATGGCTCCGCAGCTACTGACCGCGGCGATCGGCGCAGCCGATCTCCGCGCTGTCGAGCGACGTCTCAACAACCAGCCCCGCAAGATCCTCGGCTGGCGCACTCCGACCGAAGTCTTCCACACTGCTCTTGCATGCTATTGATCGCCACCGTTGCGACGGCTACTCGAATCCGCCCCGGCTGAATCCGGACCTGGCGCAGGTGACCCGGGCACCGGTTGGCACCACCCGGATCGGTCCCCGGGCCGGGTAGCTCCGGCACCGGGCCGCTGCGGCCGATGCGCTCCCTCAACCGAGACTGACGGGGGACCCGACGCCGGTACGACGGGCGTGTGCGGCAACGGCGGCGTAGAGGGCGACGTCGAGGACGCCCATGCCGAACGGGTTGAGCACGACGTGCGGGGCCGCGACGCCGAGGGCGGCGTACCGGCCGGTGAGCAGGCCGCCCAACGTGGCGTCGATGCGTCGGGCAGTGCTGCCGCTGTCGTCGGGCCGGGCCACCAGGCCGGCGGCCATCAGGCGGCCGAGCGGGCGGCGCGGGTTCTCCGCCACCAGGTCGAGGTCGTCTACGTACAGCGCCGCGGCGTCGAGGAACGTCGCGTCGGTGAGGTCGCCGAGGGAGACGTTGACGACCAGCGCCCCGGGACGCAGCCAGTCCGGTTCGACGTAACCCTCGTCGACGGTGGTGGTGAAGATCGCGATCTCACCCGCCGCCACCGCGTCGCGGGCGTCGGTGTGCACGGTCACCCGCAGGCCGTCGCGGCCGAGCGTGGCGGCTAGGCGGTGCGCGGCTTCCGGGGACCGGTCGAACAACGACACCGCCCGCAGGTCGGGCAGCCGACGGGTAAGTAGGGCGGCATGCATCCGGCCCTGGGCGCCGCAGCCCACGATGGTCAGCGAACCCGCGCTGGAGTAGCCCGCGGCGTCCACCCCGACGGCGCTGACCGCGGCGGTGCGTACCGCGCTGAGCAGGCCCGCCTCCATGATGGTCGTGATCCGCGCGGTCTCGGCGTCGAAGCAGAGACCGATCCCGCCGGCGCGGTCCAGCCCGACGGCCGGGTTGGACACGCTGGCGTTGATGATCTTCATGCCGTAGCTGGGCCGCGTCGACCGCACCGCACCGGGCATGCCGATCGAACGGGTGTACGCGCCCTGGGAGTTCTCCCAGCGCAGGTACGCCTCGGCGGGCAACAGGCACCGCCCGCGGTCGTGGTCGACCAGCGTGGCCCGGACCACATCGACGGGATCGACCTCCCGCAGGCAGCTCCGCACGTCGTCCTGGGACAGGACGGTGACCGTCCCGGCGCCGGTCAGCCCGGTGTCCGCCTGGTCGAACCACAGCTGCCCGTCGATCACAGAAGCTCCCTGCCGCGGCACCACTCCAGGGCCGCCATCGCGCTGTACAGCTTGTTCTCCGCCTGGATGAAGGCGATGCTGTGCGGGCCGTCGAGCACCTCGGCGGTGACCTCCTCGCCGCGGTGCGCCGGCAGGTCGTGCATGAACACCGCTTCCGGGCTGCTCTCCCAGAGCTTCTCCGTCACCTGAAACGGCGCGAAGATCGTACGCCAGTCGGGGTCCGGCTTGGTGGTGCCGGTCGTCTGCCAGCGGGTCGTGTAAACCACGTCGATGGACGGCGGCACGTCGTCCGGATCGTGGCTCTCCACGACCAGCGCCCCGCAGCGCTCGGCGTGCGCCTCGGCCCGGGCCAGCACATCCGCCGTCAGGCCGTACCCGGGTGGAGTGCGCAGGTGCAACTCGGCGCCGGGGAAGCGGCTGAGCGCCAGCGCCAGCGCGGCGGCCGAGTTGTTTCCCTCCCCGACGTAGAGCATGCGCAGCCCGTCGACCCGCCCGAACCGCTGGACCACGGTCGTCAGGTCGGCGAGCGCCTGGGTGGGGTGCTCGTCCTCGCTCATCGCGTTGATCACCGCCATCCGCTGCTGGGCGGCCATCGCCCGCAGGTGCGCCGGGTCGTCCGCGGTCCGTGCGACCAGCACGTCGAGCATCGTGGCCAGCACCCGCCCGGTGTCCTCGATCGACTCACCGGTGTTGGTCTGCAGGTCGCCCGGGCCGTACGCGACGATCTGCGCGCCCAGTCGGAGTGCTCCGGAGGAGAACGCGGTGCGGGTCCGGGTCGAGGTCCGGCGGAAGTAGATGCCGACCACGTCGCCGCGCAGCGACGTCGCCGCCGACCGCGGCTGCGCGGCCAGGTGCCCCGCCCGGCCCACGATGGCGCGCAGGTCCTGGTCGGTCAGGTCGTCCAGGGAGATGAGGTGGCGGATCGCTGCGGACATGAGTTGCTCCTCACCTGGTGGTTGCCAACGGGCGGGGTTCGGGTGCCGGATCGGTCAGGTCGCCGAAGTGGTCGCGCACCCAGGAATCGGAATAGATGGTGTCGAGGTACCGATTGCCGTCGTCGGGGAAGAGGAGCACGCACCGGGAACCGGCCGGGATCCGGTGGCGGAGCTTCGCCAGCGCCGACACGGTCGCCCCGGAGGAACCGCCGACCAGGAGCGCCTCCCGGGCCACGAGCGCCCGGCAGGCGCGTACGCACTCCAGGTCGGTCACGTGCACGATCTCGCTGACCCCGGCGGTGTCCACCAGCGGCGGTCGCCGGGCGGCGCCGTGCCCGGGGAGCAGGCGCGTGCCCCGCGGCGTGTGGAAGATGGCGCTGCCGACCGCGTCGACCGCGACGAGTTTGGTGGTGAGCCCGTTCTGCCGGATCTGCTGCGCGCAGCCGCGCAGGGTCCCGCCGGTGCTGACCGAGCAGAACAGGTAGTCGATTCGGCCGTCGAGGCTGTCGACGATCTCGCGCATCGTCTGTTCGTGGGCGGCCGCGTTGAGCGGGTTGGCGTACTGGTTGGGCCAGAAGGCGTCCGGCAGCCGTGCGACCAGTTCCTGGACCCGGGCGATCCGCGCGCCGAGCAGGTCCCCGTCGGCCGCCTCGGTGATCACCTCCACCACCGCGCCGTAGGCCCGCAGCAGGGCGATCGTCTGTGCCGTGGTGCGAGCGTCGACCACGCAGATCAGATCCAGCCCGAAGTACGCGCATATCTGCGCCAGGCCGATACCGAGGTTGCCCGACGTCGACTCCACCACGACCGAACGCCCCGGCACGAGTTCACCGGACCGGATCTTGCCGTGCAGCATGTGCATGGCGGTCCGGTCCTTGACGCTGCCGCCCGGGTTGAACTTCTCCAGCTTCGCGAACACTTGGATGCCCGCAGCGGGACCGATCCTTTCCAGCGCGATCAGGGGTGTGCCGCCGATGGTCGCGAGCACCCCGCCGAGCTCAGTCGCGCTCATTGGACACCTACTCTCCTCATCCGGTCCGGAGCGCGGCCGGCCGGTGCCGCGGCGACGTTCCCGCCGGAGACGACTGCGACCGTCGCGTCACCCGGTGGCACGGTGCGGCTCAGGTGGGCCGCGGTCGCCACCGCGCCGCTCGGCTCGGCGACCACGCCGAACCGGTCGAACAGGAACTCCTGGGCTGCGACGATGCTGTCCTCGTCGACCGTGACGATGTCGTCCACCAGGACCCTGATGTGCTGCCAGGCCAGCTCGCCGAGGACCGGCGCGCGGAGCCCGTCGGCGATCGTGCGATAGGTCCGCGCGACCGGCCAGCGGACCAGGCGGCCACGGCGAACCGACTCGGCGGCGTCGCCGGCGAGTTCCGGCTCGACACCGATGACCCGGATGCCCGGAGCGAGCGCCTTGACCGCGACCGCGACCCCGGCGAGCAGGCCGCCGTTGCAGACCGGGACCAGGACGGTGTCGACCTGCCCGAGATCGGCGAGGATCTCGGCGCCGACGGTGCCGTGGCCGGCGATCACGTGGAAGTCGGCGGAACCGACCATGGCCGCGCCCGTGCTCGCCAGCAACTCGGCCGTGGTCGACTCGCGGAGTTCGGGCGGTACGACCACTACCTGCGCGCCCCGCGCCCGCACGGCCTCCAGCTTGAGGGCCGGTGCCGTGTCGGGCAGCACGACGGTGGCGCTCCGGCCGTGGCGGGACGCGGCGTAGGCCACCCCGAGGCCGTGGTTGCCCGACGACTGGGCGAGGACGTGGCGGGCGCCGGCGAGGCGGGCGACCGCGTTGAGCGCGCCGCGTACCTTGAACGACCCGGTCCGCTGCTGGTTCTCCGGCTTGATCCACAACCGGCCGACGGGGCCGGCGACCGGCCCGAGCAGGGGAGTGCGGCGGGTGGCGGACCCGATCAGTTCGGCGGCTTCGGCGACGTCGCGCGCGGTCACGAGGCGGGTGGGAGGCATCCGCGTCACCGGACCAGCGTCCGGTCGGCGAGCGCCTGCACCCGGTCGAGGTCGTCGTCGATCTCGGCGGGTGGGGGTGCGTCCGGCAGCAGGTCCTCGATGCGTCGCAGCGGGCGGTACCGCAGCCCGAGCACACCCCAGACCACCAGCACGACGCCTGAGGCGACCATCAGTCCGGCTACCCCGGCATGGGCGTTGTTCGCGGTGAGCGGATCGAGTGCGCCGACCCTGCGGGCGGCCGGGCCGAACAGCTCGTCGGCGAGCGGGCCGGCGGTCAGGAAGCCGAGCGGCTGCATGGCCGTCGCCAGCATGACGTTGATGGCCAGGACCCGGCCCTGCAACTGCTGGCCGACCTTGGTCTGGATGATCGACAGCCAGTGGGCGTTGCCGATACTCATGCAGGCCAGCCGGATGAACAGGCCGATGGCGATCACCGCCACCGAGGGCCAGGCCCCCATCAGCAGCACCCCGGCGCCGGAGCCGACCACGAAGGCGAGCATGCCGGTGGCCCGGCGTGCCGTACCGCCCCAGCCGATCACCACGAGGGCGCCGACCGCCGCGCCGACGCCGCCGATCGCGCTGACCAGGCCGAGGTGTGCGGGGGAACCGATCGACAGGACCAGCGGGGTGAGCGCGACCCACATGAGGGCCGTGAAGTAGTTGACGACGGCGAAGTAGCCGATCATCACCAGCAGGGGCCGGCGGCGCAGGACGAACAGGAGACCACCGGTGACCGCCTTCGCGAACGGCTCCTGCTGGGTGAAGAACAGCCGGTTCGGGAACCGCACCACCAGCAGCGTGACGACCCCGACGGCGAAGGTGGCCACGTCGACCACGACGACGGAGGTCAGCCCGGACAGCCCCATCAGCACGCCGCCGAGGATCGGCCCCAGCACGGTGCCGACGCCGCCGCCGATGTTGGCCAGCCCGTTGGCCTGCGGGAGGTAGGGCTTGGGCACCAGCTGGGCGATCGCGGCCAGGTAGGCGGGCTGGTGGAACGCCGTCGCCAGCGAGGTCACCCCGACGATCGTGCAGACCGCCACCAGGTCCAGCCGCTGCATCGCGACCAGCACGGCCAACAGTGCCATCGCCGCCCCGCTGACCAGCTCGCAGCAGAGCATGATCCGCCTGCGGTCGACCCGGTCGGCGAGCGCCCCGCCCACCGGGGTCAGCAGCATGGCCGGCACCCGGGCGAGCAGCACGACCAGGGCGAGGTCGACGACCCGTCCGCTGCGCTGGTAGGCCCAGACGCCGAGAGCGAAGGCGCTCAGCTCGTTGCCGATCTGCGAGACGGCCTGGCCACCGGCCACCGTGTAGAAGGCGCGCAGACCACGCCGGGCCTGCTCGCCGCCGACCGGGACGTCGTCGACTCGCGCCGGCAGGTCCCCGGCGGCCCAGCGGGCGAGCCGGGTCCGGAGCAGCTCGGCCGCCTCGGCCGCCTGGTGGCGCAGGAAGTAGTGCCCCGCCTTCGGCAGCACGGCGAGTTCGACGCGGTCGCCGAACGCGCCCCACTCCCGGTACCGCTCCTGGTAGAGCTCGGTCGCCGGGTCGCTCGACCCGACGATGCACAGGACCGGGGCGGACGGCCGAGGCGACTGCCCGGCCTCGGCCTGGAGCCTGGTGCCGAACCACGCCTGCGCCTGCGCGGCGTCGTGTCGCAGGGCGCGCAACGCCGCCGCGCTGGCCTGCTCGTCCATGTCGTCGAGCAGGCCACCGGTGGCCCGCAGGGTGTCCCGGTACAACCGGTCGGCCACCCAGCGCTCCCGCGGGAACCGGCGCTGCAGCCAGGCCGACAGCCGGCCGGGCAGGCGGGCGGCTGGGAAGCTGCCGGCCACCACCACGCCCATGACGCTCCTGCCGTCCGCCTCGAGCCGGGCGGCGAGCGCGGTGGCAACCGCCGAGCCGACGCAGTGCCCGTACACCGCCACCGGGCCGGAGACGGTCCTGGCGATCTCGTCGGCGAGCCGGGCCACGATCTCGTCGACGGTGCAGAACGCCTCGTCCGGCCGGGCGGCGTCGTGTCCGGGCAGCTCGACGGCGCGTACCTCGATCGCGATCCCCGGCCCCGCGGCCAGCTCGTTGGCCAAGGGCTGAAAGACCGCGGCCGAACCGCCCCCATAGGGCACGCAGATCAGCGTCACGTCCGGCGGGCCGTCGGTACGCGCCGGGGAGAGCCGGTGCAGCAACCCGGCTTCGCCGGCCTGCTGACCAGCCCCGGCGTCGAGGTACGCGGCCAGCTGTCGCACGGTCGGGTGCAGGAAGAGGTCGATGACCCGCAGCCGCTCGTCGAGCAGCCGGACCGCGCGGACCGCGGTGAACGAGTGACCGCCGAGGGCGAAGAAGTCGTCGTCCACCCCGAAGTCGGCCACGTCGAGCACCTCGGCCCACACCGCCGCCACCCGCAGCTCGCTCGGCGTGCCCGGGGCCCGCACCGCGGTCGCCGTGGCGGCGGGGGACAGTTCCGGTGCCGCGCGGCCGATGTGATTGCGGGCCGGCCGTGTGCCGCGCCCGTCGGGCCCCGCAGGGATCGGCCGGACCGGCGCGTCCACGTCGGCCAGCATCCCGGCCAGCAACCGCTGGAAGTCGGCCGCGATCCCGTCGACGGTGCTCGGATCGAACAGGTCGGTCCGGTAGGCGAGGCCACCGAGGTAGCTATCGCCATCGCTGACCAGAACCATGCTGAGGTCGAACTTCACCCGATCCGTCGTCGCGCGGGCCACCGTCACGTCCAGGCCGGGGATGCGCGGCGGCGCGGCCGGCTGGTCGAGCACGTTGAGCAACACCTGGAACAGCGGCGTCGCGGCGACGGACCGGTCCGGCTGGAGCCGTTCGATGATCCGCTCCAGCGGCGTCTCGGCGTGGGCGAACGCGCCGAGCACCGTCTCGCGGACCCGGTTGAGCAGTTCCCGCACCGTCGGCTCGCCCCCGAGGTCGGTCCGCAGGACGAGGGTGTTGACGAAGCAGCCGACGGTCGATTCGACGTCCGGGTGATGGCGACCGGCCTCCGGCACGCCGACCGCGACGTCGTCGGTGCCGGCGAGCCGGCCGAGCAGTTCCTGCCAGCAGGTCAGCAAAACCATGAACGGCGTGACGCCCACCTCGGCCGCGACCCGGCGCAGCTGCTCGACGAGCCCGGCGGGAAGGGCGAACCGCAGGTGGTCGCCGGACCAGTCGGCCACCGCCGGGCGGGGCCGGTCGGTCGGCAGGGCCAGCACCGGGGGCAGGTCGGCGAGCCGTGTGCACCACCAGTCGAGGTCCTCGGTGCGCTGGCGGCCGACCAGCCAGGCGGCGTAGTCCGCGTACTGCACGGGAGGTGGCAGGGCCGGCGCGCGGCCGGCCACCCGGTCGACGTAGGCGGCGGCCAGGTCGGCGCCGATGATGCCCCGGGACCAGTTGTCGGTGGCGATGTGGTGCACGGTGAGGGCGAGCACGTGGTGGTCGGGGGTGATCCGGAACAGGGTGGCCCGCAGCGGGGGCTCCCGGTCGAGCGCGAACGGCCGCTGCAACTCGGCCGCGCAGGCCGCGTCGACCCGGTCCGCCGGGATGTCCACAATCGGGACGGGCAGCCGCTCGGCCGGCACCGGCACGGCCGTCGGGATGCCGTCCCGTTCCTCGATCAGGCTGCGCAGCACGACGTGGCGGGCCGCCACGTCGTGGACCGCGAGCGCCAGCGCGTCCGCGTCCACCGGGCCGCGCAGCCGCAGCACGAGATCGGTGTGGTACGCCGGACCCGGCTCGAGCAGGTCGAGGAACCAGAGCCGGGCCTGGGCGGAGGAGAGCGGCGCGGGCGCCTCCGGATCGGGCCGCATGGGGATGGGCGCACCGCCGAACCCGTCGCCGGCGCGGGACTGCAGCACGACGGCGAGATCCGCGAGCACGGGGTGCTCGAACACGGTCCGCACGGGTACGTCCCGGCGCAGCGCCTCGCCCAGCCGCCCAGCCGCCCGCACGGCCGCGAACGAGTGCCCGCCGACGGCGAAGAAGTCGTCGTCGGCGGCCACGTCCGCGAGGTCCAGCACCTCGCTCCAGATCCGTGCCACGAGCCGTTCGGCCGGGCTCGCCACCGGCCGGCGTACCGGTGGCGGCGGGGCGGCCGCGGCGGGCAGCGCGGCACGGTCGATCTTGCCGTTGGCGTTGAGCGGTAGCCGATCCAGGACCGTCAGCGAGGTGGGGACCATGTAGTCGGGTAGCCGGTCCCGCAACGTCCGGCGCACCACGGCGACGTTCAGTTCGGTGCCCGGCTCCGCGACCAGCCAGGCGGCGAGCCGGCGATCCAGGCCGGCACCGACCGGCAGCACCACCGCCTCGGCCACCCCGTCCAGATCACGCAGGGCCGCGGTCACCTCGCCGAGTTCCACCCGATGGCCACGGACCTTCACCTGGTCATCGGCCCGGCCCCGGAACTGCACGGTGCCGTCGGGGCGTACTCGCAGCAGGTCGCCGCTGCGGAAGCACCGGACGCCGGTGCCCAGCGGGTCGGGGCGGAACCGGCTCGCCGTCAACTCGTCGTCGCCGAGGTAGCCCCGGGCGATCTGCGGCCCGCCGATCATCAGCTCGCCGGCCACGCCGGCCGGTACGACGGCGCCTGCCCGGTCGACGAGGTAGCCCACGACGCCGGGCAGCGGCGTGCCGAGCGGGACGTAGCCGACCCGTTCCGCCAGCGGGATCCCGGCGACGTCGCAGGTCATCGAGATCATCGTGCTCTCGGTGTGCCCGTAGTGGCTCTGCACCCGCAGCCCCGGGCGGGCGCGTTCGACCCGCTCGACGAGCGTCCACGGACACGCCTCACCCGCCAGGATCAGCAGCCGTCGGGGCAGCACCGCGGCCAGGTCGCCGTGCCGGGCCAGCAGCTCGAGGTGGCTCGGTACGCACTTGAGCACGTCGACCGGATGCTCGGCGAGGTACGCGGCGAACGCCTCCGGGTACATCGCCGTGTCCCGGTCCACCAGGTGCACCGTGCCACCGGTGGTCAGCGCGCCGTACACGCAGGTCAGGCCGAAGTCGGCGGCCGGGGTGGAGACCACCGCGAACGAGGCGCCCGCCACGTCCCCCAGCCGCGGCAGCATGCCGGCCAGGTAGTGGGCCACGTTGCGGTGCTCGACCGCCACGCCCTTCGGGGCGCCTGTCGACCCGGACGTGAAGATCACGTGGATCAGGTCGTGCCCGTCGACGGCGACCTGCGGCCGGCCGTACGGCCGGCCGGCGACGGCGTCGTCGACGGTCAGCACGGTGACGCCGGGCAGGTCCCGGCCGAGGCCGGGTTCGGCGAGCAGGATCCGCGCACCCGCCGCGCGGAGGATGCCGGCGGTCCGCGCCGGCGGGTAGGTGGTGTCCATCGGCAGGTACGCCCCGCCGGCCTTCATGATCCCCAGCACGGCGCAGGCGACGTCGGTGCCCTGCTCGAGCAGTATCCCGACCGGCTCGTCGGCGCGTACGCCGAGGGACAGCAGCCGGTGCGCGAGCCGGTTCGCGCGCTCGTCGAGCTGCCGGTAGGTCAACAAGCCGGTCGACCCGACCACGGCGACCGCGTCGGGACACCGGTCGACGTTCTCCTCGATCTGCCGGTGCACCGGCCGGTGCGTGACCGGACCAGCCGCCGGTCCGGCCAGCACCGGGCCCGCCACCAACTCAAGTGGTACCTCGGCGACGGGCCGGTCGAGGTCCGCCGTGACCCCGTCCAGCAGTGCCACGAACCAGCGGGCGAGCCGCTCGGCGGTGCCGCGGTCGAACAGGTCGGTGCGGAAGGCCAATCCGCCCCGGTAACCGGCGGCGACCCGGGACAGGGCGAGGTTCAGGTCGAACTTGACGCTGCGTACCGGCGGCGCGGTCACCCGTACGGCGAGGCCGGGCAGGTCCGGCGCCGGTTGCAGGTCGTCCAGCACGTTGAGCATCACCTGGAACACCGGCGAGGCGTCCAGGCTGCGCCTCGGGGCGACCCGCTCCACGATCCGCTCGAACGCCACATCCGGGTGGGCGAACGCCTGCAGCACCGTGTCCCGGACCGTGGCGAGCAGTTCCCGTCCCGTGCCGACCCCGGTGAGGTCGGTGCGCGCCACCAGGGTGTTGACGAAGCAGCCGACGACCCGTTCCACGCCGGGGTGACGGCGCCCGGACTCCGGCACGCCCACCGCGACGTCCGCCGTGCCCGCCAGTCTGGCCAGCAGGGCCTGCCAGCAGGCCAGGAACACCATGAACGGGGTGCAACCGGTGACCCGGGCCACCTCCCGCAGCCGTGCCGTCAGCTCGGGCGGCACCTCGACGGGCACCTCGGCGCCGTCGTCCCCCGCGGTCACCGGACGCGGCCGGTCGGTCGGCAGCTCCAGCACCGGCGCCAGCCCGGTCAGCTGCCGGCACCACCAGTCGAGGTCGGCGGCGGAGGTGTCCGGCCGGCTCCCGGCCCAGGCCACCACGTCGGCGTACTGCAGGGCAGGCGGCGGCGGAGCCGGCCGGGTGCCGAGCCGCGCCGCGTAGCACCCGGCGAGGTCGTCGAGCACCACGGCGGTGGACGTCGCGTCCATGGCGATGTGGTGAAAGGTCAGCGCCAGCACGTGGTGCTCGTCGGCCACCCGGAACAGCGCGGCGCGCATCGGCGGCTCGTCGGCGAGCGCGAACGGGCGGGCGGCTTCGGCGGCGACCGCCGCGTCGAGCTGCCCGGCGTCGACGTTCACCTCGACCACCGGCACCTCGGTGACCGGTCGCGGCCAGGCCCGGGGCTCCCCGTCGACCTCCCGGTACACGCTGCGCAGGATGTCGTGCCGGCCCGCGACGTCGCGGACGGCGTCCCCCAGCGCCGCCGCGTCGAGGCGCCCGGTCAGCGCCAACACCACCGGCAGGTTGTAGGCGTGCCCGGCGGGCTCGAACCGGGCCAGGAACCAGAGCCGGGCCTGC
Source organism: Micromonospora halotolerans (assembly GCF_032108445.1). Taxonomy (NCBI): domain Bacteria; kingdom Bacillati; phylum Actinomycetota; class Actinomycetes; order Micromonosporales; family Micromonosporaceae; genus Micromonospora; species Micromonospora halotolerans. The sequence continues at coordinate 6,326,895 of NZ_CP134876.1, read as the reverse complement.
GCGGGGGAGAGCGGAGTCGGACCCGCGTCGGCGGCGCGAGGCGGGATTCGCTGCGCCGGCTGGGTCGTGCCGTTGCGCAGCGCCGCCGCGGCCCGGCGTTCCAGCAGCTCGCGTACGCGCCGCTGGGCGGGGGTGGTCACGGACTCGGTCATGGCGTGCTCCCGCCCGGGGTGAGGTCGTCGTCGGCGATGCTCGCCAGCGCGATCCGTTCCAGTTCCGCCGCGAAGTCCCGCAACACGGGTCGGTCGAACAGGCAGCGCACCGGGATCGGAAACTCGAGGGCCTCCTGCAGGCGGCCCACCACCTTCGTCGCGGCGAGCGAGTGCCCGCCGAGGCCGAAGAAGTCGTCCAGCGCGCCGATCTGTGCACAGCCGAGCACGTCCGCCCAGGTCACCGCGACCAGCTCTTCGACGGCGGACTCCGCCGCGACCGCCGGCCGGGCCGCGACCGCCGGCGCGGGCAGCCCGCCCCGGTCGACCTTGCCCGTCGCCGTGGTCGGGAACGCGTCGAGCGACACCCAACGGTGCGGTACCGCGTAGTCGGGCAACCGGTGGCGCAGCCGCTTTGCGACCCGCTCGACGTCCACCGTGGCCGGGGTGAGGTAGCCGACGAGGTGGGGTTCGCCCTCTCCTTCGCGGACCACCACGACGACGGCGTCGGCGACGCCCGCCGTGCCGCGCAGCACGTTCTCCACCTCGCCGAGTTCCACCCGGTTGCCGCGGATCTTCACCTGGTGGTCGGCGCGGCCGTGGAAGTCCAGCACACCGCCGTCGCGCCAGCGGACCAGGTCGCCCGTGCGGTAGCAACGCTCCCCGCGGAGCGGGTCCGTCACGAACGCGTCGCGGGTCAGGTCAGCGCGGTTGCGGTAGCCCCGGGCCACCCCGGCGCCACCGACGTACAGCTCGCCGACCGCGCCGGGCAGCGCCGGCTGCCCGAACGGATCGACCACGGTGAGCAGCGCGCCGCGGATCGGCCGGCCGATCGGCACCGGCCCGGCGCCCGTCAGGTCGTCGCCGGTCACCCGGTGGGTGGTCGCGGTGACGGTCGTCTCCGTCGGGCCGTAACAGTTGCGCAGGCTGGCGACCAGGGGAACGACTTGCCGCGCCAGGGCCGGATCGAGTGCCTCACCACCGGCGAGTACGTGCAGCGCCGGCAGCACGGGCAGGCCGGCGGCGAGCAACATCCGCAACGTCGTCGGCGTCGGGTTGAACCGGGTGGCACCGGTGGTGACCAGCCGCTTGACCAAGGCGTGGCCGTCCACGGCGCAGTCCCGGTCGGCGATCGCGCAGTGCGCTCCCGCGGTCAGCGTGGTCCAGATCTCGCCGGTCGCCACATCGAACACCAGTGGCGCGACGGCCAGCCAGGTGTCGGTGGGCCGGACCTCCATGACCTGCCGGGAGGCGCTGACCAGCGCGTCGAGGTTGGCGTGGGTGACCTCGACGCCCTTCGGCCGGCCGGTCGAGCCGGAGGTGTAGAGGACGTAGGCCAGGTCGTCGCCGTCGGGGGCCGGCGGCATGGTGGCCGGACCGGGGTGGGGCGCGTCCAGGTCCACGACCGTCAGCTGCGGCAACGCGCCGCGCGCGACATCGACCGCGGCGCCGCGTGCTGCGACGACGCGCACCCCCGCGTCGGTGGCCAGCTCCGCGAGCCGCTCGGCGGGATGGTCCGGGTCCAGCGGCAGGTACGCCGCCCCGGCCCGCCACACGCCGAGCAGCGCTCCGGGCAGGTACTCGTCGCGGGGCAGGCACACGCCGACCACGTCGCCCCGGGCAACCTTCGCGGTCAGCAGCGCGCCGGCCGCCTGGGCCGACCAGTCGACCAGGTCGCGATAGGTCAGCCGGCCGTCCGGCGAGCTGACGGCCACCGAGTCGGGGTGCTCCTGCGCCCGCGCGAGCACCTCGGTCACCACGGTCCCGGCCTTGGGCAGCGGGTCGCCCGTGCCCCAGGCGAGCACCGCGGCCCGCTCGGCGTCGTCCAGCACGGTGAGCGCCGACGGCGGCGCGTCCGGGTCGGCGGTGAGCCGGTCCAGGAGGGTGACGTACCACCGCGCCCAGCGGGTGACCGTCCGCCGGTCGAACAGGGCGGTACGGAAGACCAGCCGACCCTGGTACGCCGCGCCGGCATCGACGAGATCGAGGTTCAGGTCGAACAGCGCGGTGCTGACCGGCTGTGGCACCAGTTCGACGTCGAGCCCACCGAGCATCACCTCTGCCGGCCGCTCCAGCAGGTTCACCATGACCTGGCACACCGGGGTGCTCGCCGGGTCCCGGTCCGGTGCCAGCCGCTGCACGACCTCGTCGAACGGCGTGTCCGCGTGGGCGAGCGCGTCGAGCAACGTGCGCCGGGTCCGGGACAGCAACTCGTGTCCGGACCGGACGTCGTCGCGCAGGTCCGCCCGGATCGCCACGGTGTTGACGAAGAAGCCGATCATCTCGGCCAGTTCGGCGCCGCGGCGGCCGTTGTGCGGCACCGCCACCGCCAGGTCCCGTACGCCGGCCAGCCGGGCCAGCAGCAGCTGCCAGCCGGCGAGCAGCACCGTGAACGGAGTGCTGCCGCTGGTGGCCGCCAGTGCCCTGATCCGGCTGGTCAGCTCCGCCGGCAGCCGTACGTCGACCTCGTCGGCCGGCCAGTCGGTGCTGGCGGGCCGGTCGGCCGGCAGCCGCAGCGCCGCGGGTAGGTCGGCGAGCTGCTGCTGCCACCAGTCCAGGTGCCGCGCGCGGTCCGCCGGATCGAGCCCGTGCTCCCAGGCGGCGTGGTCGGCGTACTGGAGGGCGGGTGGCGGCGGCCAGTCCTCGGGCCCGGTGCGGTAGAGCAGGTCGAGTTCGCTCAGCAGCAGCTGCTGGGACACCGCGTCGGTGACGATGTGGTGGTAGGTCAGCACCAGCACGTGGTCGGCCGGCGTGACCCGCAGCAGCACCGCCCGCATGGGCGGCCCGGTGTGCAGCTCGAAGGGCCGCCGCACCTCGGCCGCGACGGCGCTGTCCAGGGCGTGCTCGGCCACGTCGACGGTGGACACGGCCACCTGTTCGGCCGGCCCAACGACGGCGACCGGTTCGCCGTCGAGTTCGGTGAACCGGCTCCGCAGCACATGGTGGCGCACGGCGAGCCCTCGTACGGCCCGGTGCAGCCGCGACTCGTCCAGGGCGCCGCGGATCCGCAGCACCGTCGGTGCGTGGTAGGCGGTGCTGTCCGGGTCCAGCCGGGCGGCGAACCAGAGCCGCCGTTGCGCCGACGAGAGCGGGGCCGGCGCCGAGGGGTCCGTGCGGGGGACCAGTGGCGGTTCCTCGGCTGCCGCCTCGACGGCCAGCCGGGCGGTGAAGTCGGCGAGCACCGGGTGGTCGAACAGGGTGCGCACGGTGATCCGGCGGCCCAGTGCGGCGTGCAGCAGGCCGACCACCCGGGTGGCCGCCAGCGACCGGCCACCGAGCGCGAAGAAGTCGCTGTCCGGGCCGATCTCGTCGACCTCCAGGCAGGCGCGCCACACCTCGGCGACGACCGTCTGGGCCGATGACAGCGGTGCGGCCGGGGCGGCGGCAGGCGCCGGGACCGCCCCGAGCGCACGCCGGTCGAGCTTGCCGTTGGGCAGCCTGGGGAGCGAGTCCAGCGGGTGCCACCGGCTGGGCACCATGTAGCCGGGCAGCAGCTGCCGCGCGCGTCGGTCCACCGCCGCCGGGTCGACCGTCGCCGGAGTGAGGTAGCCGACCACGTGGGCGTCCACCCCGTCGGTGACGACCGCGACGGCGGCACCGGTCACCTCGGGCAGGCCGCGCAGCACGGATTCGATCTCGCCGAGCTCGAACCGGTTGCCCCGCACCTTCACCTGGTCGTCCGTGCGGCCGAGGAAGTCGAGGGTCCCGTCCGGACGCCACCGGACGAGATCCCCGGTGCGGTAACAGCGCCGGTCGGGACGGACCGGGTCGGCGACGAACGCCGTATGGGTCAACTCGGGTCGCCCACGGTAGCCGCGGGCGACCCCGGTGCCGCCGATCCACAGCTCACCGACCGCGCCCGGAGGGGCGAGCCGGCCGGCGGCGTCCATCACGTAGAGCCGCGCGCCGGGCGTGGGAGTGCCGATCGGCACCCGGGTCGCGGTGGTGTCGTACCGGGTCACCCGGTGCGCGGTCGCCGCGACCGTGGTCTCCGTCGGCCCGTAGCCGTTCCACAGCTCGCCGACCAACGGCAGCACCCGGCGGGCGAGCACCGGTTCGAGCACCTCGCCGCCGAGCAGCAGCCGCAGCCCGGGATCGCCGCTCCAGCCGGCCGCGAGGAGCATCCGCAGGCTCGTCGGCGTCAGGTCGACGAGGGTGACCCCGGTGTCGGCGATCTGCCGCGCGAGCTGGTGACCGTCGACCGCGCAGTCGCGGTCGGCGACCACGCAGCGGGCGCCGGTGGCGAGCGGCCACCACAGCTCCTCGGCGGACACGTCGAAGGCGAGCGGTGCGATCGCCAGCATCGCGTCGTCCCGCGTCAGCCCGGGAGATCGTCCCCGGGACCGGACGAAGGCAGCCAGGTTCGCGTGGGTTATCTCGACGCCCTTCGGCTGCCCGGTCGAACCGGACGTGTACAGCACGTAGGCGAGCGCATCGCCGCCCGGCAGCACCAGGTCGACGGCTGGGCCGGCGCCGCCCAGGTCGTCGGCGTCGACCAGGACCGCCGCCGGCACTGCGGCGACGACCGCCGCGCCGACCTCCCGGGCCGCACCCCGGGCGAGCACGACCCGGACGCCCGCCTCGGCGCCGATTCGGGCCAGCCGGCCCACCGGCTGGTCCGGGTCCAATGGCAGGTAGCCGGCTCCGGCGCGCCACACAGCCAGCAGCAGGGCCGGTAACAGCTCGTCGCGGGGCAGGCACACGCCGACCGCGTCACCGGGCCGGACTCCCGCCGTGACCAGCGCGCGGCCGACCTGGTCGGCCCGGCCGACGAGCTCCGCGTACGTCAGCGTCCCGCCCGTGGCGCACACCGCGACCGCGTCGGGGGTCCGCTGCGCGTGCCCGAGCACCGCCTCGGGCACACCGGCCGCGTCCGCCCCGGGCAGGTCTGCGCCGGTGCCCCAGGCGAGCAGTTCCGCCCGCTCCTCCGGTGACACCAGCTCGAGTGCGGAGAGCGGCACGTCGGGCGCGGCGACCACCGTGTGCAGCAGGTGCAGCAGCGAGCGGGTGAAACACCGGGCCCGGTCGGCGGAGAGCCAGGACGGGTCGTGCTCGATGATCAGCTCACCGCCGTCGACGTGCTCGTTGATGAAGACGGTCAGCGGGTTGTGGCTGCCGCCGGTGGGCAACTCGCCGAGCAGGTCGAGGCGTACCCCCGGCCCGTGGGCCGACACCGGCAGGTCGGCGGGCTGCACCGCGATCGACACCGGCGTCAGCGGTACGCCGGCCGCGCGCTCACCGGACCACAGGGCGGTCAACTCGCCGACGGGCAGTCCGCGGTGGTCGATGGCCCGGACCGAGGTGTGCATGGCCTCGCGCAGGAACTCCTGGAACGACCGGTCCGCCGCCGGCCGCAGCCGGACCGGGAGCACGTCGACCAGGGGGCCGACCGTGTGCTCGAGCTCCGCCAGGTCACGCTGCGCGGCGGCCATCCCCAGCAGCACGTCCGACCCGTCGACCAGCTCACCGACCAGCACACCGAGGGCCGACAGGTACACCGCGAACGGGGTGACCCCGGCGGTCCCGGCGAGCGTACGCACCGACGACCGCAGCGACTCGGGAAGCGCAACGGTGATCCGGTCGCCGAGGAACCGCTGGGCGCCGTGCGCGACCCGATCGAACAGTGCGTCCGGCGGCGCGGCCCCGGCCAGCTCCGCGGTCCAGTACCGGACCCACCGGTCCCGCTCGCCGTCAACCTCGGCGAGCGCGCGTTCGCGCAGTGCGACGTCACCGATCTGCGCCGCCGCGGCCGCCTCCGGGAGCGGGTCGCCGTGCTGCGCCGCGCCGACGGCCGCGGCGAGTTCTTTCATGATCACGCCGATGGACGCGCCGTCGGCCGCGATGTGGTCGGAGACCACCACCAGATCGGCGAGGTCGTCGGACCACCGGAGCACGGTGATCCGCAGGAGCGGCCTGTCGGCGCGCAGGTCGAACGCGTGCCGTGCCGCCGCGGTCACCAGTTGGGCGGCCCGCTCGCGGCGGGCCGTCTCGCCGAGCCCCCGCAGATCGTGCACCTCCAGCGGCACCGCGGCCGCCGGCCCCACGAGCAGCACCGGCTCACCGTCGTGCTCGCGGATCGTGCTGCGCAACGCCTGGTGCCGGACCACCAGCGCGTCCGCCGCCGCCTGCAGGGCCGCCCGGGAGAGCGCGCCGTGGCAACGCAACCGCCAGGCGACGGTCGTGGCGGTGCCGGTCGAGCCGAGCTGGGCGAGCGTCCACAGGTCTCGTTGGGTGTTGGTCAGCGGATAGCGGGTGCGCTCCGGCCGGTGTGCCAGTTTCGCCGTCGGCCGGGTCGCGGCGGCCCCGTCCAGCCGTCGCGCGACGGCCGCCACCGTGCCGTCGGCCAGGAACTCCTCCAGCCTCACCGCCCGCTGCGTGATCTCCCGCAGCCGGGCCACCGCCCGCGCGGCGGCGAGCGAGTGCCCGCCGGAGTCGATGAAGCTGTCGTGCACGCCGATCCGGGGCAGACCGAGCGATTCCGCGATAACCTCGGCCACCAGGCGTTCCGTCTCGGTGGACGGGTCGACGTACCCGACGGATTCGTCCCGGTCGAACGCCCAGGCCGACAGCGCCGCCCGGTCGGCCTTGCCGGTCGTTCCCAGCGGGATCGCGTCGAGCACCGCGATCCGGGACGGGACCAGGTGCCCGGGCAGCCGTCCCCGCAGCCATTCGCGCAGCGCCGATTCGGGTACGCGGTCGCCGGCCGGCTCGACGAAGCCGACGAGCCGGCGCTCGCCGGACTCGTCGGTCGGCGCGAGGACCACCGCGTTGCTGACCCCCGGGTGGGCGAGCAGCGCCGCCTGCACCTGCCCGGGCTCGACGCGGAAGCCGCGCACCTTGACCTGATCGTCGGCGCGGCCGACGAAGTGGTACACCCCGTCGAGGCGGCGGACCAGGTCACCGGTGCGGTAGTGCCGCACGCCGTGCTCGTCCCGCACGTACCGGCGTTCGGTCAGCTCGGCCTGCCCGAGGTAACCCCGGGTCACCAGCGCGCCGCTGACCCACAGCTCGCCGGTCTCGCCGTCGGCGAGGGGCCGGCCCTGCTCGTCGCGCACGGAGAAGGAGGCGCCGGGTAGCGGGGAGCCGATGGGCGGGTCCCCGCGCTCGTCGCGGCCGACCTCGTGGCACGAGCAGTTCACCGTCGCCTCTGTCGGCCCGTAGCAGTTGACCACGCGGCGCACGCCCTCGTTGCGGTAGAGGCGGTCGACCAATGCGCGCGGCAGTGCCTCGCCCGCGATGGCGACGGTCCGCACCGAGCCCGGCAGCGGCGTTCTGGCGAGCACCGAGAGCACGGAGGGGACGCCCTGCACGAAGGTGACCTCGTCGCGGGCGTCCAGCGCCGGCAGGGCCAGCAGGTTGCCGGCGAGGATGAGGCTTCCGCCGGTCACCAGCGGGGGGAACAGCTCGGCCACCGAGGCGTCGAAGCAGACGGAGGCCGCGCCGAGCACTCCGCGCAATTCTTCGTCCGAGTAGGTCCCGCCGGCCCAGCGCAGCAACGCGAGCACGTTGCCGTGTTCGACCTGGACCCCCTTGGGGCGGCCGGTGGACCCGGACGTGTAGATCACGTAGGCGAGGTCGGCGCTGCCGCCCGGGACGCCGGTGGGCGCGCTCCGCGCCGGGTCGACGCCCGTGGTGGTCAGCACCGGGACCGTCGTGTCGGCGAGCGCGGGTGGCCGTGGCTCGTCCGTCACCACCAGGGACAGGCGCGCGTCCTCGGCGATCGAGGCGATCGGCGCCGGGGGAGACGCCGGGTCGAGCGGCACGTACGCGCAGCCCGACTTCAGCACGCCGAGCAGCGCCGGTACGAGCCATGGTCCGCGGCGCAGGCACACGCCCACCAGCTCACCGGGGGTGAGCCCCCGGTCGAGGATCGCGTGCGCCACCGCGTTGGCGGCCCGGTCGAGTTCGGCGTAGCTCATCCGCCGGTCGCCGACGACCAGCGCGCAGCGCTGCGGTGTCCTGCCCGCCTGCTCCTCGAATGCCCGATGTACCCGGTCGACCGCGTCAAGATCTGCCCGCAATCCGCCGCCCCCCAGCCCGTTCTCGGATCGCCCCGCGGGCAGATTGAACTGGCCTGGACCCGGCCCGGTCCATGAACAACGGACCGGAACTTTCGGTCCGGAAGTTCCGGTCAGCGGCGGACGCCCGAGCCGGCCTGGCCCGCCGTGACCCCCATCGCCTCGTAGAGCGACCGCGCGTGCCGGCGGTACGGCGCACCCTTGGCCTGGTCGCCGGCGTCGTCGTAGGTCGCGGCGATCCCGTCCAGCGCCCGGGCCTCCTCGTGCGGCTCCTGGGTGAGCCGGGCGAGGTCGCAGGCGCGCAGGTAGTGCGCCAGAGCCGCGGGGCGGTTGCCGCTGGCCCGGGCGATGTCGCCGAGACCGTTGTTCGCCAGCGTCTCCAGCGGACGGATGCCGGTCTCGACGGCGATGGCCAGCGCGGCCTCCTGGTACCGGCGCGCGGTCCCCGGGTCACCGAGGTGCAGGTGCACCAGCCCGAGGTAGGCCAGCGCGTATCCTTCCGCCTCCCGGTGCCCGACGGCCCTGCTGACCGCCAGGGACCGGTCCAGGTGCTTGCGGGCGGCCTGGTAGTGGCCGAGGGCGCGGTAGACGTCGCCGAGGTTGTGCAGCGCGATCGCCTCGCTGGGCCGGTCGCCGTGGGCCTGCGCGATGGTCAGGCAGTCGGCGTAGCACCGGAGCGCGGCGTCCAGCTCGCCCTGGCGCTCGTGGAGGAAACCCAGGTTGCTCAGCGACCGCCCCTCGTTCAAGCTGTCGGCCGTCTCCCTGGCCAGGGCGACCGCCTGCCGGAGGTGGCGTGCCGCGGGCTCGTACCGGCCCAGCTGAGCCTGCACGACCCCCAGGATGTTGTACGCGCGCCCGGCGACGGCCGGACTCCCGTCGACCGCCAGGCACTCGGTGAGGTGTTCCACCGCCTCGTCGTAGTGGCCGAGCCGGGCGCATACCGTCGCCAGGTCGACCAGCGCCTGCTGCACCCCGACCGCGTCCGCGGCGGCCCGCGCCTCGGCGAGCGCGAGACCGTGGAGAGTGCGCAGGACGCTGTAGTGGCCGTGCACCCGCAACGCCTGCCACAGCACGGTGGACAGGTCCCGCGCGTAGCTGGTGCCCTCGGCCTGGCGCATGCCCGCCGACTGCTCCGCGACCGCCAGCAGCGTGGGCAGTTCCGTGGCTAGCCAGGCGGCGGCATCCTCGGGCCCGGCGAACGAGCGGTCGACCGCGGTGACCGGTGTGAGCAGGGGCCGGCGGTTGGGATCGGGCGGCGCGATCAGCTCCGCCGCGGCGACCGCCCGCGTCAGGCAATGCTCGGCCAGCCGGCGGACCGGCTCGCACCAACGATTCCGCGGCGCGGCGCCCGCCAGGCCCCGGGCGTAGTCGCGCACCAGGTCGTGGAATTCGTACCGGCCGTCTGCCCGGCGCTCGAGCAGGTGACCCTCCACCAGCAGGTGAAGCAACCGGCGGGCCTCGGGGACCCGGACACCCAGCAGGGCCGCCGCCGCAGCCGGCTCCCAGTGCGGGCCGGGATGGAGGCCGAGCAGCCGGAACGCGTCGGCGACGTCCCTGGGCAGGGTGCGGTAGGACCACGAGAGCACGGCGGGTAGGGAGGTTCTCTCCTCCTCCGTCGTCAGCGCGTCGAGGCGGTCGCCGGCCGAGCGCATCGCCGCCGCCAGTTCCGACAGTTCCCGTTCGTGGCCGAGCCGCTCGGCCACGATCCGCAGGGCCAGCGGGAGCCCGCCGCAGCCCGACACGACATCGGCGACGTCGGCCTGGTCGGTGCCCAGCCGGGCGGCACCCGCCAGCCGGCCGAACAGCGACCGCGACTCGACGTCGGTGAACAGCGGCACCGTCACCCGGTGCGCGTCGTTGCTGATGGTCAGGCCGTGCAGCATCGTGCGGCTGGTCACCACCACCACGCAGCCGGGGTGCCCGGGTAGCAGCGGCCGTACCTGCTCGGCGGAGCGCGCGTTGTCCAGCACGAGGAGCACTGAACGGGTGGCCAGCACGCTGCGCAGCAGGGCGGACCGCTCGTCGAGGTCCGCCGGCACCTCCGCCGCCGGTACGTCGAACGCCCGCAGGAAGGACCGCAGCACCTCACTCGGCTCGGCCGCTGTGCCGGGACCGTATCCCCGCAGGTTCGCGAACAGCTGACCGTCAGGAAAGTCGGCTCTGCGCAGCTGTGCCCAGTGCAGCGCCAACGAGGTCTTGCCCACCCCGGCCATGCCCTCCAGGACCGCGACCACGACCCCCTGCCCGCGTTGTGCGCACAGCGCGTCGAGCCGGTCCAGTTCCGGCTCTCGTCCGGTGAACGAACTGCTGGCGGCTGGCAGCTGGGCCGGCGCGGGTACCACCGCGGCGCCGGGGGCCGGCAGCCGGGTCGCTTCCGGACAGTAGTGCCGGACGAACTGGTGCACCTGGTCGCCCCGAAGGCCGAGACCGACGGCGAGCGCCTCGACCGAACGCCGGCGGGGTCGGGGTACCCGACCTCGCTCGATGTTGCTGATCCCCCGCACGGTCAGCCCAGTGCGTTCGGCCAACTCCTCCTGGGTCAGGCCAGCGACTCGGCGCAACTCGCCCAGCAACGACTTGTCTTGCTGACCGGTCACGTCACCATGCTAGACCCGTGACCGAGGGCGGGCGGTCCGTGAGATCAACCGGCGGCGATGGTGACTTTCTCGCTGCCGACCAGCCGGCATGCTTCCCCGGCGAAGTGGTTAGACCGATCGTTCGACCGCATTCCGGGACCCGCCCTCAGGCCACGGTGATCCGCACCGGGTCGCCGTCGGGTCCGCCGGAAATCCGCACGGTCACCCGCCCCTGCGCGCCGTGCACGCTGCCGCGGCTCGCGGTGATCGGCCGGTCGGTGGCCAGCACCACCTCGTCGTCGCCCTGGGTCGGGCGCAGCAGCACCGTGTTCCCGTCGCGGGAGACCAGTTCGCAGGTCGTCTCCACCAGCGTGGCGGCGCCGACCCGGATTCCGTAGGGCAGGATCAGCCCGGTGCGGGCGGGCACCCGCAGCGGCCGGCCGGCCAGCACCGGGACGCCCTGCCAGCTGAGCGTGAGGGTCACCGCGGACGGTGCCACGTTGACCAGGTGCAGCAGCCGCTGCCCAGCCGGGTCCACGGTGGAGGTGAGGACGAGACCGGGCCCGTCGGCGTTGGCGGCGAGCCGTTGGCCCACCCCGAACCGCGCTACCGCAGCGCGCCAGAAGTCCAGGTCGCAGGGCACGTCGGCAGCGATCACGAGAGCTCGCCCGGCGCCCACGGCGACCTCCACCGCGCACGGCTCGCCGGAGCCGATCTCGACGAGCACGGGCTCGGCGGCGGGGCCGGCCAACCGCTGTGCGTAGCCGACCCGGGCCTCGGCCGGGCCCGCCGCCCAGCCCTGCCCGACCACTGACGGGAAGGACTGCGGCCCGTCGTCGACGCGGCCGGTGAAGCTCAGCCCGAGCGCGTCGGCGAGCAGCGTGCACCGGCTGCCGTCGTGGTCCCGCTCCGGCAGCACGCCGTGCAGCAGCAGCCGTCCGCCGCCGCGCAGGTGCTCGACCAGCCGCTGCTGCACCTCCCGCCCGAGCGTGGCGGCGCTGGCCAGCGCGATCACCGGCGGCGTGTCCGCGGGCAGCGGCGACTGGAGGTCGACGGCCGGGAACGAGTAGCCGGCGAGCAGCAGCGCCCGGGCGAGCACGTCGCGCGGACCCATGCCGCGGAACCGTTCCAGGTCGGCGACCTGCGCGGCCCGCGACGCCGAGGTCGGGTGGTGGTATTCGGTCAGGTAGTGGTCGGGCACGAAGCCGAGCGCCAGGCCGTCGTTCTCCTCGTCGGAGTCGGCGAGCAGGTCGGCGACCCCACGTACGGCGTGCAGGGCGCGTCGGGCCGCGGCGTAGGTCGGGTTGAGCCGCCCCTCCGGGTCGACGGGCGCGGCGAATCCGTGCCGCTCGCCGGTGAACGCGATCCGGTCGTTGCCGTCGCCCACCGGCTCGGCCAGCGGCGGGTTGTATCCGCCGGCGAACAGGTAGAGGTTGAGCAGCCGGTTGCCCTGCGCCACGCAGAGCCGGGTCTTCAGCTCGATCGCCTCCGGCGGGTAGAGCGTGGACAGGTCCTGGCCGTAGTCGCCGTTGCCGGCCTCGAACTCCAGCGACATCGGCGGCTGGTGGGCGTCGTGCACGGCGGCCAGGAAGGCGTTGCTGACGTACAGGTCGGCGACGTTCGTGACGGTGAGGTCGCCGAGGTAGTAGTCCGAGCCGGAGGTGAGCTGCGGCTGACCTCGGTAGGCCTCGAAGAGCTGGCTGATGCCGATCGGGAAGGTCCGGCCCCGCCCGCCTCCGGTGCCGTGCACGTTGATCAGGAACGGCACGCCGGTCACCCCGTGCCGTTCGGCGGATTCGCGCAGCGCGACCACGTACCGCCGGTACCGGTCGCGCATGTAGCGGCCCAGATCGTCGTGGACCGTCAGCGACCGCGCCTCGGCCGGGGTGCGCAGCGCCGCCGCCCAGGCGTCGGGGTCACCCGGGTCGGCGCCGATGCGCTCGGCCGCGACGTCCTTGCCGTACCGGTCGACGGCCCAGCGCCGCAGGTCCTCGCAGACGACGTCGGTGAGGTCGGGGGAGTTGGTCACCCAGGACAGCATCCCGATCTCGTTGTCCAGCTGGACGCCGATCACCGGCCCGCCGCGGTCGGCGAGGCGCTCGGCGATCACCGGCATCACCTGGGCGTACCAGCCGTCGGCCGCGGCCAGGAACTCCGGGGCCAGGTAGTCGATGGTCCGGGTTTCGACGGTTCGGCCGTCCCAGGTGGTCGGCAGCAGGTGCGGGTGCTCGTCGTACAACCGGTAGGGGATGCCTTCGTTCTTGATCTCGGCCATGATGAACGGGCCGGGCCGGACCAGCGCGTACAGGCCGCGCTCGTGGGCAAGGTCCAGGAAGCCGGCGAGGTCGCGCTGCTCGTGGGTACGACCGGTCAGGTCCACGCTGCCGTCGGGCAACTCATGCCACAGCCAGGGCACGTAGGTCGCCACGGTGTCGCCGCCGCACTCCCGCAACCGGTCGAGGCGGTCTGCCCACTCCGTGCGGGGCAGCCGGAAGTAGTGCACCTCCCCGGCGAGCAGCAGCCGGGGACGACCGTCGATGACGATCCTGCGGTCGTGGAGAAGAACGCTCGACATGCGGGGTGACTCTTCCTCTCGGCGGATCTTCAGGCGGTCCCTCTTGTGATCTGGCGGACGCCTGCTTATGGTGCCCTGAAACCGGTTACCGTCACGCACGTTACGGATAGAGGAAGCCATGGGCAACAGTCGGGTCACGGTTCGGGAGATCGCCCGGCTCGCCGGAGTCTCGGTCGCCACGGTGTCCCGGGTCTCCAACGGCACCGGTCAGGTGTCGGAGGAGATGCGACGACGCGTCCTGGAAGCCATCGAGGAGCATGGCTACCGGCCGGACCACCTCGGTCGAGCCCTCGCGGCGGGCCGGCACGGCGCGCTCGGCCTGGTCTTCCCCGGCCTGTCCGGCCCGTACTTCACCGAACTGATCCAGGGCTTCGAGTCGGAGGCCGTCCCGGCGCGGGCCAGCGTGCACATCCTCTGCACGCATCTGCGCGAGGACTCCGACGACCAGGTGCTGGAGATGGCCCGCCGCGTCGACGGCATAGCCGTCATCGGCGGCACCATCTCCGAACCAGCGCTGCTCCGGCTCGCAGCGACGGTGCCGGTCGTCGTCCTGGCCGGCCGGGGCCCGGACACGGTCTCCTCGGTCAGCGTCGACAACGCCCCGGCCATGACCCGGCTGACCCGACACCTGCTGGTCGACCACGGCCTGCGCGAGCTGGCCTTCGTCGGCAACCCGGACGGCTCGCCCGACGTCAGCGAGCGGTGGGCCGGCTTCCGGGCGGCGTACCGGGAGGCGGACCTCACCCCGCCCGCCGAGCCGGTCCGGGTCGCCATGCAGCAGCCGGACGGCGTCCTGGCCGCCGAGCGGCTGCTCGTCAACGGCGCCGCGCCGCAGGCGGTGGTGTGCGCCAACGACGAGATCGCCATCGGCGTCCTCGTCGGGGCCCTCGGCCGGGGGCTGCGCGTGCCCGAGGACCTCGTCATCACCGGCTTCGACGACGCGCCCATGGCCGCCCTCGTCTCCCCGTCGCTGACCACTGTGCGGCAACCGATCCGGGACCTGGCCGCCGAGGCCGCCCGGCAGATCCTCAACGCCGCCGGCGACCCCCACGCCGCGGCGCCCGAGAGCATCGTCCTCCCCACCGAGTTCGTCGTGCGTCGCAGCTGCGGCTGCCCGGCGCAACCCCCCACTGGAGGTACCGGCAAGTGAAACGATCGAGACTAGCCCGGATCGCCGCGGTCGCCGCGGCCGTCGCCCTGGCGACCGCCGGGTGCACCGGTACGGAGCAGAAGTCCGGCCCCGGCACCGACGGCCGGATCGCCTACCTCGACTACGGCGACTTCGGCGGCGGCAGCAACCCGCAGGCCAACTACAACCCCTACCTGGACGCCAGCCGGCTCGGCGCCACCGAGTACGTCTTCGAGCAGTTGATCACCTACGACAACTACGGCTGCCAGGCCAAGCCCTGGCTGGCCACGGAATGGACGTGGAGCGACCCGAAGACGCTGGTCTGGAAGCTGCGCCAGGGCGTGAAGTGGAACGACGGCAAGCCGTTCTCGGCCGACGACGTCGCCTTCACCTACGACATGCTCAAGCAGCACAAGGCGCTCGACACCAAGGGGATCTGGCGGTACCTGAGCGCGGTCGAGGCGACCGACCCGCAGACCGTCACGATGCGGTTCGCCCAGCCCGGCGCGGCGGCGTTCACGCTGTTCGGCGAGATCAAGATCGTGCCCAAGCACGTCTGGTCCACCGTGGGTGACCCGGTGACCTTCCCCAACGCGGAGAAGCCGGTCGGCACGGGACCCTTCACCGTCAAGGCCTTCAACCCCCAGCAGCTCACGCTGGGCCGCAACGCCGACTACTGGCAGGCCGACAAGGTCAAGGTCGACGAGCTGCGGTTCCACAAGGCCGACGGCGGCGGCCAGATCGACCAGCTCAAGCTCAGCCGCGGCGAGTACGACACCAACGCGATGTTCGTGCCGGACATCAAGAAGGCGTACGTCGACCGGGACCCCGAGCACAACAAGTACTGGTTCCCCTCCGGCGGCTCGATCAGCGTCTACATGAACCTGACCAAGGCGCCGTTCAACGACACCGCCTTCCGCAAGGCCCTGGTGCCCGCGTTCAACCGGCAGGAGATCGTCGACAAGGCGCAGCTCGGCTACGTCAAGCCGGCCAGCCAGACTGGCCTGGTGGTCCCCGGGCAGGCCGAGTGGCTGCCGAAGGACATCCCCAACCAGGGCGTGGCCGGCTACGACGCGGCCCGGGCCGACGCCGACCTGACCGCCGCCGGCTACCCGAAGAACGGCGCCGGCAAGCGGGTCGGCAAGGACGGCAAGCCCATCGCCTTCAGCTTCCGGGTCCCCGGCTCCTGGACCGACTGGGTACAGGCGCAGCGCATCATCGTGGCGAACCTGAACGCGCTCGGGTTCACCGTGCGGGCCGAGACGCCCACCCCCGAGGCGTACGAGAACGACCGGGCGATCGGCAACTACGACATGCTGCTCGGCGTGCACGGTGGAAGCTGCAACATGTTCCGCAACTTCCAGGAGCCGCTGGCCAGCGACCAGTCCGCACCGATCGGCAAGAAGGCGGTCAGCAACTTCGTCCGCTGGAACGATCCCCGCACGGACCAGTTGATCGACACCCTGCGCACCGCCACCGACGAGGCGGGCCAGAAGGCCGCCGTCGCGGATCTGACCCGGGTCATGACCGAGCAGGTGCCGATGATCCCGCTCTGGTACGGCGCCAAGTGGTTCCAGTACCGCACCGCGAAGGCCACCGGCTGGCCCAGCGAGGAGAACCCCTACGCCGCGCCCAGCGACAACCTGCTCATCATCACCAACCTGCGGCCCACCGGAACCAACGCCAAGTAAGCCGATGGCCGGCCGGCGCGCACCCGCACGCCGGCCGGCCCGTCCCCCGGAAGGGAGGGTCCCGGTGGCCTACTTCGCCCGACGCTTCGTCTTCTTCCTCGGCACCCTGTGGGCCGCCGTCACGCTGAACTTCCTGATCCCGCGGCTGCAACCCGGCGACCCGGCCGAGGCCATCGTCTCCCGGCTGGCGGGGCAGAGCGAGAGCGTCGACCCGGCCCAGGTGCAGGCCGTCCGGATCATGCTCGGCGCCCCCGACGGCAACCTCTTCGAGCAGTACCTGCAGTACCTCGGCGCGGTGCTCCACGGTGACTTCGGAGTCTCGTACACCTACTTCCCGTACAGCGTCACCCACATGATCGGCCAAGCCCTGCCGTGGACGGTGATCCTGGTCGGGGTCACGCAGATCATCTCCTTCATCGTCGGCACGCTGCTGGGCACCTGGGCCGCGTACCGGCGCAACAGCCGGGTCGACTCGGTCATCACCCTCGGCTCGACGTTCCTCGGCACGCTGCCGTTCTTCTGGCTCGCCCTGCTGCTCATCTACGTCTTCGCGATCACCCTGCGCTGGTTTCCCGAGCGTGGCGGCTACGGCGGCGGCAGCAGTCCCGGCTGGAGCTGGATCTTCATCTCCGACGCCTTCCAGCACAGCGTGCTGCCCGCCGTCGCGCTGCTGATCACCGGCCCGATCGGCTGGATCATCGGCATGCGCAACAACATGGTGCAGAGCCTCGGCGAGGACCACGCCCGGCTCGCCGTCGCCCGCGGCCTGCCCCGGCGGCGCATCGCCCTCACCTACGGCGCCCGGATCGCGATCCTGCCCAACGTCACCGGCTTCGCCATCGCGCTGGGCAGCGTCCTGGGCGGCACCGTCCTCGTCGAGACGGTCTTCAACTATCCGGGCATGGGCCGCCTGCTGCTGGAATCGGTGTCCAGCCGCGACTACCCGTTGATGCAGGCGATCTTCCTGTTCACCACCGTCGGCGTGCTGGTGGCCAACTTCCTCGCCGATCTTCTCTACGGGTTCCTCGACCCCCGGGTCCGAAAGGCGGAGACGGCATGACCGAGCGGACCAGGGAGCTGTCATGAGCACACCCGCTCCCGCCGTACCGGCCCCGGGCACGGACACCGAGGGCCTCCAGACCACCGCCACCGAGCTGGCCCGGCGCAGCCGACTGCCCGGCTGGCTGCTCATCCTGTGGCGTAACCGCAAATGCCGCATCGGCCTGCTGCTGCTCGGCGCGTTCATCCTGGTCGCGCTCTTCGCCCCGCTGATCGCACCGTACGGCCCGCGCGACGACGACTTCCCCACGTCGCTCGGCCCGACCGGCGGTCACTGGCTCGGCACCACGGCACAGGGCGAGGACGTCTTCTCCCAACTCGTCGTCGGCGCGCGCACCTCACTGATCGTCGGACTCGCGGCCGGGCTGCTGTCCACCCTGATCGCGCTGGTCATCGGGTTGACCGCCGGCTACCTGCAGGGCTGGGTCGACGAGGTGCTCTCCTTCCTGATCAACCTCGGCCTGGTGGTGCCGGCGCTGCCGCTGATGGTGACGCTGGCCGCGTACGCACCGGTCCGGGGTCTGTGGCTGATCATCTTCGTGATCAGCGTGACCGGCTGGGCGTACGGCGCCCGGATCAAGCGCTCGCAGATCATCACCCTGCGCACCCGCGACTACATCACCGCAGCCCGGTTCGCCGGCGACGGCACCGCCCGGATCATCGCCCGCGAGATCGTGCCCAACATGACCTCGCTGATCGTGGTCGGCTTCATGGGTGCGGCGCTCGGCGCGATCGGCGGCGAGGCGGGCCTGGCCTTCCTGGGGCTCGGCGACCCGCAGACGGTCAGCTGGGGCACCATGCTCAACCAGGCCAGCCTCGGCGGCGCCCTGCTCACCGGGCAGTGGGCCTGGCTGATCGCCCCCGGCCTGGCGCTGTCGCTGCTGATCACCTCGTTCACGCTGATCAACTTCGGCATCGACGCGCTGAGCAACCCGCACCTCCGGGAGGATTGACATGGCCCTGCTAGAGGTGCAGAACCTCTCCGTCACCTACACCCCGCGCGACCAGCCGGCCAACCGCGCCGTGCACGACGTCTCCTTCGGCATCGACGAGGGCGAGTTCGTCGGGTTGCTGGGGGAGTCCGGCTGCGGCAAGTCGACGCTGGGCAACGCCGTCCTGCGGCTGCTCTCCCCACCGGCCCGCATCAGCGGCGGCCAGGTCACCTTCGACGGCGTCGATCTGACCACCGCCACCGAGGACCAGTTGCGCGAGCTGCGCTGGACCAACCTGTCGACGGTCTTCCAGAGCAGCATGAACTCGCTCAACCCGGTGATCCGGGTGCAGGCGCAGTTCGCCGACACCTTCGCCGCGCACAAGATCCCCGGTGACGTCACCGCGCGGGCCACCGAGCTGCTCGACCTGGTCTCGCTGGATTCCCGGGTGCTCAAGGCGTACCCGCACGAACTCTCCGGCGGCATGAAGCAACGGGTGGCGCTGGCCCTGGCGCTCGCCCTGCGGCCCAAGCTGGTGCTGCTCGACGAGCCGACCACCGGGCTCGACGTGGTCGTGCAGCGCAGCATCCTCACCCGGCTGGCCGAACTGCGCCGCGAGTTGGGCTTCGCCGTGCTGTTCATCAGCCACGACCTCGGCACGGTGCTGGAGATGGCCGACCGGGTGATGGTCATGTACGGCGGCGAGATCGTCGAGAACCGCCCGGCGGCCGGCATGCTGCGCGAGCCGCGGCACCCGTACACCCGGGGCCTGCTCGGCTCGTACGCCGACCCGCGCCTGCCCGACGTGCAGGTCACCTACATCCCGGGCCGGCCACCGGACCTGTCCCGGCCGCAGGCCGGCTGCCTGTTCACCCCCCGGTGCCCGCACGCCGAGGACGCCTGCCGCCAGGTCCATCCCGAGTTGCTGCCCGACCACGGCGGGCTGGTCCGCTGCCTGGTCGCCCAGGAGAACCGGCTGCCCGTGGTGCGGCTCGGCGCGGCGGACGCCGCCGCCACGATCGGCAGCCACTTCCCGGCCACCGGCGCCCTGACCGAGCCGAGCGACACCACCGACGCGGCGGCCGAGGCCGTCCTGTCCGTCGACCGGGTCACCAAGCGCTACACCAGCCGGCGTGGGCTGCGCACCAGCACCGTCGAGGCAGTGCGCGACGTGTCGCTCACCCTGCACCCCGGCCGGGTCACCGCCCTGGTCGGGCAGAGCGGCAGCGGCAAGTCCACGATCGCCCGCCTGATCACCGGCATCGAACGTCCCAGCGCCGGCGAGGTGCGCTTCAGCGGGGTCCGGGGCGCAGAGGTGCGGGTCGACCGGCTGCGCGGACGGGGGCTGGCCGACTACCGCCGGCACGTGCAGATGGTCTTCCAGGACCCGTTCAGCGCGTTGAACCCGACCCGGACGGTGGCGTACGCCCTGTCGCGCCCGCTGGTCAACTTCGCCGGGCTGCGCGGCGCCGCAATCCGGGAACGCGCGGCGCAACTGCTGGAGAGCGTCGGACTGTCCCCGGCCGGACAGTTCCTCGACAAGCTGCCGCACCAGCTCTCCGGCGGGCAGCGCCAGCGGGTGGTGACCGCCCGCGCTCTCGCCCCCGACCCGCGGGTGCTGATCGCCGACGAGCCGATCTCGATGCTGGACGTCTCGATCCGCGCCGAGATCCTGGAACTGCTCGGCGAGCTGGTCCGCAACCGGCGGCTCGCGATGCTCTACATCACCCACGACCTGCTCAGCGCCCGCCTGCTCGCCGACGAGGTGCTGGTGCTCAACCAGGGCGTGCTGGTGGAGCGTGGCCCGACCCGCGAGGTCATCGGAGCGGCCCAGGACGACTACACCCGGCTGCTGCTCGACTCGATCCCCAACCCCTTCGCCGCCAAGGCCGCCCGCTCGTAGCGACGCCCGAGGACGAGGCGACGTCGGGTCCGCCGCCACCGGTGGCGGCGGACCCGACGTCCGGGTGAGGCGGCCGCGTCCCGGTCCGCCGGTCGAGCGCTTCGGCGCGACCGGTCAACCCAGCCAGGCGGCCGACCGGGCGGGCAGCGTCGGGCCGTCCACCGGCGCGCTGGCGAGCAGCACCGACCCGTACGGTCGCGGGTCGATCGCCACGTCACCGAGGTTGACCAGGCAGGTCGGGCCGTCGGCGCCCCGACGGAACGCCAGACAGCCCGGCGGCGCATCCCGCCACGCCACCTCCGCCGGCCGCCCCCGCCAGCACCGCTCGCGCAGCCGCAGCGCCGCCCGGGTCAGCGCCAGCGCCGACGCCGGATCGTCGGCCTGCCGAGCCACCGAGAAGCCACCCCAGCCGGCCGGCTGCGGCAGCCACGGCGTCGACCCGACCGGCCCGAAACCGTACGGCGCGGGCCCCTCGGTCCACGGCAGCGGCACCCGGGCGCCGTCGCGGCCCCGCTCCTGGCCGCCGGAGCGGCGGAACACCGGATCGCGGATCTCGTCGTCGGCCAGCGCCACCTCGGGCAGGCCCAGCTCGTCGCCGGCGTACAGGTACACCGCGCCGGGCAGCGCGAGCATCACCAGCAGCATGGCCCGGGCGCCGTCGCGGCCCCACCGCTGCGCCGCGCGGCTCACGTCGTGACTGCCGTGCACCCACGCCGGCAGCCGGCCGTGCCGGGTGGTGGCCGCGAGCAGCGCGTCCACCCCCGCCCGCCAGGGCTCCGGCCGCAGCGGCCAGTAGAGCGGGTCCATCGCGAAGGCCTGCCCCAACTCGTCCGGGCGCAGGTACGGCCCGACCACCTCCGGCCCGCCCCAGGTCTCGGCCACGCCGAGCCGGTCACCGGGATACGCGGCGAGCTGCCGCGCCCACCGGCGGTAGATCTCGTGCACCTCGTCGCGATCGCTGTACGGCGACGGGTCACCGGCCTGCCAGCCGGCGGGCAGCTCCGGATAGGCCGGGTCCTTGACCAGCGAGCCCGCGGCGTCGAAGCGCACCCCGTCGACGCCGCGGTCCAGCCAGAACCGCAGCGTCGCCGCGGCGTCCGCGGCCACCTCGGGGTGCTCGTGACGCAGGTCGGGCTGCTCGATGTCGAACAGGTGCAGGTACCACTCGCCGTCGCCGAACGGCGCCCACGCCGGACCGCCGAAGATGGACCGCCAGCCGTTCGGCGGCAGCTCCCCGGCGACACCCCGGCCGGGCCGGACGTGGAACCGGTCCCGCTCCGGTGCGCCGGGGCCGGCCGCGCGGGCCGCGGTGAACCACGGATGGGCGCTGGAGACATGGTTGAGGACCAGGTCGACCACCACCCGCAGGCCGAGCCGGTGGGCGTCGGCGATCAGCCCGTCCAGCTCGGCGAGGGTACCCATGCGGGGGTCGACGGCGCGGTGGTCGGACACGTCGTAGCCGCCGTCATGGTCCGGGCTCGGGTAGAACGGGGTCAGCCAGACCGCGTCGACGCCGAGGCCGGCCAGGTAGGGCAGCCGGGACCGCGCGCCGGCCAGGTCGCCGAGGCCGTCGCCGTCGGCGTCGGCGAACGAGCGCAGATAGACCTCGTAGGTGACGGCCTCGCGCCACCACGGCCCGGTGTCGGTCATGCTCATCGTGGGGTCAGCTCCAGCAGGGACATCGACGGCATGGGCAGGGTCACCGACAGCCCGACGGTGCCGCGATCCGGCGCGAGGGTCACCGGTGGGGTCGCGTCGGCGAGGCGGTCGGCGGCCCGCAGCGCGGCCCACTGCTCGTCGGTCGGCCACCCGTCGACGCCGAGCCGACGCGCGGCGGCGGAGAGGTTCGACGTCTGCTCGTCCAGCCGCCGGTGCCGCACCTCGTACGCGCCGTGCGGCAGCCCGTCGATGCGCCACCGCACCGTCCGCTCCAGCCGGGCGCGCTGGTCGGGCCGGTCGAGTACGCCCTGGTCCAGGGTGCCGTTCCAGAGCACGACGGCGATCCGGCCGGTGTCCGGGTCGATCGACGGCCACGCCCGTACCAGGGCGCCCGCGCCGTCGCCGGTGAGCCGGGCGGCGAGCTGCACCGCGGCGAGCCGCTCCAGCATCCACAGCGCCCAGAACCGGGGCTTGGCCAGGCCGCCCACCGAGAGCAGCCCGAACCCGCCGTGCAGCAGCGCGGGCGGCCGGCCCAGCTCCTCGAAGTGGTCGCTGGCCACCCAGCAGGCGAGCGACGCCACCCGGCCGGCCGCCTCCTGCATCCCGGTCGCCACGAAGGCCGCCGAGAGAACCGAATCGTTGACCGGTGCGAAGTGGGTGGGGGAGGGGCCCCACTCGGTCCAGCGCAGCGGCGTGCCCGCCCGGCCGTGCCGGGCCAGCGCCGGGCGCAGGTCCAGCGGCGGGCTGCCGTAGACGTGGGTGGACAGGAAGTCCAGCGCAGCGCCGGAGCCGTCGAGGTGATCCAGGAACGGCTCGATCCACTTCGTCGCGGCGGTCGCCGGCCCGCCGACCGGCAGGCCGGGACAGGCCTCCCGCACGGCGCGGGCCGTGACGTCGTACATCCGCAGGTAGTCCTCCCGGCTGCCGGTCCAGAAGCAGTCCAGGTCGGGTTCGTTCCACACCTCGACCGCCCAGCGGCGCAGCTCGGCCTCGCCGACGCGGGCGCGCAGGTGCCGGATCAGGTCACCGACCAGCGCCGCCCAGCGGTCCCAGTCCCGCGGTGGGCTGGACACGCCCGCGGCGGTGACCACCCGTGACGGGTCACCGGCCAGCGCCCGCGGGGTGAACGACAGCTCCAGCACCGGCCGCAGCCCGGTCGGGGCCAGCGCGTCCAGCACCGCGTCGATGCCGGTGAAGTCGTGCACCGGGCGGCCGTCGACCTCGCGGTAGACGCCGAGGTCGTCGCCGAGGATGCCGTGCGCCCGGACCCGCTGGACCCCCAGCTCGCGGTGCACCCGCCCGAGCGCGGCGGCGAGCCCCGCGCCCATCTCCTCGCCGCCGACCCGGTCGGCGCTGAGCAGCAGGCTCAGGTGCTCGGAGCCGATCATGTCCCGCCACGGGCGGTGCACCGGCCCGAGCGGGCAACCGGCGTCGACGCTCACCTCGACGAGGCCGTCGCCGTCGGCCAGCACGGCGACGGCCGCGGACGGCGACCCGAGGGGCGCGTCGCCGGGCCGGTCGGCGTCGAACACCGGGCGCACCGCGTACCGCACGGTCCGCCCGGGCTCGACGGTGGTGTCCGCGTACGGCGCAGCGGGCACCGCCAACAGGTCACCGCCGCGGTGGTCGACCACCCGGTACGGGCCGCCGCCGTCGGCGCGGTGCACCAGGTAGCCCACGGCGCCGGGCACCGGATCCCAGTCGACGCTCACCTGACCGCGCCCGGCCCACGCCCGCGCTCCGGGCGCCCCGTCGCCCGCCGATGCCTCGGAAGGGGAGGTCACGTTCAGCTCCCGGCGACCTCGATCAGCACCGCCCCCGGCTGGGGCAGGTGCAGCTCCACGACCGCGGCGCCGCCCCGAGCGCGGGTGTCGACCTTCTCGACCGGCAGGGAGTCGGCGGCGCGCAACGCGTCCCACTGCTCCCCGGTGGGCCAGTCGGCCACGCCGAGCTGCTCGGCCAGCGTGGTCACGTCACCGTGCTCGCGGTCGAGCCGGGTCACCGTCACCGTCCGGCCGGCGGCACCCTCGACAGCCAGCCGGATCTGCCGGGCCAGCGCCGGGTCACCGTCACGCTTGGACTGATCGAGGGTGGAGGCCCAGACCAGGATGGCGAGACTGCCGTCGGCGCGCCGGCTGGCCCAGCTCTGCACCAGCCCGTTGGCGCCGTCCCCGGAAGCCTGGACGCTCAGCTCGGTCTCGCCCAACTGGGCGAGCATCCGCAGGGCGTGGTAGCGGGGCTTGGCGATGCCGCCGACGGTGATGAGACCGAAGCCGCCGTGCAGCAGCCGCGGCGGGCGGCCCAACTCCTCGAAGTGGTCGCTGGCCACCCAGTAGGACAGCGCCTCGACCCGACCGGCGGCCGAGCGCATCCCGCTGAGCAGGAAGGTCGCCGCCGAGGTGCCGTCGTTGACCGGATGGAAGTGGGTGGGCGTGACGCCCCACTCGGTCCACAGGATCCGCGCGTCCGGAAAGCCCAGCCGGCGCAGGGTCGGGCGCAGGTCCAGCGGCGGGCTGCCGTAGGTGTGGGTGGAGACGAAGTCGACCGGCGCGCCCGAGCGGTTGGCGTGCTCCAGCAACGCGTCCACCCAGCCGGCGGCGGCCGACGACGGGCCACCGACGGGGATCCGCGGGTCGACGTCCTTGACCGCCTTGGCCGTGACGTCGTAGAGCCGCATCCACTCCTCCCGGGTACCGGACCAGAACACCTCCAGGTTGGCCTCGTTCCACACCTCGAAGTCCCAGGTCAGCATCGTCTCGCCGTACCGCTCCAGCAGGTGCGCGACGAGTGCCCGGACCAGCTCGGCCCAGCGGTCCCAGTCCTTGGGCGGGGAGATGACGCCGCGATACTCGAAGACCGTCCGTTCTGGGTCGCTGGCCAGGTCGCGCGGCATGAAGCCGATCTCGACCACCGGCCGCAGGCCGATGGAGAGGACCAGGTCATAGACCCGGTCGACGCCCGTGAAGTCGATCACCGGCGCGCCGTCCACCTCGCGGTAGACGGCCAGGTCGTCGTGCAGGATCGAGTGCGCGCGCACCGTCTCCACGCCGATCTCCTGCCGGATGCGGCGCAGCGCGGCGAGCAGCTCGCGGCCGATCTCCCGGCCGCCGGAGGTGTCCGTGCAGAGCAGCTGCGACAGCCGCTCGCTGCCGATCATCGGTTGCCACGGCCGGGGCAGCGGCACGCCCTCCTCGGCAGCGTCAACCCGCAGGGCGACGGTCGGCACGGTGCCGTCGGCCGGCAGCGCGGCGGCGTGGACCCGGGCGCTGAGCGGACCGGTCACGGTGACCTCGGGAACCGCGGCCACCGCGTAGGCGTACGGCGTGCCGGGCTCGCCGGTGGTGTCGACGTACCAGGTGTCGGGCACCGAGAGGACGTCGCCGCCGAGGTGGTCGATCGGGGTGAGCTCACCGGTGGGTACGCCGTCGCGCAGCGGTGCGCGATGCACCAGATAGCCGACCGCACCCGGGACCGGCGACCAGGACAGTCGGACGTGGCCGACCCCGGCGGCCGCCGCCAGGTCACCGGGCGGCGCGAGCAGCGGGATCCCGCTCGTCGTGCCCTGCTCATCGCTGCGCAGCGCGATGCGGGCCTCCCAGTCGGATCGGGCGTCTGCCGGCTGGTGGTCGCTGATGCTCGTCACCGGGGCACCTCCAGGGATTCGTGTGGTCCGGTCCGAGCACTGTAACCGGTTTCTGCGGCGGTTGCGCCTGCGGTGTGACGGCTTTTTCGCGTAACGGCACCGGTCCATGTGGGCCGGTCTTCCGGGTGCCGGACCCAGGTGCGTCGGCGGCACCGCGATCACCGCCATGATCATCAGCGTGGTCGAAGCCAGGCCATCGCCCTGGCCGTGTTCGTCGCTACCGTTCGCCCGGCCGTTCGATCCCCGTCAACTCGGGGAAGTGGTGGATGACGACTCGAAGCACGCCGCGGGAAGATCCACTCAGACTGAGCCGCAGTCATCACCTACCCAGGCATCCTGCCCGACCATCCTCGCCAGACAGACACGCAGGGCTACGAGGCGCCCCTTAGCCTCGGCGCGTGGATGACGAACTTCTTCGCCGGCTTCGGGCCGAACAGGCCCGAGCGCTGCTCTACGACGCCGATCCCCACCACGCGGTGATGCTGGCCTGCGACCTGCTGGTGGCCGGCGTCAACGGCGATGCGGTGGTGGCGCTCGCGGCCGAGTCAGCTCGGACACTGTCGGCGCACGACGCGAATCGGCGCCTGGCGGCGGTCACCGACCAACTCGGGCTCCCGGAGCCGGCCCTGCCAACCGCGGTGGCGCTGATCGCCGCCGACACCTGCGAGCGGATCCTCGACCGCAGCATCCCCGCCGAGGTGGGAACCCACCGTCTCTACGTGGTGGGACACGAGGGCAGCCGGCTGGACGACCTGCTCCCGGCGGTCGCCGCCCTGGCCGCGCATCTCGAAGACGACCTCGGTGGGCGGGCCGACGAGGACCTACGAACCCGGCTCGCCGCGCTGGCCCGGACCATCCTGAACCGCCTGACAGCTGGAGATCCGGCTTGAGGCTGCGCTGCCCGGGGTTTGGGCGACCACCGACACGCGCGCCTGATGATCACCGACAGTCCGTACCGGACCGCCATAGCGTTACGAGACATCGCTTAGCGAGGGGCTGTGATGCCGGTGTACAGCGGTACGGCGAGAAAGAGCGCAAACGCGATCCAAGGGGAGATGTACCCGAATAGGCCCCCAACGAGAAAGAGCGCGGTGCCGATCAGTGCTTTGGCCCGCTCCTGCCGGAGGTACTTGCCGCCGCCGGCATGGATCAACTCGGGGTGCCGGACGACGTATTGGTAGAAGATCCACGCGCTGATTAGCATCAGGGCGCCGACGAGGGCATAGAGGGCGGTTGCGGTCTGGATGTCGCCCTGATTGCCCGCCTTCAGGAATCGGGCGACCACGGCGGTCGGAAAGGGGACCAGCGCTGAGCTGAACAGTATGGCGAGGTTGGCCCAGTTCAGCGGCGGGCTGGTCGCCCGGATGCGCTCGAAGACGTAGCGATGCGCCAGCCAGATCGCTGCCAGGTTGAGAAACGACGTGGCGTACGCCAGGTACGCCGGCCATTCTTCAAGCAGCCCCCGCAGCAGGTGGCCGGGTCCGATCTGGGGCGGCTTCAGGTCGAGCACGAGCAGGGTGATGATGATGGCGAGCACCGCGTCGCTGAACATCTCTGTCCGCTCGACACTCCTGGCTGAACGCGCCTGGTCCTCTGCTGCACCCAATCCCGATCTCCCATCCCAACCACCCGTCGACTGCTGTGGCCGGATTTCGCCACCTCGCTCAACGAGTGAGGCAGGTCCTGGACGTCGAGCCGTCGGGCTCGGTGCCGACGTCCAGACCGGATGGCAGTAGATCCGGCGCGCCTCGTCCTGTTACTCCGGCCGTAGATCTTGAGGGTGTTGGGCGGCTTGTTACCGGTAGCGGCTGGTCCGGGCGCGGGTTTGGTGGCGGCGTCGCGGGGCGCCATCGTGGATGCACAGGCGAGCGTTGAGCGCTGGTCGCGTCACTCGTCCGCCTTCATTCGAAAGCCTGGGCCAGGTGCGGCTTGGATGTCGTTCGCCTGGACGTGATGATCGTGCTCGCATCGGACCTGCACGGAGAGTTGGGCGCCGCACCTGTCGTGGCGGGTGATGATGGCCGGGCCCGCCGAGTCGGCGCAGTATCGGTCGCCCCACTGCATCAGTCCTAGCACTGCCGGCGCCAGATCGGTCCCCTTGGGCGTGATCACGTACCGGAGCCGGGCGCGGGAGCCTGCCTCCTGGTATGGCTCGGTGGACAGGATGCCGTGCTCGACGAGCTTGCGGAGCCGCTCAGCAAGCAGGTTGCGGGGACATCCCAGGATGCGTTCGAAGTCGCTGAAGCGGGTTGCGCCGTACCAGACCTCTCGAAGGATCAGCAGGGTCCACTTTTCGCCCACCACCTCCAGGGTCCGGGCGATCGAGCAATTCGTCGTGTCCCGATCAAAGAGCATGTCAACACCAGCGTCCACGCACGCACCATACCAGCTGAGTTTACTTTCGTATACTCAGCTCGTAGTGTTCATAGCTGAGACGAGGCTTGCGGTTACAGAGCGCTGACGGGCGGGGAGTCGTGCGCTGCCGCCTGCGGCGCGGCGAGGACGGAGAGAAAGATGAAGGCACTAATTGTCGAGCGCTACGGGGATGCCAGCGCAGTGCGCGCCGGCGATGTGCGAGATCCGCAGGTGGGCGATCAGGACGTCCTCGTCCGGATCCACGCGGCGAGCGTCAACCCGCTCGACCTCAGGACCCGCAACGGCGACTTCAAGGTGATCCTGCCGTACCGGGTGCCGTTCGTCCTGGGCAACGACCTGGCCGGCGTGGTTGTCGCAGCGGGTGCGGGCGTAACGCGATTCACGGTAGGCGACGAGGTCTACGCACGTCCGGACAAGAACCGGATCGGCGCGTTCGCGGAACTCATCGCGATTCACCAGGACGACGTGGCGACCAAGCCGACCACGCTGACCATGGAGGAGGCCGCGTCCATTCCCCTGGTCGGCTTGACCGCTTGGCAGGCCCTGGTTGAGCGAGCGAACGTACAGGCGGGCCAGAAGGTCCTCATCCATGCAGGCTCCGGCGGCGTGGGCACCATCGCTATCCAATTGGCGAAGCATCTGGGGGCGAGTGTGGCCACGACCGCGAGCACGTCAAAGGTTGGCTTGGTGAAGGATCTGGGCGCGGACGTCGTCGTCGACTACAAGAAGCAGGCTTTCGAGACGGTCCTGCACGACTATGACGTTGTGCTGGACACCCTCGGTGGCGAGACGCTCGACAAGTCTCTGCGGGTGCTGAAACCGGGTGGGAAAGTCATCAGCATCGCCGGACCGCCCGATCCCACCTTCGCCAAGGAACTGGGAGCGAATCCCCTCGTCAGGCTGGTGATGACCGCTTTAAGCTTCCGAACCCGGCAGCGTGCGCGACGCCGCCGCGTGACGTACTCGTTTCTCTTCATGAGGGCCAGTGGTGACCAGCTGCGCGAAGTCACCTCCCTCATCGAGGCCGGGACTATCCGGCCGGTCGTGGACCGAGTGTTCCCATTCGAGTCGATCCGGGAGGCCCTGGCGTACGTCGAGGAAGGGCGCGCCAAGGCCGGCAAAGTCGTCGTCCGGATGAATTGATCACACCTGCCGCTCTCGGATAGCCCTTGAACCGTCAGGCTGCGGCGCGCAGAGCGCGCCATCGTTGCAGGGAGGCCACGAGCGACCCCGCAACTACCAGAAACCGCCGAGCGCAGTCCACTGGAGGAGGTCGACATGGATCTATCGGGACGCTCTGGGAGCAGCTCACGTGTGGCCTACAAGGATGCGCCAACCCGGGCCGTGTCGGTAGACGGCGTGGACTTTGTGTATCGGCAACTCGGTCCGGAGGGTGGCGTGCCGGTGTTGCTCCTGAACCATTTGGCCGCGGTCTTAGACAACTGGGATCCGCGAGTAGTCGACGGTCTCGCCGCGAAGCATCGAGTGATCACCTTCGACAACCGAGGTGTTGGCGCGTCAGGGGGCTCGACGCCGGAAACGATCGAGGCGATGACGCACGACGCGATCGCGTTCATCCAGGCTTTGGGACTCGAGCAAGTCGATCTGCTCGGATTCTCGATGGGTGGCTTCATCTCGCAGAGGATCGCGCAAGAGGAACCGCGGCTAGTCCGCAAGATCATTCTCGCGGGCACAGGTCCTGCCGGAGGCGAAGGCATCGACAAAGTCACAGCAGTGACGCTTCAGGGCATCGTGAGGGGCGCCTTGACCTTCCAGGATCCAAAGCAGTCCCTCTTCTTCACCAGGACAGCCAACGGGCGTCAGGCAGGACGCGAGTTTCTGCAGCGTTTGAAGGAACGCGAGGAGGGCCGCGACAAGGCCATGTCCCTGCGGGCTTTCCGCGCCCAACTCAAAGCTATCCGCCGGTGGGGGCGCCAAGAGCCGGCAGACCTCTCGACCATCACCCATCCGGTGCTGGTAGCGAACGGGGACAGCGACAGGATGGTGCCAAGCAGGAACACCGTCGCCCTAGCCGAACGTCTACCCAACAGCGAATTCATACCGCTGTACCCAGACGCCGGACACGGTGGGATTTTCCAGTACCACGAAGAGTTCGTTCGGAAGGCGCTTGAGTTCCTCACGCCCTAGACGACTCAAGGCCTCGGCCCTGCCGACATCCGCTCATGGCACCCCTGCATGTCAAGGCGGCCGGTGGGACTGTAAGACGAACGGCACCACTCTCGTCGGCCGAGTCAGCCAGGTGCGCGGTGGGGATCGGCGGGCAGAATTCGATCAGCCACTTGCTCGGCAGCGGCACCAAGCCCAGCGGCCCGATATCGGGTTGGACCGCTCGTCGATTCGAGCTGGGCGTGCTTGTTGCGGATGTGTCGCAGGCTCTCCTCGTGTGAGCAAGGATCCGGCGACGCAGGGGCGCTCCACCTGGGCCCCGGCCGGGGAGACAGGACGTCCACACACTGCCCGACGACGAGATCCGCTCTACGACTCGCCATCCAAACCCAGGGAACCCGGCAGGCTGCGGATGAAGTCGGCGCGTTCGGGCTCCGCTGCCGCAATACGCTCCAGCACGTCACGGAACTCTTGGCGTTCGTCGGCGTTCATCTGGTCGAGCACGTATGCGATCTCCTCCAGGGTGTTCAGTGCAGCGCGCTCCGCATCCCTGGCCGACCCAACGAACTCGACCAAGGTCGCCGTTGCCGTGACGAGGGCTCTGGCAAGGTGATCGACGATCATGCCTCACCCTTCACCGACGAGCCGCGGTCCCGGCGGAACTTGGTCATCCACGCGCTCGATGCGCACGGCGCCGACTGGGCTGCCAGCTGCTGGATACACCACGTGACGAGCCTAGCCCCGTCATAGCCGCTGGTCGGGCGTTGGCTGTTCGGGCAGGTCGGGCGCATCCGACCATGCCGAGAACAGTGCGTGTGATCCAGGCGAGGTCGGGGCTTGGCCGTGCGCGCCGGTAACCTGGTACTGGAACGGCGGTCGGGCGGTCAGCCGGCGTAGCGGGGCTCGCTGATCCGGTGGCGGAATTCGGCGTGAGCGGTTTGGAAGACTTCGTTGAGCCGATCGAGCTCGCCCTGGGTCGGTTCTCGCCGCAGCCCGACTTCGATCTTGAAGTCGCCGTCCACGATCTCCACGTCGAGGCGGTCGAGCAAGTCCGCGGGGAGCCTGGTGATGACGAACTCGCGGAACGCGTTGGCGATCGTGCCCGCCATGTCGCCGCACCCGCAGGTTCGGCCGTCGAGGACCGCGCCGAGGTGGCTGCGGCCGATGATCGCGTCCGGGTGTACGGGATCCATGACGGCCAGGCCCTCCTCCAGGACCGTGCGGGCCTCCGGCAGCCGGGCCTCATGCTGGAGGAACAGACCGAGGGCGATGCAGGCCCGCCCGACCGTGTCACGGTCGGTGCCGCTGCGCGCCTGGTTCACTGCCTCGGTCAGCCGTTGCTCCGCTAGGCCTACCTGGCCGGCCTCCTTCAGCGCGAGACCCCAGTTGCGCAGCACCTGACTTCGCAGCTCCGGGCGGCCGATGCGCTCCGCCCTTGCGTGCGCCGACGCGTACGTGCGTAGCGCCGCCTCGGCATCGCCGGCCTCGTCCTGAGCCATCGCCAAGCCGAGCGCTGCCATCAGCGCCTCCTCCTGCCGGCCCTGACGGTCGTAGGAAGCGAGCACACGCTCGATCGTCTCAATTCGCCCCGCCTGGTCACCGAGGTCACGGCCGAGGTTCGCCAGCGCGGACAAGGCGTTGAGCGTCGCCTGGTGGTCAATGCCGAGCCGCTCCTCCAAGGCGGCGACCAGGGCGGTGAGCAGGGGCTTGGCTGTCGGGTCGTTGTGGTCCAGCATCTGGGTGACGACTCGCCCGACCTCCTCGACGACCTCGTCGGGCAGTTGCTGCAGGCCCACGAAGAGCGGCTCGCGGGTGTCACCGGCGTGCACAATCGCTGCTCGCAGCGCCAGCGCGGAGGCCACCCGCTCGTGCCCGTTGCGCCACAGGTTGGCGACCGCCTCCTCGACAACCTGCCGGGCACCTGCCACGTCGCCGCGCTGCCGCAGCAGGTCCGCCAGCGGTTCGAGGCCGAACGCGTACCCGGCATGCTCGCGACCATAGAAGGCGAGCCGCTCCTGAACGCCCTGGCGCAACTCGGCCTCGGCCTCGTCGAGTCGTCCGGCCATGCGCAGCGCCAAGCCCAGATTGAGTCGGTAGGTCAACTGGTCCTTGCGGGACTCGTGATCGCGTGGCGTCGCGGAGACAGCACGGCGGTAGCACTCAACCGCGCGGCCGAGTTGATCTGCGTTGAGCAGGACGTTGCCGAGGTCGCACTGGGCCGAGGCCCATTCCGGACTGCCGTGACCGTGTCTGTCCGCGGCCGCCTGCAGTTCGCGCGTCATCAGGTTCTCGGCGTCGCCCATGCGGCCCTCCCGCAACAGCGCGAAGGCCACCTCGACCGGAGTGAGGGATGTTGTCACGAACCGCAAGTTTAGGGACCGCCTACTGACGTTCGCGCAGCCCCCGGGCGCAGGGCTGTCTCCTCTATTGGCGGGGCCGGCGGTGACGCTCACGCACCATCCTGCCAGCCCATTCTGCCCTTCCTGCCATCGACCACGGTGGGCCGAGAGGCTGCTCTCGGCCCGGGCAGCGCCCATGGCAGCCGTGAAGGTTGGCGTGGCCGGCGGGGCGGCTGCCCGCTCCCAGGGAGGAACGGATCGACGGCAGACGTGGCGCGGGATGAGGCCGAACTCCCGACCTCGCTAGCCAAACAGCACAGCAGCCTGCCACCTCGCCCCGAGCGGACAGCGGTCAGGTCTGTGTCACCTACGGAGCCGACGGCGTCGCGGAGCCAGACAGCGTCCACCACACCAACCAGGGCAACCTTCGCCACCGTGAGCTCGCCAGCCGTCATCGACGGCTTCGAGACGCTTTCCGGCTGCGCGCCAGGTCGGGACCGTGGTGGTCATTGCGTGGCGCAGGAGCGGGCAGCTGATCTCGGCGCTGTCATCACCGCCGGCGCCGCGCGCCGCCGAGGGCGGCAGCCATCGCGCACCGGGCCGGTACGACCGAAAGATCGCGCGTTGACATCCTCTCCGCCCTATTCTGGTCAGGCTCGTACGTCGCGGGCTCCGCCGCGGCGGCACCGCTGAGTGTCGTGAAGCAGTACATCGAGCAGCAGAACCTCCGGCTCAAGGCACTGCTCGGGCCTGACGGCCCTCCCAGCGCGGGCCTTCACCCCCGCCCTGAAGGACGAAGCATTGGCCCGCAATCCGGTAGCGGGTTATGACGCTGATGGCGAGCCTGCGGCCGGGCCTCTGCCCGTAAGGTGTCATCAGGCGAGGACAGTGCGGGGGTCCGGGGGACGTCGATGGTGACCGAAGGCGGTGCCTACACAGCGGCTCCGACCCCACGGGACCCCGGCCGCCCGGCGTTCCTGGAACTCTTCTTCGACCTGGTGTACGTCGTTGTGATGATCTCCCTGGTCGGGACGCTCGCCGCCGACGTGAGCTGGACCGGCGTC
The DNA here is from genome assembly GCF_032108445.1 of Micromonospora halotolerans. Lineage (NCBI taxonomy): Bacteria > Bacillati > Actinomycetota > Actinomycetes > Micromonosporales > Micromonosporaceae > Micromonospora > Micromonospora halotolerans. The sequence goes on along the minus strand of NZ_CP134876.1, from coordinate 6,293,655 downwards.
GGGGAGACGCTGGTCCTGCTGCTGGCGTTCACCCTGGTATGGGCGGTGACCACCTGGGCCGCCGACACCCTGGACCTGACGCGGCCCGCGGTCCAGGTGCAGTTCATCGGGGTGGCGGCCGGCAGCCTGCTGCTGGCGGCCGCGGCATCCGACGCGTACGACGGGCGCGGCCTGCTCTTCGCGATCACCTACCTGGCGATCCACCTCGGTTCGAGCATCTACTACCTCCTGCTCCGGCCGGATGCGAACGAGCCCGTCCGCAGCGGCCGGATCTTGTTCTGGTACACCATCGCCTCAGTCGGCTGGATCGGCGGGGCGCTGGCCACCGGCCCCACCCGCCTCCTGCTCTGGGCGGCGACCGTCGTCCTGGAGTACGTCGCCGCCTCGCTCGGTTGGCCGCTGCCGAAGCGCGGTCGGTCGCAGCCGCAGGAGTGGCGGCTGGTCGGCGAGCGGGTGGCCGAGCGGTACCGGCAGTTCGTCATCATCGCGCTCGGCGCGTCCATCTTCATCATCGGGACGACCTTCACGGTGAGCGACTACACCATGGGCCGGGCGTGGGCGCTCCTGGTGGTGTTCACGACCGTGGTGCTGGCCTGGCGGATCTACATCTACCGGGCCGGCGAACTGCTGACCGAGGCCATCGCGCGATCGGCGAACCCGTCACTGCTCACGCAGTCCGCCGCGGTCACTCATCTGATCATGGTGGCGGGCATCGGCGGCACAGCGGTCACGAGTCACCTCGTCGTGCTGCGTCCCTTCGGGGAGACGCCGCCCTCGTGGACCGCGGTCATCCTCGGCGGACCGGCGCTGTTCCTGGTCGGTCGCGCGGTGCTGGACTACACGGTCTTCGGCCGGATCTCGCGGTCCCGGCTGGCCGGGCTGGTCCTCCTGGCCGGCGCTGCGCCGGCCGCGGGCCTGCTGCCGCCGGTCGTGGTCGCGCTGCTCGCCATGAGCATCCTGGCCCTGGTCGCTGCGGCGAACCTGGTGAGCACCCACCGGCACGCCCGCGCGCCGATGCCACCGGCGCTCGGGTGACCTCACGCGGTCGGCACGGTGACCCGGACCGGCCGCGCGTGTGCGGGCAGCGTCTCCCAGACCAGGATGAGCAGCAGCACCAAATTCCCCACGACCAGGATGGCCAGCGGCGGAAGGAGCGTCATGGCCGGTCCGATGGCGCACAGCACCACGATCCCCAGCGCCCGGGACCAGAGGACCCGTCCGGTGACCACGGCGTCGAACAGGCAACTCCCGAGCAGGAACAGCGCCGGCCCGCCCAGGATGGCGGCGATCCAGGCGGCCGGTGCCGCACCGGACGGCCGGTCGATGACCAGGGAGACGCTGGTCGAGACCACCAGCACCCCGGCCACCATCACCAGGTGGCTGTATGAGGTGGAGGTGCCGGGCCGGACCCGCTCCACCACCGTGACGGCGGGCGGTGCCAGCAGCTGCCGTACCCGGAGGAAGTAGAGCTGAAAGAGCACGACGGCGCTGGCGAAGCCGACGAAGCTCGCGGCCACCCGGCCGGCCTGGAAGCCGCTGCCGGCCAGCCCAATGCCGCCGCTCAGGATCAGCTCGCCGAGGGCGATGATGAAGATTTCTCGATGCCGCTCGGACAGGTGGGCGCCGGTGAAGATCTGGCTGGCCAGTTCGGTGCGGCCAAGTTTCGGCGTCGGCCAGCCCAACCGGGCCGACCCGAGGTCGACCGCCACCGCGACCGACCAGAGCAGCAGCCGGGCCGTTCCGTGCACGAACACCCCGGCCACCCACGGCAGCGCCGTGACGCCGAACCAGAAGAACACTCTGATGCTCCGGGCCTGGATCGGGCGGTTCACCCGGGTACCGGGGATGAGGACGGCGTCCCGGACGAGATGGATGCCGAAGTACGCCGCGACGAGCAGCCAGCCGTATTCGGCGAAGGCGTACGGCACCGCGATCGCCATCAACAGGGTGCCGAACATGACCGCCAGGACGGTGGCCTGGATGACCGGCAGCCGTGGGTTGAACAGGTCGGTGAGCCACGCGGTCAGCACCCAGACCCACCACGCGGCCATCAACAGGACGGCGGTCTGGGCGGCGCCCCGGACGGTCAGGTCCTCGGCCAGCCCCGCCGAGAGCCTGGAGAGCATGAAGATGTAGACCAGGTCGAAGAAGAGCTCCAGGAACGTTGGATAGTCCGGCTCGCCGCGCCGGCGAAGGATCCGGGGGAGCGGGCTGGGCCTCACGCTTCTGCCTCCTTCGGCACGCCCCTCGGGGAGCGGAGGCACGTTTCTTTCGCCAACCTACAAAAGCGGGGGTCGCCGGAGAGCGGAAACTGAGGAGCAGGGCGGAAGCTGTACACCGGCCATCGGCCCGACACACGCGACCTCCGGCGATGCAGTTCAATGGATGACCGCCATGAGACGGCTGTGGGCGATCAGGCCAGCCAGGTCCGCCCGGTAGGTCCCACGCGTGCCCTCCGGCAGGCCTGGCCCCGTGGCCGCGGCCTGGTGGCGGTGGGCATCACCCCGCTGCGGGACCGCCTATCGGGCTGGGCTGATCGCCCGAAAGCTCGGCAGGCGCCTGACCGCGCTGGCGCCGGGCGACCTCTTACCTGGGTGCCAGTTGCAGTTCGTCGTGAAGCTGTAGGCGGCCCAGCGGGCCCAAGGCGACGGGGCAGCGGCCCAGCTACGGTCCGACTCGACGGGATTCACGAGTGCTCCGATCCGAGGAAGGCCGACGTCGCTGAGTCTTCGGCGTGATTGGTTAGGCCGGCTGCTCAGAGCGAGAGACCGGTGTTCGTGGTCCGCTCCTGGCGGGGCCGGGTGGCGATGGCGTAGCCGGTGGTGGTGACGCCAAGTGTCACTCCCCAGCAGAGGAACACCAGCAGGGTGGCGGTCACCGCCCACCCCTCACGCACTTCCGACCAGTGCGTGTCGCCGGTGAGCACCTGCGTCGCGAGCACCGCGACGCTCAAGACGCCGTAGGTGAGCAGCGTGAGCGCCACCACCCCGGCGGGGATCAGCGCCAGGGGCCGGGGAACCTGTCGCTCCCGCAGTCCCGGCACCCAGCGGGGGAACTGCTGCCCCCAGCGCTGTATCAACCCGAGAACGAGCAGGCCGGCGAGTGGCGGGACGAGGGTGATCGCCACGCCGGTCCAGGTCGAGAGGTTCCGGTGGATGTCATCGAGTTGCCGCTGTGAAATTCCGAACGGGACGCCGAGCACCCACAGCCCGTGCGGCACGGCCCAACCGACCACCGGCAGAGCGACCGCCCCGTACGCCCAGCGGCGGGTCCACCGCGGCACCGGCTGGTACCCGGCCTCCCGCGCTCCGCGCTGGGGAGCGCAGGCGTTGGCGAGCCCGGCGAACAGGAGACCGCCGGTCGCCAGGGCGAGCCGTGCGCCCAGGTCGCGCCAGTCCGAGGGGCGTCCCGCCAACGCCGCAGGGATCTCGAAGAGCAGATGCAGCGGGAACGCGAGGACCAGGAGCAGCGCCGCCGCCGCCCAACTGCCGGCGACCGAGTAGCGGCCGGGGAACCGGAGCGCGCACACGACCAGCACCGCGAGGGCGGCGCCGACTCCCACCGCTCCCCACCCCGCCCAGAACGGCAGTGTCTCGACCCGGTTCGCGCCGCATCCGCCCGTCGGGTCGACCAGATTGGTGCGGTCGCAGGCGGTGTACCCCCACCGGCCACCCGAGATCCAGTACGCCCGCAAAGTCACTTCGGCGACGACGAACACGACGCAGGCCACCGCCCACGGCCGGACCCGAGGCGCGGCAGCTGACCGAAGGGAACGTGCCGAAGGACCGGACATGCCAACCCCCTGCGCAGCGTCTCGACGAGGTGCCGGACCCGTGGCCGTGCGATCAGGGACCCGCACACGCCCGGGCCGTTGCCTCGCCGTCATCGTTTGGCCATCTCGGCCACGGCCGGGGTCAGCGGCCGGGTTCGGACCGAGAGCGGTGCCAACCACGCCGCGACCCACTGTCCCCGCCGGCTCATGGGCGCCAATGCGACCAGAACCGCCGCGGCATCCGACGCCGCCGTGACCGCGTTCGTCGCGACGAGCTTCTCCCCGCGTACGGCAGAACCCGCCGGAACTACGGCCATCGACCCCTTGGCCGGGGGCTCCTTCAGCGCCGCATAGCGCACCGCAACGATCACCTCGTAGCCGAACACCAACCGGGTCTTCCGCTCCCCACGGGATCGGTCGACAAGGCGACCAGCCACCCCGGGACTGACAGAACAAGGCCTGATGGTCATGGAGCAATGCTCTGTGGCGACTGGCGGGGCTGTCCTCCCGGTAGAGGGGGACGGCCTCCCTCTACCGGGGGAGTGCAGACCTTGTATGGCCCAGTTGTATGGGGTTGGAGGGGCAGTCCAGTGTGAGCGAGGAATCGCCGAGTAGATCGGTTGTGGCCATGGTCGACTGGTATGCACGGGCCGAAGTGGCTAGCGACGTCATCCGGATCTCGGAACCGCACGTCAACGAATTGGTGTCGGCGAACTTCTGGTGGTTGCGCGGCAACGATCGTGACATCGTGGTCGACGCCGGGCTCGGTGTCGTCGCCTTGCGGGAGGCGATTCCGGGCCTGTTCGAGCGGGACCCGATGGTCCTGCTCACCCATGCGCACCTGGATCATGTCGGTGGGGCGTCTGAGTTCGGTGACCGGGCTGCCCACCCCGCCGAGGCGGGGCTTTTGGCGGCGGGTGTACCGGCGAGCCTGTACGGCGCGGAGCTCTACGACAAACTGGGGATCGACGCGGCGGGAGAACCTGTCCCGGAGCTCATGATCGACCCTTTGCCCGGTCCCGGTTACGACCCGGCTGCCTATCGAGTCGAACCCATGACCCTGAACCGCATGCTCGACGACGGCGACCGAATCGACCTGGGCGGGCGAGTGCTGACTGTGCTGCACCTCCCCGGCCACACACCGGGAAGCATCGCCCTGCTCGAGGAGCGCACTGGGACCCTGTATTCCGGCGACGTCATCTACGACGGTGCCTTGATCGACAACCTGCCGAACTCCGACGTGGCTGCCTACCGGCGAAGCATGCAGTTCCTCGCCGACCTCGACGTGTCCGTCGTCCATCCCGGCCACGGGCACAGCTTCGACAGGACACGCCTTCGCCAGTTGGCCGAGACCTACCTGCGCAGCAAAACCTAGGTTGAGTCGGGTTCGAGGGTCAGTCCGGCGTGGGCGAGGAAGCCGTCGGTCACTGCCCGACCGAGCAGGCCGCGATGAAAGTCCTCTACCTCGTCTCTCAGCAGAAACGGCGAGTACGACGGCCGCAAGATCCGGGCTCGCTTCATCTGGTCGGAGATCACGGAGAACAGCGCCCACTGGGAGCAGGCGTTCTCCGTGGACGGGGAGCAGACCTGGATCACCAACTGGCACACGCACATGACCTGCCGCCCCGCCTGACCCGTTCTTCCCATTCGCTGAACACGGTCCCGTTGAGTCAGCTCGGTGTCTGCACTGGCCAGCGGCTGGAGGCCCGCGACGTCAGCGATGTAGCAACGCGGCCGAGAGCGCGGCGACCAAGGCGACGCGGGCCTTGCCGGGCGGCTGCGGAGTGGTCTCGGGACTCTACGGATCACATGGCGGCAGCACACGGTCCGCAGTTACAGTCGCGGGCAAATATCGACCGGCATATTGATCTGCCTCATGTCGTCTGGCAGGGTCGGTTCACGGCGCACCCGTCCGTGCGTACAGCTCGACATGGGGGAGTTCATGTGAGAACAGGTCGATCCATCGGCGCGGTCCTCCTCGCTGCCGCAAGCACCATCGTTGTCGCCCTCACCTCCACCGCGCAGGCCGTGGCCGCCCCGCCGGCGCCTGGCCGGGACGGGGTGGTGGTCTCGGTGCAGAAGAACCGCGACGGCACGATCACCGAAACCGCCTACACGCCGGCGCCGGGTGTCACCGCGAAGGATCTGGCTGCGCGGCTGACGGCACGGGGGGTGCCGAACGTCAAAGTCGCCGACGAACCCGCGATGACGACGCTCGCCGCGGCCTGCTCGTCCGGGACCGCCCGGACCTGGCCATCGTCGGCGACGTGCTTCGTCCGCTGGGCGTACAACGGCTACGCGCGGCCGCAGATCTACTTCATCGACCACTCGGGATCAGCGTGGCCGGTCGGCCGCGCGGTGACCAAGTGGAACGAGACCTCCGGCATCGACTCGGTGTACCGCATTCCGAGCTCTGGCTGCCCGGGCGGCGGGATCCACTGTGTCCATGTCTACAGCGGAAACTACGGCTCCGGCTGGACGGGGCTGACGAGCCGGACTCTCAACGCCGCGGAAACCTACTACACCGGTGCGACGGTCAAGCTGAACACCTACTACAGCGGGACCGAGGCCGAGCACTGGAACACCGCCTGCCACGAACTCGGGCACGTGCTGGGCCTGGACCACAACACGTCGACCGGTAGCTGCGTGTACGCGTACCGCAGCTCGCAACGGTATCCGAACGCCGACGACTTCAACCTGTTGGAACGTTACTACTGAGCTGTCGCGTAGGGGCCCGGCCAGATTCGGCCGGGCCCCTCGCCGGCGCTGGGGGAGCGTTGCCTGATGCACCTGAAGACCAATCCTCAGCGCCGCTCGGGTGGCACCGGTGGAGGTGGTGGCGGGCGATCATCGTGGAGGTCGAAGAACAACTCCAGGAAGTTGGCTCGTCGGCCGTCCCACGCGGCGCTCTGCGTCATGGCCGCTTCCTGGTCGGGTCGGCCCTGACTCTGCCCCGCGTGTTCGTGGCGCCGCTCAGCACCCCACCCTCCGCCGCCGATCCGGTGTTCACTCGAACAGGTCCGAACGCAAGCGGCAAATTTACGCGGGGCTGCTCAGCTGATGGTTGCCAGTAGGTCCCGGCAGGCCCGTTCGCAGGCGCGGCACGCGTCGGCGCAGACTCGGCAGTGCTCGTGCTTGTCGGCGTGACGTGCGCACTCGTCCCCGCACGCCTTGCACGCCGTGGCGCACGCCTCCAGCAGGGTGCGGCTGATGTTCGCGTCGTAGCCGGTGTGCCGGGACACCACCCGGGCGGTGGTCGTGCAGATGTCGGCGCAGTCCAGGTTCGTCCGGACACACTTGGTCAAATCGGCGACCATGTCCTCGCTCAGGCACGCATCGGCGCATGCGGTGCAGGCCTGAGCGCAGTCGTTGAGGGCGTCAATCGCCGCCGCCAGCTTCGCCCGGTCGAGGTTGATCGACTTCGGGTACGTCTCCAGCATCGGCATCGTGGTGCTCGGCATCGGGCAGGTCCTCTCGCTCGGTTCCCCCTGCGCTACCCGAAGACTGCCGACACACACCGGGTGGGACGTGGGTGGCCTAGCAGCAAGACCAGCGGGAGTCATCCACGGCCAACCGATCCGAAGCAATCGGGCAGGCGTGACTGCCGGGGGCGGGACGATGACTGATGCGGATCGGCGAGACGGGGAGGACGCTCGCACTCTGATCAGCCGAGCGTGCGGAGGCGGTCGGCGAGGGTGCCGCGGTAGAAGTCGAGGAAGCCGTCGGCGTCCGGCCCCGCGTTCTGCAACACCAGTGTTCGAAGCCGGGTCGGCGTACTTCTGCACCGCCGTGACGTGGACGTCGGGCTCGGGCCAATGGTGAACTGCTGCCGACTGTCGTCCTCGGTGAGGGCGCGGGAGGCGGCGTCGAAGTTGACCGGGTTGACCAGATCGCTCATCACCTTCCACCCGGTGCGGGCCCACCGGCTGGCCTGCCAGGTCGGGTTCGCAGACTCCGAAACAGGGACAAAGGCCGTGACTTGTAGGCACGCAACCGGAGCCCGGAAAGCGACACAGGGTCAGGACGTGGACTGTTTTCCGGCGGCCCGGTCGACGAGGGCCTGTGCCACGTCGCGGACCTTGCGGTTGGAGTCCTGTGACACCTTCGCGAGGACGTTGAACGCCTCGGTGGGGGTGCAGCGGCGTTCGGCCATGATGATGCCTTTGGCCTGTTCGATGACCGCGCGGCTGGCCATCGCCTCCTGCATCTGCCGGGCGAGGGTGGCGGTGCTGTCGTAGAGCTGGGCGTTGGCCAGGGCGACGGCGGCGTACGCGGCGAAGGTTTCCAGGACTGCGACTGTGTCGTCGTCGAAGGCGTGCGGGGTGCGGGCGTAGACGTTGAGCGCGCCGACGACCGCGTCCTGGATCGGCAGGCCGATGGACACGGAACTGCCCACTCCCGCCTTCGCGCCGCGTTCGGCCCAGTCCGGCCAGCGGTCGTCGGCGGTCAGGTCGGGCACGGGCAGGACGTCGCCGCTGGCGGCGGCGTCCAGGCAGGGTCCGCGTCCCTGGGCGTACTGCCGTTCGTCCATGTCGCGGGCCAGGTCGTCGGTGAACGCCGCCGTGTGTCCGATGTTGTTACGGACGAGCGTGACCGACACCTCCACCGGCGTGGGCGAAGCGCGTTTGGCGAGTTCGGCGACGCGTTGCAGGACGTCGTCGAGGCCGACCTCGCCGAGCTTGATGCGGCCGAGTTCGGCGAAGGCATCAGCGGGATCCGTGGGCGGAGGGGGCATGGCACGCGGTCCTCACGGCTGGCGCGCCCGTCGCAGAACCAGAACCGGGGTGGGGCGCGGATGGCGGCCCGCGCGTCGCGGACCGCTGCACGGACCCACCGGGGCAGAGCCGGGACCAACGCCGGATGCTCGACGCCGATTCGCCACACCCGAAACGGCGGATGTGAACTACAGGTCCGCCAGGATACTCCCCGCTCCTGTCGAAAGCTGGGGGCGACAGAGTGAAAGGGGCGGGCTGAGCGGCTTGTGCCGGTCCGGCGCGGCTGCGGCCGGAGGATGTGCAGGGCGGGGTTCGGTGTCGTCGGCGGGAAGGTGGGTAGCAGCCGAGGATGACGCCGACCAGCAGAGCTTTGATCGCCGGCGCGGCCGGCGCGTCCGCGTTGAACGCCGTCACCTACCTGGACATGGCGGTCCGGGCCCGGCCGGCCAGCAGCGCCGGCGAGGACAGCGTCGCCCGCCTCGCCGACCTGGCCCACGTCAACCTCGGCGACCAGCAGACGAGCGGTAACCGGAAGTCCGGGCTCGGACCGCTGCTCGGCTACGCCACCTCCGTGGCCGCCGCGGGCATGTACGCCGCAGCGGGAGGGCGTCGGCTGCCCACCGCGGTGTCGGCGTTGGCGCTGACCGGGCTGGCGATGATCGCCTCCAACGCCCCGATGACCGCCCTGAAGGTCACCGACCCCCGATCCTGGTCCGCTGGCGACTGGGTCACCGACCTCGTCCCCCATCTGGCCTACGGCACGGTCACCGCCGTCGCACTGAAATCGCTGCGATGACATCGCCGGTGAGCGACGAGCCGGTCGGCTGAAGGTCCTGTACCCCTTCACCGGGGCCGATGCCGATCGGGGTCAGGCCCTCCTGCCGATCACTGCTCGGGTGCCGCCCACAGGGGCATCGGTCGGCCTGACGCCCGCCCGTACAGCCAGTCGACGATCGTGAGCAGCACCACCGCGCCGGCCGCGACGAGCAACTGGGTCGGGGTACGCAGCAGACCCAGGCTCACGAGCAGGGTCGTCGCGCCAGCCGGCGGATGCGACGCCCTCAGCAGCACCAGCACCAGCGCGGTCACTGCCAGTGACCCGGCCGCCGCGATGATCCGCGGTACGCTCACCCCCTCCTGCAGCACCGAGGGGTGCCCGGTCAGCCCGCAGGCCACCAGGAACCCGTACCCGGCCAGCAGGGCCACCCCGTGTCCGATGAGCGTGTTCCGCGGTGACGACTCCGGCGAGTCGGGTTTCTCCACGTGCAGCATTACCGCTGGCCCCAGGCTGGGGAACAGCCACGGCTGATGCGTGACCAGCGCGACCACCCCGGCGACCACCACCGCCACGGCGCTGCCGGTGAAGGCGTGCGCCGACTGCCTGGCCTGCCCCATGACGCTCTCCCTCCCTCTCGTTCCCCGCCCGTACCGGTCGACTCGGCGATACGTCTTCCCGATTCGAATCGCCACACCTGCCCGCGATCACTGCGGGTCGTCGAAGCCCTCGGTGGCCCGTTCGCGGCGCAGGTGTGCCAGTGCCCGCCGGCCCAGGTCGGTGTCCTCTCGGCCGAGCGCCTGGTACATCGTCTCGACCTTCTGGTACGGCTGTGCCGGCGGCAGCAGCGGGATCGCCGGATCCACCATCGCCTCGATCAGCGTCGGCCGGTCCGCCGACAGGGCCCGGTCCCAGGCGGCGTCGACATCGGCCGGCGTGGTGACCCGGACGCCGTGCAGGCCCAGCAGCTCGGCCCAGCGGGCGTACGGGGCGTCGGGCAGGCGCTGGGAGTCGACGAAGCGGGGGTCGCCTTCCATCTCCCGCTGCTCCCAGCTGACCTCGGCCAGATCGCGGTTGTGCAGCACCAGCACCACGAACCGCGGGTCCGCCCAGCCCCGCCACCGCTGGGCCACGGTGAGCAGCTCAGCCAGGCCGTTCATCTGCATGGCCCCGTCGCCGGCGAGGGCCACCACCGGGCGGTGCGGGGCGGCGAGTTTCGCGGCCAGCCCGTACGGCATGGCCGAGCCCATCGAGGCCAGGGTGCTGGACAGGTGCGCGTCGACGCCCACGGGCAGCCGCAGGTGCCGCGCGTACCAGTAGGTCACCGACCCGACGTCCACCGACACCTGCGCGTCGCCGGGCAGCCGGTCGGTGAGGGCGTGCAGGACGTACTGCGGGTTGAGCGGCTCGGCCTCGGCGGTGGCCCGCTGCCGGGCGATGTCCCGCCACCGGTCCACCTCGCCCTCGATCCGCTGCCGCCAGCTCCGGTCGGACCGGGGCGTGAGCAACGGCAGCAGGGCGCGGATGGTTTCGGCGGCGTCGCCGAGCAGCGGGACCTCCACCGGGTAGCGCACGCCCAGGCGCCGGCCGTCGATGTCGATCTGCACCGCCCGGGCCCGTCCGGGAGCGGGGTAGAACTCCGACCAGGGGTCGTTGCTGCCGACGATGAGCAGGGTGTCGCACTCGCTCATGAGGACGCTGCTGGCGGTGCTGCCCAGGTGTCCCATCACACCGGTGTGGAACGGCAGCGACTCGTCCAGCACCGGCTTGCCCAGCAGCGACGCCGTCACCCCGGCACCGAGCGCCTCGGCCAGCTCGACCACCTCACCGGCGGCGGCGCGGGCGCCCTGCCCGACCAGGATGGCCACCCGCTGCCCGGCGTCGAGCAGCTCGGCGGCAGCCCGAAGGTCATCGGCGCGGGGGCGCAGCTCGGGCACCGGCAATCCGGGGTTGGTCACCATGACCCCGTGCTGGTGGGCGCTGAGGTCGGGCGCCGGGGCGGTCTGCACGTCGTGCGGCAGGACCACGCAGGTCGGGCTGCGGGTCGCCAGGGCCGTGCGGATCGCCCGGTCGAGCAGCATCGGCAGCTGCTCGGGCGCGTACGCGGTCTGCACGAACTGGGCGCACACGTCGCCGTAGAGGCGCACCAGGTCGATCTCCTGCTGGTAGCCGCTGCCCAGCACCGAGGTCACCTGCTGCCCGACGAGCGCGAGCACCGGCTGGGAGTCCAACCGGGCGTCGTAGAGGCCGTTGAGGAGGTGGACCGCGCCGGGCCCCTGGGTGGAGAGGCACACCCCCAGCCCGCCGGTGTACTTGGCGTGGCCGCAGGCCATGAACGCGGCCGTCTCCTCGTGCCGGGCCTGCACGAACTCCGGCCGACCGGCGCGGCGCAGCGCCCCCATCACCCCGTCGATACCGTCCCCGGAATAGCCGAAGACCCGGTCGACGCCCCAGTCGGCCAGCCGGGCCACCACCAGGTCCGCCACCGTCGCGTCCGCCACCGCCGCCTCCTTGCCTCGACCCTTCCAGCATGGGGCCGTACCCCGACCCGACGCGCCGAACCGCACAGACAGCACCTCTTCCGGTTCCTCGCCTTGCCGCAGCTTCGCTGATCGTCACCAGCAACAAGCCCTTCGGCCGCTGGGGCGAAGTCTTCGGCGAAGACGTCGTCGCCGCAGCCATGATCGACCGCCTCGTCCACTACGCCGAGGTCATCTCGATGAAGGGCGACAGCTACCGACTCAAAGACCGCGACCTCGGCCGCGTCCCCGCAAGCCACCAAGACCAACGACTAAAGATCAACAAGACCGGGGTGGTCAAAGTTCAGCCGGAACACGATGGTCAGGATTCAGGCGGCGTTGACACTCGGCGAGCCGTAGCGGCCGTTCGGCGGTCGGCAGGGTGCACGCATCCGGCACCCAGGCCTCATCGGTGGTGATGGTGTGTTCTCCCCGGCCGCCTCGGCCAGGGTCCAGCCATTCTTACCGGCCAGCGGCGACAACAGGCCCAGCACATACGCCCGGGCCCGCCGACGTGGCTCCACCCGCCGAAACCGGCCAGCGATCCGCGCCATCAGGTCATCCAGACCTACCGCCCACCCCGAAAGATCGTCCACCGCCACAAATGCGGCAGTCTACGATGGACGATCATGTACGCTGACGCCTGATCCGCATCTGCGGTCCTAGCTGCGCAAACACCGCGAACGGAAGTGCGGCTGGAGTACTAGCCCGCTTGGCCGCGGGATACTGATGCCGGAGGCGCCAGCCGCGCCACGGGCGGGAGCGGCGAGGCATCCGGGCTGGCCTGGAATGCCTGGATGGCGAGCGCGGCGAAGCGCCGGGAGGCGGTGACCTTGGCAGTCGGCGAGGACGCGTGGATACCGCTGTTGGCCATGAGCACGAGGATGACGTCGTCCAGGGCGAAGTCGGGGCGCAGACGGCCGGCTTCCTTGGCGCGGCGGGCCAATTCGGCGATCGACCTGAGAGCGTATTCGCGGCGCGCGTCGAAATCTACGGCATTGGGAAACGTCGAGGTGAGAGCGGCGGTAAAGCCCCCATCGCGGGCGTTCAGTTCACACATTTTTTCTATGACGAGACAGAAGCCGTGCCACGGATCTGGATGGGCGAGACCCTCGTCGACGACGGCGCGACACGCGTACATCTGCTCTGCGAATGCTTCGGTGACCAACATCTCCTTGGTCGGAAATCGGCGGTACAGGGTGGCCGGAGCAACCCCGGCGCGCCGTGCGACCTCCCGCATCGGCACGTCAAGACCTTCAACCGTGAAGGCCGCGCGGGCGGCATCGAGGATGCGCTCGCGGTTGTCTAGGGCGTCGGAGCGAAGGGTGTGAGGCAAAGGATCGGTCACTGCTCTCACTTCAGCGAGGTGGACAGCAGGGTGCGTTAGCGTCCCTGCGCATGAGGGCTCTGCAATTTTCCAAGTATGGTCCCGCGAGTGTGCTTGAGGTCTCGGAGGCACCGGAACCGCACGCCGGACCGGGACAGATCCGGGTGGCGGTTCGGGCCTCGGGTGTCAATCCGGCCGACACGTACGTCCGCGCCGGCCGATTCCAGGAATGGATTCCGCTCCGCCTGCCGCACGTGCCCGGCGTCGACGCAGCCGGCGTGGTGGATGAGGTCGGTGACGGAGTGACCACGGTTCGGGTAGGCGATGAGGTTTTCGGGATCACGGACTACGCCCAGATGGGCGGAGCGAACGCCGAATACGCCGTCCTGGCCGCGTGGGCACCGAAGCCGGCCGCCTTGAGCTGGGAACAGGCCGGCGGTGCGGCCGCCAACATCGAGACGGCCACGCGCGTGCTCGACCGACTGGGCGTGAAAGAGGGCACCACGCTGTTGATCGAGGGTGCGGCTGGCGGGGTCGGTACGACCGCGATCCAACTCGCGGTCGCTCGCGGCGCGGCCGTGATCGGCACGGCCAGCGACCGCAACCATGGCTTCCTCGCCTCGCTCGGGGCGATCCCGACCACCTACGGCCCCGGGCTGGTCGAGCGGGTCGACGCTCTGATGCCAGGCGGAGTAGATGCCGTACTCGATTGTGCCGGCTCTGGCTCTATACCCGACCTGGTCCGCCTGGTCGCAGACCCGGACAGGGTGGTGAGCATCGCAGACATCAACGCCGCGGCGTACGGCGTGCACCTGTCGCGCGGCTCTGGTCCCGGCGCGGACTCACCGTCTCTCGAAGGAATCGCCGCCGCGGGCGACCTCGCCGAGCGGGGGTGCTTCACGGTGCCGGTCGCTGCCGTGTTTTCCCTGGAAGAGGCGGCCGTTGCCCACGAGTTGAGTGAGTCCCGCCACGCGCGAGGAAAGATCGTGCTGAAGCCGTAGCGTGCCCCAGCCGTGCCGTGGACCCAGATTGACAGCCAATTCCGATTGGGCAGTCGAAGGTTGCACTCTCCCGATGATCGTCGTCGTTCGGAGGACGGGACCGCCCGCCGTTGGGCGGGCGGTCCTAGTTCGTCGACAAACTCGAGCATCCGGTCGTGAGGTGGTGCGCCAGGGCCGAGGGGCGGCGGACCGTTGTCGATCGCGACGTGGATGCGGGTCGCGTGCTCGGCGAGCAGTTCCTCCGTGGCCCGCAGGATCGCTTGGCGGTTTCGAGCGGGGGCGTCTGCCCGTTCGGCAGCCATCACGCCTCCTGGAAACCGGACCACGAGTCCGGGCAGTGCGACAGACCCGGTCATCTCTCGCCTCAGTCTGCGGTCTCGTGCTGGCGGACTACCCGGTCAATGCGGGGGTCGGGAATGATCCAGACGATCGCCGCGGCGACGAAGCACGTCAGGGCAGTCCAGACGCCGATGCGGCCCCGGTCGATCGCCAGGGCGCTGAGTGTCCCGACGAGGTAGAGCGCGGGGGAGAGCTTGCCCTTGAGGTCACTGCCGACGGCCCGCCTCAGCGGCGAGTCCGGTCCCTGCCGCCGGATGATCACGACTTGGAGCACGAAGTATGCGATGGCCGCGGCGAGCAGATTCAAGCCGTAAATGACGACCGGGGTCGGCTCGAACCTCGACTCGTCCATCCAGGCTGTCGTGAACGGGAACAGCGACAGGCAGAACAGCAGTGCCAGGTTCGCCCACAGCACCCCGCCGCTGACCTGCCTCACCAGCTGGAACATGTGATGGTGGTTGTTCCAGTAGATGCCCACATAGACGAAGCTGAGGAGATAGGTCAGCAGCCCGACGCCGGTCGTGTGAAGAAGGCCGCTGAGGCTGTGGTCCTCCGGCACCTTCAGTTCGAGCACCATGATCGTGATGATGATGGCGAGCACGCCATCGCTGAAGGCTTCGAGTCGACCGGTCCTCACCGCTCTGTCGTCCCTTCCTCTTTAGCGGTCCCTTTATCCGATGCTGTCATGTTCTGTCCTTGTTGGTGGTGGCCGGCGGAGGATCGCGGCTGCGGTTCTGTTTCGTCACCGTCCAGGACCGGGCAGCCGTGGAATCTGTGACAGGCGGCGGCAGCGTTGCCGGACCCAGATTGGGCTGTGGGTGCCCGAACCCGTCGACACGAGCTCGGACCGATGCGTGGGCGTCGTGTGCCGGAAGCCGCTCACTTCATGAGGCCGGACAGCGGGGCGGGTGGTGACAGCGCATCTCCCGTACGTGTCCTGAGACACCTCGGCCGGCGTGTCACAGGTCGCGGGGCTGCCTTGTCTTTGCTGGTGTTCACCCGCGTACCGGGTGGAGAAGAGGAAATTCCCGGCCAGCGATGACGCCTTCTTGTCCAGGCTCGAGCGCACTGTCAGGGGAGAGTTGACGGACGTCGCCCTCGCTGTGTCGATCGACGGGTTGTTCGATCCGGCGGATGCCTAGCGCGAGGAGGCGGACCTCCGCGGCCTTCTCGGCGCTGGCGCGGCCCTGGAGGACGGACGGCTCACGGCCGGCCGAACGATACGGAGATCGAGATGCCTGAAAGCGGTAGCCGGGTGGCCGCCCGCGACCATTGCCTCAGCCTGGTGCGCGCCGTGGACCGGCCCGCCGGGGCGGCCCGCTACGGACGTATGTTCCCGGGCCTCGGCCCGCTGGGCACCGACCCCGGGCTGCTGGTGCGTGCGGGTGGCGACGGCGGGATCTGCGACGCCGCCCCGGTCCTGGACCAGTTGAACCGGGACGGCGACGACGCCACCGAGGCCGCCGGGTGGCCCTTCTTCGGCCAGCTGATCGCCCACGACATCACCGCTGACCGCTCATCCATCACCGGCGGCGTCGACCCCGGGGCGCTGCGCAACGCGCGCTCCCCGAAGCTCAACCTGGAGATCATGTACTCGGACGGCCCGATCGGTTCGCCGTACCTGTTCGACGTGGGCGACCCGGCGAAGTTCCTGCTCGGCGAGGACGGCGGCGACGTGCCGCGCAACCGGCAGGGCGTGGCCCTGATTGGCGATCCGCGCAACGACGTGCATCTGTTCGCGCTAAGTCTGCACGTCGCGCTGCTGCACGCGCACAACCACGTGGTCGACCTGCTGCGCGAGGGCGGGGTGCCCGAGGCCGACGTCTTCGACCGGGCGCGGGTCACACTCACCTGGCACTACCAGTGGATCGTGGTCCATGACTTCCTGTCCAGGCTTGTCGGGGAGAGCCTGGTCGAGCAGGTGCTCGCCGAGGGCGGCCGGTCGTTCGCGCCACCGCCGGGGCAGGCCTACATTCCGCTGGAGTTCGCCGACGCGGCCTTCCGCTACGGCCACGGCCAGATCCGGCACACCTACCGGCTCGTCGACGGCGGTCCCGCGGTGCCGCTCTTCCCCGATCTGGTCGGGTTCGGCCCGCTGCCCGCCGGGCGGCGCCTGGATCTGGCGCAGATCTTCGATGTTCCCGGCCACCCACCGGCGCAGCGCGCCAAACGCCTCGACGGTCGCCTCGCCGCCAGCCTCATCGGCCTGCCCGAGCGAGTCACCGGCGTGGTCGACACTGCCGCCTACCGCTCGCTAGCGGTACGCGACCTGCTGCGCGGCGGAACCACCGGGCTGCCCAGCGGCGAGGCAGTCGCCCGGCTGGTTGGCGCGGCGCCGCTGACCCTCGACGAGTTGGGGCAGGCCTGGCCGCACGGCACTCCGCTGTGGTTCTACATCCTCAAGGAGGCCGAGCACCGCGGTGGCGGCGACCGGCTCGGCCCAGTCGGCGGCCGGATCGTGGCGGAGGTCCTGATCGGACTGCTCCGCGCCGACCCGGCAAGCTACCTGAGCCTGGAACCGGACTGGGAGCCGACCCTGCCCGCCGCGGGAGCACGCTTCGGCCTGACCGACCTGCTCGCCCTTCAGCGGCCTGCGTCCTGTGTGTGACATGCACCCTAGTCACAACCGGCGGTGCTGTCCGGTCATAACTGGCGTAGCCGGGTGAACGCCCGGCCTCCCGACCAAGACAGAGGTGTCAGAGAAATGAAAATCGCCGTACTGGGTGGTACCGGGCTCATCGGGTCGCAGGTCGTCAAGATCCTTCAGGCCGAGGGGCACGAGGCGGTGCCGCTGTCTCCGTCGAACGGCGTGGACCTGCTCACCGGCGAAGGCCTCGACGCCGGGCTCAAGGGCGCCGACGTCGTGCTGAATCTGACGAACTCGCCGACGTTCGACGAGGCGTCGGCCGACTTCTTCCGCTCGACGATGGAAAATCTGCTGGCGGCCGCGCAGCGCGCGGGCGTCGGCCACGCCGTGATCCTGTCGATCGTCGGCGTGGACCGGGTGCCGGACCTCGCTTACTACCGCGCCAAGGTGCTGCAGGAGGAGATTCTGAAGGCTGGCCCGGTGCCATACTCGATCGTCCGCGCCACCCAGTTCTTCGAGTTCGCCGACGCGATCCTGTCCTGGACCGCCGACGGCGACACGGTGCGGCTGCCCGGCACGCCGGTGCAGCCGATGGCGTCGGCCGACGTCGCGAAGGCGGTGGCCGAGGTCGCCGTGGGCGCGCCGCTGCGGGGCATCCGGAACGTGGCCGGTCCCGAGGTCTTCATGCTCGACGAGTGGGGTCGGGTCGCGCTGGCCGCCAAGGGCGACAAGCGCATCGTCGTCCTCGACCCGGCCGCCGGCATGTTCGCCGCGGTGCCCGGCGATGTCCTGATCGCCCCGGAGGGCGCAGTCCTCGCGACGACCACCTACCGCGACTGGCTGACCCGCTAGTCGCCGAGATCGGCGTACGCGACGAAGCGGCGCGCCGCCGGCGTAGCGACCACCACCATGCGGTACGAGGGCCTCTGCCACGACTTCATGGTGCTGAACCCGCTGCCCGCAGGAACATTCCGGCCCAGGCCCAGCCCTTCATGGCCGAACGCGCCCACGGCACCAAGCCCAGCGTCAGGGGCGCCTCGCACACGGTGTTCACCTCGCATTCAGCAGCGGCGGCGTCGTTCATCGAACGGGCTGCGCGCGAGACGGCCTGACCCGCGCGGGTGGCGGGCCGAGCTCGGATTCCACTGCGGACGGGGCCGGTGACGCCGCCTATTGCCTGGGGCTCTGCACGATCGAGACAACGCCGCTGTGCTCGGCGAGATCCATCGGCTACTGATACCCGATGCCTCGCCGGGCCGCGGTCTCGATGCAGTTGATCCTGCGGTCGCCCGCCCAGCCCCGTGCCGGACAAGCAGCACACGGAGAAGAAATGACCAACCCGACCACGACTCACTCAGAACCGCAACGGACAGTGGCAGCCCCATCGACGATGCGGATTGAGACGCTCGAAGATCTTCGCAAGCACCTGCAATGGGCGATCGAGTTGGAACACGCCACCCTGCCGTCGTACCTCTGCGCGCTCTACTCGCTCGACCCGTCGCGCAACCCCGAAGCCGTTCAGGTGGTGGGCAGCGTCTTCGTCGAAGAGATGATCCACCTGGCGCTGGCCGCGAACCTGCTCAACGCCGTCGGCGGGCACCCTCGGCTGGACACGCCGAAGATGCTGCCGCGCTATCCCAGGCTTCTGCCCCACGGCGACCGCTCTCTGGAGCTGTCGCTGGTTCCGTTCGGGGCGGAAGCAATTGAGATGTTCCTCCGACTCGAACGGCCGGCACCCCCTGGTGCCCCGGCCGAGGGCGACAGCTACGAAACGATCGGGCAGTTCTACAGCGCGATCGAACAGGGAGTGCGCGATCTGTGCGCTGAACTCGGCGAGCGAACGGTCTTCTGCGGCGACCCGGCTCGCCAGGTCACCGCGGGCCCGTTCCATCACAGCGGCGGACGGCTGATCGCGGTCAGCGATCTCAACTCGGCAATGGCAGCGTTGGAGGAGATCGTCGAGCAGGGCGAAGGCACGGCACGAGGCGAGGTCTGGGACGGTGACCAGGACATCCTCCACCCCGACCGGGACGAGGTCGCGCACTACTACCGGTTCCTGGAACTCAAGCTGGGCCGGCGATACCGGCGCGGTGACACCTCGCGATCCGGGCCCACCGGCGAGGCCCTCTCGGTCGACCTCGGCGGCGTCTACCCGATGCGGCCCAACCCACGTCTGGCCGACCACGCTCCAGGTAGTCCGATCCGCGCCGCCCAGGAAGACTTCAACCACACCTACTGCGCCGTGCTGAATCTGTTGGAGCAGGCGTTCAACGGCAGCCCGGGGATGCTCGGCGTCGCGACCGGCACCATGTACGCCCTCAAGGCCCAGGCGCAGGGACTGATGGAGATGTCCGATGGAGGAAGCACAACAGCGGGCCCGACATTCGACTACGTACCCCCGGAACTCAGGCGGCCGTGACGCCCGGTCGCCGTGATCGCCGTGAGCTGCGACGAGGACCGGGCCGTAGCCCTTGGACCGCGCTGAATACCGCCGAAGTGCGGGACTGGCACCGCAGATGAGCTTTGTACTGGCCGTACATGATTCCGAACAAGAACGCGTTGGGTGTCACAGCACCGCCCTCGACATGGGCCTCATTTCAACACGTGCCGGTGAACGCGCGGCTGTTCGGCGGGCGACTATGAGAGAAAGGTGACGCGATGCGGATCGCGGTGGCTGGAGGTACGGGCTGGGTCGGCAAGTTGGTCGTCGAGCGGGCGCGCGCGGCGGGCCATGACGTCGTGGTGATCTCCCGGTCTCACGGAATCGATCTGACCAACGGAGTGGGTTTGGACGACGCACCCAGGAACGTGGCGACCGTGGTCGACGTGTCGAACATCCAGACAATCAGTAAGCGCGCCTCGACTCGGTTCTTCGAGACGACCACGCGGAACCTGTTGAAGGCGGAACAACGGTGCGGGGTCAATCACCACGTACTGCTCTCGATTGTCGGTATCGACCGGGTGAACTGGGGCTACTACCACGGTAAGCATCGTCAGGAAGGACTCGTGCTCGCCGGCCCGGTGCCGGCGACCATCCTGCGGGCCACCCAGTTCTTCGAGTTCGCCGTACAGTCACTCACCCTCTTCCCAGGACCCGTGGCCGTTGTCCCGCGGATGCGTACCCAACCAGTGGCGGCGGCTGAGGTGGCCGCCGAGTTGGTGCGCCTGGCCGAAGGACCCGCGTTGGGGCGTGTTCCGGAGATCGCCGGACCTGAGGTGTTGATGATGTCGTCGGCCGTACGCCGGGTAGCCACGGTACGAGGCCCGCGCAAATTCGTAGTGAGCGTGCCGTGGCCGTCAGCTGCGGGGTGGTCGATGGCCAACGGTGGCCTGCTTCCCGCCGGGCCGGGTCCCCGTGGCACTTTGCGGTTCGGTCAATGGCTGACTGAGACGGCGAAGACCGACGCCGCACAGTGATGGCTCGAGCCCGGGACGGGGGTCGTCCTTGCTGCTCGCTGCCGCTTTCCGTGGCTGGGACCTGTCACCAATCCGCCGAGCCGAGAGCCTTCCAGCCATGACACCTCAATCCACCGACACCGCTGTACCGATGATGAAGAAGTGGCTGCGTGGCGGGCTGATCACCCTGGCCGCGCTGCAGACGGTTGCCTCCGTCTGGCAGTACGTGTTTCCCCGATCGTTCTACGACGACTTCCCGACGGTGCGACTCGACCCCGCGTACAACGAGCATCTGGTGTCCGACGTCGGCGGCCTCGGGCTCGCGTTGACCGCCATGCTGTACGTCGCCGCTGTGGTGCTCGACAGCAAGGTCGTTCGGTCGGCGCTGCTCGGCTACTTGATCTACGCTGCCACGCACTTCACCTACCACGTCACGCACGTCGACCACTTCTCGCTTCGGGAAGCGCTCGGAGTCGGCACCGGACTCGGCATCGAGGTGGTGCTGGCGATACTCCTGCTCTACCTCGGCCGGCTAGTGCACCGGGCCCAGTCCGCTGCGGTGCCGAGCGCTGCCCCCGTGACGGGGCCGGCGTCCCAACGCCCGCCGGAATGGCGCAATCCCAGGACAGAGCCCGCGCCGGACTTCGCCAACGTCCCGGCGCCCGCCGAGGGCATTCTGGTGACGCTGTTCATCACCGTGCGCGACGTAGCGCGGTCCCGCGACTTCTACGCCCGCGTTCTGGGCGGCACCGTCGTGCTGAACGAGAATCCCTGCATCGTCAGGCTGTCCAATTCGTGGATCATCATGAATCCGGGTGGCCCGCCCACCCCCGACAAGCCGGGAATCTCGGTGGTCGACTACCAGCCCGGCGACACCACATCGATCTTCCTGAACTTGCGGGTCGCCGACATCCGCGCCTGTTACGAGCAGTGGAAGGCGAACGGCGCGCAGTTCCTGACGCCGCCGATCGACCGCGCGTCTGAGATCCGCTGCTACCTGCGGGACCCGGACGGGTACCTCATCGAGATCGGTCAGTCCACGGGACTGTTGCAGGGCAAGCGTGCCATCACACATCCGCACGATCCCACCAGCTGACTCGGCATCGGTGACAGCCTTCACGGCAGGGTGGTCGGCGAATGGGGCGACCCTGACGGAGGGCCAATCTGCTGCGCTCGACGCCACTATCGAGGCGACTGGGCTGTCAACGCCGGCAGGGACGTCACCGTGGCCGCCAGCGAAGCCAAAGACCTGGCCCAGGAGCCGGCGACGGCAGCCGAGGCATCGCCCAGCGGGTCTAGGGGCCGATGCCTGCGTCTATCTGCGCGAAGGGGAGCCGATGGGACCAAAAGGGGCCCTAGTGCTCGGCGATAGCGTCCTGCGGCGATGGTCCGGTTCAGCTGCGGTGCCAGTCCCGCAGTTTGGCGGGATTCAGCACGATCCAAAGGGCTGCGGCCCGGTTTTCGTCGCAGCTCACGGCGATCACGGCCACGGCACGCCCGGTCTGGCGGATCACCAGTCCGGCGTGCCCGTTGACGCTCTCAACGGTGAGGTCGGTTCCGGGCAGCAGGGCACGGAGGAGCCGGACGACCTCGGCCGCTCCGTGCACCGCACGTCTCGGAGCGGGCACACGGCCGCCGCTGTCGCACACTGCAACGGCGTCCGCGCCGAGGACGGCCTCGATCGCGGTGACGTCGCCCAGGTGGCAGGCGGCCGCAAGCCGGCGTACGACGTCGTCATGAACGCGCGGCATCGCCGGTCATGACACCCGCCGGCGGCGCACCCGCCTCCGCGGGTGCCGGTGCGTGCGCGCCGGCCAGGAACGCCTCCCGCGGGTGCTGCACCGAGGTCAGCGAGACGATGTCCCGGCCGAACAGCGCGGCGGTCGCCCAGACCGCGAGCACCCGGACCTTGCGCTCCCACGTCGGCACCGCCAGCACGTGGTAGCCGCGGTGCATCAGCCAGGCCGGGAAGCCCTTGATGACCAGGCGGTGAAACTGGAAGATGCCGCGGCCGAGGCCCAGCGTGGCGACCGTGCCGAGACTGTGGTGCACGTACCGCTTCGGCTCCCGCCCGCGCAGCGTGGCGACGATGTTGCGGGCCAGCAGCTTGCCCTGGCGCACCGCGTGCTGGGCATTGGGCACCGTCGAGACGCCGGTCCGCTCCGCCGCGAGGTCGGGGACGGCCGCGTCGTCGCCGGCGCCCCACGCGTCCGGCACCGGCGCGTCCTCGGTGCCGACCCGCAGGTCGGCGCGGACCACCAGCATCCCGCGCCCGTTGACGGGCAGGTCGCTGTGGTTGTGCACCATCGGGTTCGCAGCGTTGCCGACCGTCCAGACGATCAGCTCAGAATCGAACTCCTCACCGGTGGACAGCACCACGTGACCGTCGCGCACGGAGAGCAGCTGCGCGTTCAGGTGAACCCGCCCGCCGCGCTTCGTCAGCGAGCGCACGACCCACTGCCCGGGCCCGTCGGTCACCTCGGGCAGGATCCGGTCGCGTGCCTCCACCAGGTGGAAGCTCAGCTCGTCCAGGCTCAGCTCGGGATAGCGCCGGATCAGCGCCGTCGCCAGCGACAGCAGCTCACCGAAGCCCTCGACCCCGGAGAAGCCACCGCCGACGAACGTCACGGTGAGCAGCCGCCGGCGCTCCGGCCCGGGCGGCAGCGTCGCGGCCTGGTCGAAGGCGGTCAGCAACCGGTCGCGGATCGCGACGGCCTCCTCGACGTGCTTCATGCCGATCGCGTGGTCGCTCACCCCGGGGATGGCCAGGGTGCGGGTCACCGCACCGGCGGTCACGACGATGATGTCGTACGCGAGCGGATATTCCCGACCCACCGCCGGACGTACCGTGACCGTCTTGCGCGCGTGGTCGACCGCCGTCACCCGGCCCGCGATGATCTCCGTCCTCCGCAGGTGCCGGCGCAGTGAGACAGCGGCGTGGCGCGCCTCGACCGAGCCGGCCACCACCTCGGGCAGGAACGGCTGATAGGTCATGTACGGCCGGGGGTCAACGACGATGACCCGCGCCTCGCCCCGGCGCAGCTTCTTCTCCAGTTTCCAGGCCGTGTAGAAGCCGGCGTACCCGCCGCCGACCACCAGGATGGTCCGCACCTTCGTCCCCTGTCTCTCGCCTTCGCCAATAGAGACCGGGCTGCCCCCTAGTTTGTGACGTCGGCCATGGCGGCGATCTTCTCCGAGTTCATCATCCACAGCACCTGGTCGATACCCTCCGAAGAGGCGACGACCGTGACGATCCCGAGGACCGCGTCACCGCGGCGCATGATCGCGCTGGTCTGCCCGTTCGTGGTGACCCACCGCAGGTCCATGCCCTTCCAGTACTCGGTCGAGAACGCGGCGATGTACTTCGCCACCCGGGCCGCGCCCACGATGACCTTGCGGGAGACCTGCCGCGCGCCGTTGCCGTCGGAGATGCTCGCCACGTCGGCCGCGAACAACTTCTCCAATGCTTCGAGATCACCGGTGCGGGCGGCCTCGAGGAAGGTTGCCAGCAGCCGGCGCTGCGCGGACTCGGGCACCCGGATCTTCCGCTCGCCGGCGACGTGCTTACGCGCCCGGCTGACCAGCTGCCGCACGGCCGGCTCGGTGGACTGCAGGATTGCGGCGATCTGCGGGTACGGGTAGTCGAACGCCTCCCGCAACACGTACGCCGCCCGCTCCTGCGGGGTGAGCTTCTCCATCAGCATCAGGACCGCGAGCTCGAGCGCCTCCCCGCGCTCGGCGCCCAGGAACGGGTCCGCGCTAGTGTCGACCGGCTCCGGCAGCCACGGACCGACGTACGTCTCGCGGCGCGCCCGCGCCGACTGCAGCTCGTTGATCGCGAGCCGCGTCGTGGTCGTCGCCAGAAACGCGCCCGGATTCTTCACCACGCTCCGGTCGGTCGCCTGCCAGCGCAGCCAAACGTCCTGCACCAGGTCCTCGGCCTCGCTGGCGCTGCCCAACATGCGGTACGCGATCCCGAACAGACGTGGCCGCACGCCCGTGAAGATCGCCGCCGCCTCGTCGAGATCCCCCACCACTGTCTCCCCCAAATCGTTCGCCGTTCCAGGCTAGCCTCCTGTCACAGACTCCTCGCCGCGCTCGACCCCGGATACGGACAGCCCGAGGACGCCCACGCCGGCTCCGTGCACCACGGCTCCGCCCGGCTCGATGCCGGCCAGCAGCAACACCGTGGCGACGGCCCCACCGGCGACATGCAATCGATTTCGTCAAGAAGTCGGTGCGGTGCCCCCTTGAACTGGGTTCTAGCTGTGGCAACCGCACGAAACCGATTGCAGACGCTGTGCTGCGAGGCCGGAGGCAGGCTGCCCGGCGGGCCGCGATCCGGCTGAACGGATTCCCGGTCAGGTGGCCCCAGATCCCGACGCTCTCCTCCAGGATGATCGTCTCGTCGTTCCCGAAGGGTCCGGTGTCGTTGACGCCGCCGGCAACGCCTGAGCCGCCGGTCGATGACCATCAGCACCGTGCTGTCTCGCCCTCCCTACCGCTGGCCGGATAACACGTCAGTTGTCGTTGGGCGTCAGCGGATCATCAGCGGCAGCGTGAGCACGAGCCTTCCTACTTGCCGTGCTGTCGGCGACCCATCTCACGTGATTTAGATGGGCGCGAACGAAGACGTGACGCTTGGGGAGTCGGGTAGTCCTCGAACCCGCCAGGCGCTCACCGATGGCGATTGCATACGGGCCCGGCGACGGTCGGCGCGTCGCTGCCACCGCAGCCGGTGTGGGCGAACGCGGCGGCGACGGCCGGGGCCACGAGAGTGTCGTAATCGCATCGGTCGATGATCGGACCTCCCCCGGGTACGCCGACCACCGGGCGGCCCGCCCGGTTTGTCGGCCCGTGCCGACGAGCCGGCGCCGCGCCTGACTCCCGGTTCATACACGAATGTCCCGCCGCCGGAGCACGACCAGCTGCGGGGGCCGTCTGCGTTTACACGCCTACGACGCCTCCTCGGCCGCGATCTCGGCGAGCCGCTGAACCTCGGGGTCGGGGAAGGCGCCGAGCCGGTACCAATAATCATGATCCCGCGACTCGCCGCGCCTCAGTCCGCGCTGGCCGCCGGCGGGGGAGTGCCACCGTCCTGCGCCCGCCATACGCCGCACCCGAATCTCGGCAGGAGGGGGCGGCGCAGCCCGTCGGGCAGACGCTGTCAGAGATGGGATGCCGTCCGTTGCTGTCGACCGTTCGCCGCAGCAGATCGACCGCTCGTCGCGTGGCACCTGGCTTTAGCCGCTGGGCCGAGCCTAGCGTCACATAGGACGTCCTATGTCCAATTGTCGATGGCTCGGTTGCCCGCTCCGGGACGGAGCCCTCACCGTCCGCACGTCCCATCCCCCGAAAGAAGGTGGCATCGTGTCCAGTACCACCCTCAAGACCCCCGCGTCCCGGACGGCGATCGTCGTCGGTTGCGCCGCCTTGGTCGCAAGCCTGGCCGGCGCCAGCGTTCCATCAGCCCCGGCGGCGCGGGCAGCGACCGATCAGGGCTCACGCTGCGAAGGATCGGTGCCCTTCACTGCCGAAACCGAGGGCTACAACGCGTTCCGCATCCCCGCGATCGTTGCCACCCGTTCCGGCACGCTGCTGGCCTTCGCCGAAGGGCGGCTCGCCTCACTCAGCGACGCCGGCAACATCGATCTCGTGCTCAAGCGGTCGACCGACGGCGGATGCACCTGGGGACCGCTGCAGGTGGTACACGACAGCGGCCCCAACACCGCGGGCAATCCCGCCCCGGTGGTGACCGCGACCGGTCGGGTCGTGCTGCTGTCGACGTACAACGGCGGGACCGCGTCCGAGGCGGCGATCATGCGCGGCGAGGTGCCGGCCGAGCAGAGCCGCCGGGTCTTCGTCCAGCACAGCGACGACGACGGGGCGAGTTGGTCCGCGCCGCGCGAGATCACCGCGCAGGCCAAGGCAGAAAACTGGCGCTGGTACGCCACGGGCCCGGGCCACGCGATCCGGCTGACCGGCGGCACGCACCGGAACCGGCTCGTGGTCCCGGCCAACCATTCGATCGCACCGCCGGCCGGCTCCGCCGACCTCGGTACGGAGGCGAAGTACTACGGCGGGCATCTGCTCTACAGCGACGACGCAGGTGAGAGCTGGCGGATCGGTTCGGTCGACGACAATCCGAACGGGTACATCAACGTGAATGAGTCCACGGTGGCCGAGCTGCCCGACGGTCGTCTATACGTCAACACGCGCGAGCACAACGGCAGCGCGCCGGGCAACCGCGCCGACGCCTACAGCCGCGACGGCGGCGAGAGCCTGGAACTGCCGCACCGCCCGCAGGCCACGCTCGTGGCGCCGGTCGTGCAGGGCAGCGTCCTGCAGCTGACCGGGGCAAGTAACCAACTGCTCTTCTCCGGCCCCGCGGACCCGAACAGCCGCGCGGCGCTGACCCTGCGGATGAGTACCGACCACGGCGCGACCTGGCGGCCGGCCCTGGCGCTGTCCGGTCTCCCCGCCGCCTACTCAGACCTGGTCCAGCTCGCCCCCGACACGGTTGGCGTGCTCTACGAGACGGGCAACTTCGGGGCGAACGAGACGATCACCTTCCGGCGGGTCCCGGTCGCTCAGCTTCGACCGTGACGGCCGGTCGCGAACCTCCTCACCGGGTCGCGGGAGCCGGTGATCCCGGCACCGGTGCCGCCGCCGTGGGCGGCGGCACCGGTGCGCCCGCGTCAGGGCGAATCCTTCGTGACGCTCCAGCCGCCGTCCACCAGAAGACTCGCCCCCGTCACGTACGACGCGTCGGCGCTGGCCAGGAAGGCCACCACGGCGGCCACCTCCGCCGGGTCGCCGAGACGGCCAAGGACCGTCGCCGCCGCAGCTCGCTTCCGCGCCTCCGCGCCCAGCCCGCGCCAGGCGTCGGTGTCCACCGGCCCGGGCAGCACGGCGTTCACCCGCACCTGAGGTCCGTACTCTGCGGCGAGCTGCCGGGTCAGTGCCGCCAGCCCGCCCTTGCTGGCGGCGTATGCGGGGCTGCCCGGAAGCCCGAACAGGGCGTGCACGCTCGACGTCACGACGATGCAACCACGACGGTCGCGCAGGTCGCCGACGAAGGCTCGGACGCCGAGATGGAGCGCGGTGAGGTTGACCGCGAGCACGCGGTTCCAGGCCGCGGGGTCGAGCTCGTGCGCCGCGCCCGCGTGCTGCACGAAGGCGTTGCTGTGCAGGATGTCCAGCCCGCCGAACTCGGTACGGACCACCTCTCGGGCGGCCCGCCAGTCCGACTCGGTGGCAACGTCGCAGTGGACGTAGCGGGCGGTGCCGCCCGCGTCGCGGATCTGCGCGGCGACGCGGGCGCCATGCTCGTCAGCGACGTCGAGCAGCAGTACGGACGCTCCCTCGGCCGCCAGCCGGCGCGCGCTCGCGGCGCCGATTCCGCGGGCGGCGCCGGTGACGGCGGCGACCTGCCCCGCGAAACGGCCGGGAACCGTCCCGTTCACCTCCGTAGCACCGCGACGCCGCCGGGAGCGAGCGACACGGCGCCGACCGTACGCTCCCGGTCGCCGAGCAGATCGACCGCCGGCGCGGGCAACGCGACCGTGACCGCCTCGGCGCCGTGGTTGAGCAGCAGGAGGTACGAGGTGTCCGGGCCGTGCCGGACCACCGCCTGCAGCTCTGCGGGCAGATCGGGGAGCACCGGCTCCACGCCCGCTTCGCCACGGATGCGGTCGAACAGCTCGCCCATCGCCGTCGGCTCGGGCCGGGTGGCCAGGTACCAGGCCACACCGGCGCCGTACGAGTGGCGGGTGACCGCCGGCCGGCCGGCCAGCTCGCCGTCGGCGAAGGTGGCCAGCACCTCCGCTCCCTCGGTCTCGATCCATTCCGACCACACGGTGCCGGTGCGCCGCTCTCCCGCGATGTCCAGTTCGATCGTGCCGCCAGCCGGCAGCGGCCAGAACTCGTCGATGCGCAGCCCCAGCAGGTCTCGCATCGGGGCCGGGTATCCGCCGAGGTAAGCGCGGTCGGACTCGTCCACGATGCCGGAGAAGAACGACACCACCAGGTGCCCGCCGCCCTCGACGTAGCGACGTAGGCGGTCGGCCACCTCGGTGGACATGAGGTACAGGTTCGGCACGACGACGAGCCGGTAGCCGGACAGGTCCGTGGCCGGCGATACGACATCGCAGGTGACGTGGGCATCGAACAACGGCGCGTAGTGCGCTCGGTGGGTTTCCAGCAGATCGAGCACGGCCGGGTGGGCGTCCGACTCCAGCGCCCACCAGTTGGCCCAGTCGTGCAGCAGCGCGACGTCGGTGTGCACCCGCGTGCCGGCCAGCTCGGCGACACCCGCGATCTCCTGCCCGAGCGCTCGGATCTCGCGATGGGCGCGGGTCTCGGTACCACCGTGCGGCACCATCGCCGAGTGGAACTTCTCGGCGCCTCCGACGGCCTGGCGCCACTGGAAGAAGAGCACGCCGTCCGCGCCCTGCGCCACCGCTTGCCAACTCCACAGCCGCATGAGCCCCGGCGGTTTCGGCGCGTTGCGCTCGCGCCAGTTGACCGCGCTGGGTGCCTGCTCCATCAGCAGCCAGGGCTGACCGCGACGCGCCGAGCGGATCAGGTCATAGCCGAACGCGGCCTCCACGTGAGCACGCGGATCGTGCGGGTCGGGATAACTGTCGAGGCTGACCACATCCTGCTCGGCGGCCCACCGGTAGGAGTCGATCGGCTTGTGGACCAGGCCGATGAAGTTCGTCGTCACCGGTACGCCCGGGGCGAACCGGCGCACGATGTCACGCTCGGCGAGATAGCAGGCGAGAATCGCGTCGTTGCTGAACCGGGCGAAGTCCAGCTTCTGGGCGGGGTTGGCGAAGGTCGGCGCGCTGCGCGGCGGCAGGATGTCCGCCCAGTCGTCGTAGCGCTGCGACCAGAACGTCGTCGACCACGCCTCGTTGAGCGCGTCGATGTCGCCGTACCGCTCGCGCAGCCAGCGCCGGAAGTCCTCGGCCGATACGTCGCAGTAGCAGGCCCGCACGTGGCAGCCGTATTCGTTGCCGATGTGCCACAGCTTCAGCGCCGGGTGCCCGGCGTAGCGGCGGGCGAGGTGCTCGACCAACCGCCCGGCGTACTCGCGGTACACCGGGCTGGACGGGCAGTACTGCTGCCGCCCGCCGGGCCACAGCCGCACCCCGTCGACGCGTTCCGGTAGCACCTCCGGGTGGTGCCGGGACAGCCAGGGTGGGGGAGAAGCGGTCATGGTGGCGAGGCTGGCTCCGATACCGGCCTCAGCGAGGTTGTCCATCACCCGGTCGAACCAGCCGAACTCGTAGGTGCCGGGACGTGGCTGCACGCTTGCCCAGGAGAAGATGCCGACGGATACGAGCGACACCCCGGCATCGACCATGAGCTTCATGTCCTCGACCCAGACGTCCTCGGACCACTGCTCGGGGTTGTAGTCCCCGCCGAACACGATCTTCGGCATGGTCATGCCACCCACTTCCTCTCGGTAAGCTCGGTCTGCCGCTCGTACCGTGAGCACGACCAAGACATGGGATGTCCGTCGTTGCCGGGACAGTAGGGTGACCTGCCGGCTACGTCAAGGGTGCTTGTCCGCCCCCGTCGATACGCGTATCGTTTCGGCAACATGACATCCCACGTCCTACGTATCCACCTCGGCGACGCATCCGGTCGCCCGGAGCCATCCCGAGTGGACAACGGGGCGCACGACTCTGATGGAGGGTGCGAGGAGATGAACGATGGGTATTCGCCGGAGGGTCTGACCAGCTCACGCCGCCGCTACCGTGGCTTCGGGGCGGTGCTGACCCTGGCCGGCGTCGTCCTCAGCATGCTCGCCGGCCCCGCGCGCGCGGAACCCGCTTCCACGGGCACGAGCACGGCGGCCGGCGAGAGCCAGACCAGTGAACCGCACGTCGACGAGCAAGTGCTCTACCAGCGCGGAGACTTCGGATACGCCTGTTTTCGCATTCCGGCAGTGGTGCGAGCGAAGAACGGGATGATTCTGGCCTTCGCCGAGGGGCGGGTGAAGGACTGCGGCGACGACGAGGACATCGACCTCGTGCTGCGCCGCTCCGCCGACGGCGGCCGGACCTGGGGGCCGCTGCAAGTGGTCTCCGAGGGCAACGGCGAGACCCACGGCAACCCAGTGCCGATCGTCGACCGGACCACTGGGCGCGTCGTGGTGGTGAGCACGCACAACGGTCCCGAGCCGTGCTCCAATGGCTGTGACCGCGACCCGTGGGTGCAGTTCAGCGACGACAACGGGGCAACCTGGTCGGCCGCCCGCGAGATGACCGAGGGCAAGCGCCCGGAGTGGAACTTCTGGTACGCCACCGGGCCGATGCACGGGATCCAGCTTCAGCGGGGGGCACACGCCGGCCGGCTGGTGGTCGGGGCGAGCTTCGAAAGCTGGGACCGGGTCGGCAAGCATGTCTACGGCACGCATCTGCTCTACAGCGATGACAGCGGGGTGACCTGGAACATTGGTGCGGAGACGTTCCGCGACGACGGTGGGGTCATCGCGCAGGAGGTCACCGTCGTAGAGCTCACCGACGGACGGATCTACGCGTCGGCCCGCGAGCGCGGCACCGACCCGGGCAACCGGGCGTACGCGATCAGCAGCGACGGCGGCGAGACGTGGGATGCTCCCTTCCGCACCATGCCGGCCCTCGCCACGACCGACGTCCAGGGCTCCCTGCTGCGATTCAGCGATGACCGCATTCTCTTCTCCTCCCCGCTGCACCCCAGCGCCCGTGAGGCGCTGGGCATCCGCTCGTCCTACGACGAGGGGCGCAGCTTCGAGACCTGGAACGAGGGCAAGGTCTTCTACTGGGGTCCCACGGCCTACTCGGACATGCTGCGCCTCGACGGTGACGAGGCGGCACTGATGTACGAGGCCGGCGCAGTCAGCCCGTACGAGACGATCCGGTTCGCCCGGTTCAACGAGGCGTACCTCGACACCCCGAACGGCATTCCGCCCGGCATTCCCGCACCGCCGGCACCCGGACCGCGGACGCCTGACGAGTCGCCCCACCGCAACGACGCCTACGTCCGCGGTGGCGCCCAGGTCACCGACGGCCGGTTCGGCAACGGGCTGGCACTCGACCGAGTGGACGATCGGGTGGAGGTGCCGTTCGACCGGTCGATCGACCTCGGCGGGGACGACTTCACGCTGAGCACGTGGATCCGGTACTCGGAGAAGACCGGCGCGCACTCGATCCTGTGGTTCTACCGGGTGAACTCGGGCACCAACCCGCCTGCAGTATGGCTGCGGGCCGAGCCGGCGAGCAGTCGCATCCGCGCGATCCTCTCGGTCGGCCGGTACAACGTCACGGTGCAGTCGCCGAGCGCGTATAACGACGGGCAGTGGCACTTTGTCGTGCTCCAGCGGGCGGACGGGCAGCTCAGGCTGCTGGTGGACGGCGTTCAGGTCTCGTCGGCGGCGGCGCCGGCCGGCTCGGTGACCCTCGGTCAGGAGTTCGGCATCCAAGGGCTTCACATCGGACAGCGCCTGGACGGCGTGGACCGCTTCCGCGGCACGCTGGACGAGGTACGCGTCTACCGCCGCGCCCTGTCCGCCACCGAACTGGCCCTGATCCAGGAGCAGAACCTCCCGATCGGCGGCCGACTCGGGCTCAGGCTGCCGCTGGACACCGTCGGCTGACCGACAGCCTTCGTCAGGAGCAGCTACTGGTGGTTGCTTTCCTCTTCAGAACTATCCATAGTTGACCGCTGTGGGCAGCGTCTATCGGATCGGTGAGTTCGCCAAGCGGGTGGGCCGCTCGGTGAGCACGGTGCGCCGGTGGGAGGCGGAGGGTCGGATCGCGGCCCGTCGTCTGCCGTCCGGGCAGCGGTATTTCGACGATTCGGATGTGCGCCGGGTGTTGCGGCCGGGCTTCGACGCCGTCCGGCGGAAGGTTGTGGTGTACTGCCGGGTCTCGTCGCCGGGTCAGAAGTCCGATCTGGCCTCGCAGGTGGCGGCGATGCAACAGTTCTGCCTCGCTCGTGGTCTGGCCGTGGACGAGTGGATCAGCGAGGTCGGCGGCGGGATGGACCTTCGGCGTAAGAAGTTCCTGGCGTTGATGGATGCGGTCGACCGGGGTGAGGTTGGCACGCTGGTGGTGGCGCACCAGGACCGGTTGGCGCGGTTCGGGTTCGAGTTGCTGGAGCATCTGGCGGCGCGCGGCGGCTGCGAGATCGTTGTGGCCAACCAGGAGTCCCTGTCCCCGCAGCAGGAGCTGGTGGAGGACTTGTTGGCGATCGTGCACACCTTCTCCCGCCGGCTGGACGGTTTGCGCCGCTACGAGAAGGAACTCAAAGGGGCGGATCTAGCCGTGGGGGATGACCGGTGAAGGTCACCCGGATTGCCTACTCGGCCCGACTGAATGCGGGCAAGTACGCCGCCCTGGCGGAGCAGGCCCGCCGGTTGGGTCGGGTGCGCAGCGAGGTGTGGCAGCGCTACGGCTCGATCAACGGTGTCGGGGCCGGACTGCGGGACCGGCAGGTGCGCGACCGGTGGTTGGCTGACGGCACGTATGTGCAGTTCGCCGTGTTGGCGAATGCGTGGAAGGAAACCGTCCGCGATGCCATGGCCGATATCGCCGCGAACCTGGAGGCGGCCAAGGTACAGGTGCGGCGGGCGATCAGCCGACACACCAACGATCCGGCCGAGCGTAGGCGGATGTTCACCGCGCTGAGGGCCGACCAGTGGGCTGACGATCCGTTCCTGTCACGGCAGATGCGCAAACACTGGAAGCGGGGCCACAACCGCACGCACGATCAGATCGTGGTGCGCGCCGACAGGTACCACACCGCCGTCGATGGGCGGGGACGGTTGTGGCTGGCGATTCCCGGTCTGGAGCCCCGCAAGATGGTCAAAATTCCGCTGTCCACGACCGTCGCCCCGACCGGGACGCTGCGCCTGATCCTGCGCAGCGGCCGGGTCGAGGTGCACTACCAGATCGACGCGGCGCAGATGCGGTCGTCGCAGCGGCCGTGCGGCGACCGGAGGCTTGGTGTGGACAAGGGTTACACCGAAGCCCTGACCGACTCCGACGGCCAGCCCCACGGTGCCGGGCTCGGCGACCTGCTCACCCGCGAGTCGGACCGGTTGAAGGAGCGTAACCGCCGTCGGGCGAAGCTACGCTCAATCGCCAACAACGCCGCCCTGCGTGGCGACGACGCGAAAGCGCACCGGATCAAGGTCAACAATCTCGGCACGATCAAGCGGGATCGGCAGGCCGCCCGCCACCGTGCCCGGGTACGTACGGAAATCTTCACCGCCGTGCACGAGGTCGTAAACGAGGCCGCCACCGTGATCGCCGAAGACCTCACCAAACGCTTCACCGGCCGCAAGAAGCTTCCTAAGAACATCAACCGGCGTCTCGCCGCGTGGACCAAAGGAGTCACCGCCGAGGCCCTGAAAAGCGTGTCGGAGCGCAGAGGTTCTGCGCTCGTACACGTCAACGCCGCCTACACCTCACAAACCTGTCACCGCTGCGGCCGGCTCGGCCGACGCAGTGGGGACCGGTTTCACTGCACCTCGTGCGGGGTGGTGTGGCAGGCCGACGTGAACGCCGCGATCAACATCCTGCACCGAGCCGGCGACCCCGACATTGCCCTGCACACCCCACACCACAAGGTGAAGCAGATCCTGCAGGATAGGACCGATCGCCACCGGACCAGACTGCCGGTCCAGGACTCCAACCCAGCCACCGCCGGGCGGAGAGCGAATCATCCGAACCGCTCAACTATGAGCAACAAGTAGGAAGCAGATGGCGCCTACCGGGCCTGCGGTGGGTGCCATCTCCGACGACGCCCGGCAACGGCCGTGACCGAGGAGCACCCCGTGAACGGCACGGTGACTGGCCTGTAACGCCCGCATCTCGAAGGGAAGAACATCATGCTCGTCGACTGGCCACTGGACCGTCTCCGCGACTACCTGCCCGCCCGCGACGAGCCCACCGACTTCGACGACTTCTGGGCCACCACTCTCAAGGAGTCGCGAGCCGAGCACTGGCCCGCCCGCTTCGTCCCCTACGACGCTGGCCTGTCCACCGTCGAGGTGTACGACGTCACATTCCCCGGATTCGCCGGCCAGCCCGTGCGCGGCTGGTTCCTGCTGCCCCGGCACACGAGTGGCCGACTGCCCTGCGTGGTCGAGTACCTCGGGTACGGCGGCGGGCGCGGCCTGCCGCACGACTGGCTCACCTGGAGTGCCGCCGGCTACGCCCACCTCGTCATGGACACCCGGGGGCAGGGCAGCAACGGCAAACTCGTGGGCGAGACCCCAGACCCCGACCCGGTCGGCCTGCCCCAGGCGCCCGGCTTCCTGACCCGCGGCATCGGCGACCCGCACCACTACTACTACCGCCGGGTCCTCGCCGACGGCGTCCGCGCGGTCGACGCGGCGCGCGCGCACCCCAGGGTCAACCCCGACCGGGTGGTGGTCACCGGCGGCAGCCAGGGCGGAGGGATCACCGTCGCCGTCGCCGGCCTGGTCGACGGGCTCGCCGCCGCCATGCCCGACGTGCCATTCCTGTCCCACTACCGGCGCGCCGCCGAGATCACCGATGCCCTCCCGTACGGCGAGTTGGTGTCGTACCTGAAGACCTACCACGGTGAGGTCGATCAGGTCTTCGCGACGCTGAGCTACTTCGACGGCATGAACTTCGCCGCCCGCGCGAGCGCGCCGGCTCTCTTCTCGGTTGCCCTCATGGACAGCGTGTGTCCGCCCTCGACCGTCTTTGCGGCCTACAACCACTACGCCTCGGGCGGCAAGGAGATCACGGTGTGGCCGTACAACGGGCACGAAGGCGGCGCGGGCATGCAGCGTGCGAAGCAGATCCGGTGGTTGCGAAGCGTGCTGACCGGCAACGTCGTCGACCGAATTCACTCACCCGGAAAGAGCTCCGGCAGGCAGCCGCGCACGGTCGGACGTAGCCGCTCGGCAGCCGATTCGTCGACGGAGGCGTAAGGCCAAC
Organism: Micromonospora halotolerans; assembly: GCF_032108445.1. Lineage (NCBI taxonomy): Bacteria > Bacillati > Actinomycetota > Actinomycetes > Micromonosporales > Micromonosporaceae > Micromonospora > Micromonospora halotolerans. The sequence continues at coordinate 6,258,258 of NZ_CP134876.1, read as the reverse complement.
GAACTCGGGTGCCGATCTCGGCCCAGTTGCCGAGATGAGCGAGAAACTTGTCCAGCGCCGGGTTCCCGAAGCCCTGCCTGGCGAGCGGGTCGACGTGGTCGGCCAGGAACCTCTGGATCCGGCGCTCCACATCGAGCGCACCCCCGAGGTCCTCAATCATCATCCGCTGCCACGCGACGGCGCCGGCCGGATTGAGGGCGGCAACGTTCGAGTAGGAGCCGGCGGCACCATGCCGAAGGCCGGTCGCCAGGGCATGCCCCGGGACGAAGATGGCCAGGTCGCCCGCGTACTCCCGCATCGCTGCGTACCACGCGGCGTCGCCGCCGGCGACCTTGATACCGATGAGGCTCGGCACCTCCCGGCGAATCGCGGCGTAGCTGTCGGCGGCGACCTGAGTCTTCGCGTGCGCCGGGTTGTACAGGACGAGCGGGACCGGTTCGGCGGCCGAGGCGATCCTGACCAGAAAACGGATCACCTCGGTACGCGACAGCGGCAGCCAGTCTGGCAGCGTCACCTGCAGGGCGCTCGGCGCGAGCGCCCGTGCCCGATGGACCCGGCCCAGGCAGGTTTGCGCGCTCATGTGGCTGGCACCGAGCTGAAACGGAATCCGGTGGCGCGCACACTTGTCGGCGACGAGCTCGTTGATCCGGTCGTACTCGTCCTCACTGAGCGTGTGGAACTCGCCCGCGGTGCCGTGCGCGTAGACGCCATCGAGCCCGGCGGCGACGAGGACATCGAGTGCGTGCGCCGCTAGGTCCCAGTTGATCGTGTCGTCGGCGTGCAACGGCAGGAGCAGCGTCCCCCACGTACCGCGTAGGTCCACCGATCTCGATGCCCGCGGCCTGTTCACCGTCTCGTGGCTGGTCCCTGGTGGCGTATCCCGTTGTCCGCGGCCGCCGTCCCCGGGTGTCACAGCAGGCCGGCTGCGCCCAGATACTTCCCGACCCGGGCGATCTCGTCCTCGTTCAGCGGGATCTGCGGCACCGCCGTCGTCGGGTAGTCGATGATCCCGCGCAGGTACAGTGCGGCCTTGAACGCTCCCAGCGCGGACGAACCCCTACCCATTCGGGGTCCGCCGACAGTCACGAGTTCGAAGAGGTGCAGCAGTCGCTCCTGTTCGGCTCGCGCGGCCTCCCAGTCGCCGTTCGACGCGGCCCGGAACAGCCGCGCATAGCCGTGCGGGTCGACGTTTCCCAGGCCCGGCACCACGCCGTCCGCGCCCATCCAGAGCGCGGAGTCGACGGTGAGTTCGGAGCCGGTCAGCACGCTGAACGAGCCGATGTCCCGACGGTCCCGTCGCCCGAGGATCACCCCACGCAGGCCGCCTTCGTCGCCACTGGAGTCCTTGACTCCGGCCAGCACACCGTCGCGGGCGAGGTCGAGCAGCAGGTCGATGCCGAGCTTGCTGTGCACCGAAACCGGCAGGTCGTAGGCGTACAACGGCAACCCGGCCCGCGCCGCGATGGTGCGGAAGTGCAGCTCGATCTCGGCGGGGTGGGTGCGGGCGTAGAAGGGTGCGGTGGCCACGAGCCCGTCCACGCCCGCCTCGGCGGCCACCCGCACGTGGTCCAGTACGCGCAGGGCGGTCATGTCGATCACGCCGGCGAGCACGGGAACCTGGCCGGCGACGTGGCCCCGGACCGTGTCCAGCACGATCTTGCGGTGACCGTCCGGGAGGAAGGCCACCTCGGAGGTGGAGCCGAGGACGAACAGCCCGTCCACCCCACCGTCCAGCAGATGGTCCACCAACCGGGTCAGCGATCCGGTGTCGACCTCGAAATCCGGGGTCAGCGGGGTGGATACCGGGGGGATGACGCCGGTCAGTGACATGAAGGCTCCTGGGCTTGGCTGATCAGGTCGAGGTCGGTCGAGCCGTCGCGGATCGGATGGTGGCAGCGGAACAGGTGATCACCGGGCCGGACGACGGTGGCGATCTGCACTCCCGGCATCTCCGTGGCACACCGGTCGTCGGCCTTCCAGCAGCGCGTACGGAAGGGGCATCCGCTGGGCGGCCGGGTAGCGGAGGGAACCGGTCCGGCCAGCGGGATCGGGTCGATCGGGAAGAGCAGCCCGGGCGTGGCCGAGAAGAGCGCGCGGGTGTAGGGGTGGCGGGCGCCGCCGGGCACCGCCCCGGCCGGGGTTTGCTCGACGATCCGTCCGAGATACATCGTCACGACCCGGTCGCTCATGCGCCGCACCGTCTGGATGTCGTGGGAGACGAAGACCATCGCCAGGTTGAGCTGCTCCTTCAGGTCGAGCAGCAGGTTCAGGATCTGCGCGCGTACCGAGACGTCGAGCGCGCTGGTGGGTTCGTCGGCGATCAGCAGCTGCGGCCGTTGCGCCAACGCGCGGGCGACCGCGACCCGCTGGCGCTGGCCGCCGGACACCTGGCTCGGCAGCAGGTCGGCGACGCTCGACGGCAGGCCCACCAGGTCGAGCAGCTCGCGTACCCGCTCCTCGCGCTGCCGGGAGTTGCCGACCCGGTGCACGTCCAGCGGGTCGCGCAGCACCTGCCGGATAGGCAGCCGCCGGTTGAGCGCCGTCGAGGGGTCCTGGAACACCATGCCGGTGCTCGACCCGATCGCCGCCCGACGCCTGGCAGGGGACATGGACCAGAGGTCCTGGCCGCGAAATCGCACCGTGCCCGTGGTGGGCTTCTCCAGCCCGACCAGGATCTTGGCCAGCGTCGACTTGCCGCAGCCGGATTCCCCCACGACACCCACCGTCTCGCCGGCCTCGATGGTGAAATCCGCGCCGGTCAGTGCGTAGACGCGATCGCGGCGGAAGAGCCCGCCGGAACGCGCCGTGTACACCACGTGCACATCGGCGAGCTCGACGAGAGTCTCGGTGCTTGTCGCAGTCATCGTGCCTCCGCAGGGCTGGCCGGTGCGGCGCTCGCGCCGGTGGCGAGGGCGGACGCCGTGACGTCGATCGCCGGGTGGTGGCAGGCCACCTCGTGGTGGCGCTGCCCCGCCAGCCGCGGCGTCTGCGTACGGCAGATCTCGCTGGCCATCGGGCAGCGGTCGGCGAAGCGGCAGCCGCTGGGGAAGTCGGCAGGGGCTGGTACGACGCCGCGGATCTGGGTCAGCCGCGCGGCGCCGGACTCCAGCGACAGCACCGAGCCGAGCAGCCCGCGAGCGTAGTGGTGCGCGGGCGCGCCGACCAGGGTCGCCGTCACGCCGGCCTCCACGATCTGGCCGCCGTACATGACGACGACGCGGTCGGTGACGTCGGCGACGAGGGCGAGATCGTGCGAGACCAGGATCAGGGCGAAACCCAGCTCGGCACGCAGTCGCAGCAGCAGCTGGATCACCTGCGCCTGCACGGTCACGTCCAGCGCCGTGGTGGGTTCGTCCGCGATGATCAGCTTGGGCTCGCGGGAGAGGGCCATCGCGATCAGGACCCGCTGCCGTTGGCCGCCGGACAGTTCGTGGGGGTAGGCGGAGAGGGTACGCGCCGGATCGAGGCCCACGAGCTCCAGCAGTTCCGCCGGGCTGCGCCGGCCGCCCCGGCGGACCACCTGCTTCAGCTGCGCCCTGACGGTCATCGCGGGGTTCAGCGATGACAGCGCGTCCTGGTAGATCATCGCCATGTCGTGGCCGAGCAGCCGGCGGCGGGCGGTGCGGGGAAGCGTCAGCAGGTTCCTGCCGTCGAAGAGGATCCGGCCGCCGATGCGGGCGCCGTGTGGTTGCAGGCCCATGATGGTCAGCGCGGTCAACGACTTGCCGCAGCCGGACTCGCCGACGAGGCCGAGCACCTCGCCGGGGCGCACGTCGAAGGAGATGCCGTCGACGACGTCCACGCCGTCGTGCCGGCCCTCGAAGCCGATGGCGAGTTCCTTGACCTGCAGGATCGGCTCGCCCTGCGGCAGCGGGCGGGCCCGTTCGGCCAGCCGCTGCGCGGCCTTCGCCAGCCCCGGCAGCTCGGTGATCTCACCGGATCCGGGGGTCGCCTGCTCGAGCGCGTCGACCTCCGACGCTTTCTTGACCGGGTCGGCGCGACGGGCGGTCGGTGCGGCCCAGGCGTCGGAGACGCCCTCGGCGAGGATGTTGAGCGCGAGGACCGTGATCAGGATCAGCAGGCCGGGGAAGACCGTGGCCCACCAGCCGCCGAGCAGGACCATGTTGCGACCGTCGGCGATGACGCTGCCCCATGAAGGGTCCGGTGGGCGTACGCCGGCGCCGATGAACGACAGCGACGCCTCGAAGACGATCGCGTCGGCCACCATCACCGTGCAGAAGACGAGGATGGGCGCGGCGCAGTTGATCGCCACGTGCTTGAGCAGGATGTGTGGGGTGCGGGCGCCGATGATGCGTTCGGCCGCGACGTAGTCCTCGCCGTACTGGGCGAGAACGTTCGCGCGTACCACGCGGGCGATGGACGGCATGTAGAGGAATGCAATCGCCAGCACCAGCACCGGGATGCTGCCACCGAAGACGGCGACCAGCACGGCGGCGAGCGCGATGCCCGGAAACGCCATGACGACGTCGAGGCTGCGCATGATCGCTTCGTCGACCGCCTTGCGCGACGTGGCCGCGATCGCGCCGATCACCGCGCCGAAGACCAGCGAGATGGCGGTCGCCCCGAGCCCGATGATCAATGACCACCGTGCGCCGTAGAGCAGCCGGGTGAAGATGTCGCGGTTCGCGCTGTCGAGGCCCATCCAGTGCGCCGCGCTGGGCCCGCCGCCGGCCGCCTGCTGCACGTACGGCGAGTGCGGGGCGAGCACGGAGGCCAGGACCGCGGCGAGGGCGATCACGGCGAGAACGGCGATGGAGATCCACGAGGGCAGGCTGAGCCGCCGGAAACGGATTCCGGGCCGGGAGAGTCTCCTCGCAAGTCCGGTGCGCATCACGCGGCGCTCCTGATTCTCGGGTTGACCAGCAGGTAGAGGACGTCGACGACGAGGTTCACCACGACGAAGCCGGTGGCAATGGTGAGCACCACGCCCTGCACCACGGCCGGGTCCCCGTCGCGCACGCCGTTGATCATGAGCTGTCCCATGCCGGGCAGCGCGTAGATGGTCTCGATGACCACCGCGCCGCCGAGTAGGTAGCCGATGCGCAGGCCCAGCACCGTCAGCGGATTGATCAGCGCGTTGCGCAGGACGTTGCGTCCGATCACGACGATCGGTGGCAGGCCGCTGCCGATCGCGGTGCGGACGTAGTCCTTGTCCAACTCCTCGACCATCGACGTGCGGATGATCCGGGTCAACTGGGCGGCGACGGGCAGCGACAGGGAGAGCGCGGGCAGCGTCATCGACCGTAACCAGCCGGTCAACGAGTCGCCGGGATTGATGTAGCCGCTGGTCGGGAACCAGCCGCGGTCCACGGCCAGCCACTGGATCATCAGCAGGGCCAGCCAGAACCCTGGCGCGGCGACGCCGATCAGCGACACCAGCCGGATGAGCTGGTCGGGCCAGCGGTCCCGGAAGATCGCCGCGGTGACGCCGAAGATCACGGCCAGGGCCACGGCGACTGCCAGCCCGAGGAAGGTCAGCTGCAGCGTGAGCGGCAGCGCGGTGACGACGGAGTCGAGCACCGGCGCCTTGGTGAGGACGCTGGTGCCCATGTCGCCGTGGAGCAGGTCGCCGACGAAGCGCACGTAGCGCACCGGCAGCGGATCGAGCAGGCCGTTCTCCACCTGGAACTGGTGGATCTGTTCCGTCGTCGGGTTGGCGCCCTGGAAGTAGGCGTACTCCGGCTTGTTGTTGGAGAACCGCATGATGACGAACACGAAGAGGATGACGCCCAGCAACAGCGGGATCAGGATGAGTATTCGGCGGGCCAGCATTCTGGCGACGACTGCCACTGGTTGATCCTCCTGACGCGGCTGGTGGGCGGTGGGTGCGGCGCCGGGCACGGCCCGGCGCCGCACGAGGGGTCAGACGCGCTGCGCCTGCAGCAGGTTGATGCCCGGGTATGCCTGCGGCCGGACTCCGGTGAGCTTTTTCGGATCCCAGGCGGTCATCAGCTCCGTGTGCACGACGGGGTAGAGCACTGCCTGCTCCGCGATGACGTCGAGGTACTGGTGCAGCAGCTCCAGCTTCTTTGTCCGGTCGGGCTCCTGGGTGGCCTTGTCCATCAGCGCGAACAGGTTCTTGGCCGCCGGGCTGGTGTCCCACTTGGTGTATTTCATCCAGGTGCCGCCGGAGGTGTAGTTGTAGCGGAGGATTAGGTCCGCGTCCAGGCCGAACTGGTTCGGGTTCGACGCCGCCGCGACCACCTGGTAGGACTGCGACTGGTCCATCTTGGTGAAGAGCGCGGCGGTGTCCTGCGGTTCGAGCGTGGTCTTGATGCCGACCGCTTGCCAGGAGTTGGCGATGGTGGGCAGGCAGTCGGCGATCCAGCTGACGTTCACTGCCATCAGCGTGACGGACAGGTTCGTCACGCCCGCGGCGGCCAGCAAGGCCTTGGCCTTCGCGGGATCGTAGTTGTAGGCGGTCTTCGCCTTGGCGTACGACGGATTCTGCTCGTTGAGAAAGCTCGTGGCTGGTGTGCCGTGGCCCTTGAGCGCCACGTCGATCATCTTCTTGGTGTCGATGGCGTAGAGGAGCGCCTGGCGCACACGCACGTCGTCGAAGGGCTTCTGGGCTGTGTTGAACATGAGGAACATGTGGTTCATGCCCTTGCCGCCCTCGACGGTCAGCCCACCGCTGCGCAGCTGGTCGATGTTGGCGTACGGGATGTTGTCGGCGATCTGGGCCTCGGCGCTGGCGCCGGAGATCTTCGCGACCCGGGCTGGCGCCTCGACGATGGACAGCCAGTTCATCTTCTTGATGACGGGCTTGCGGGGGCCGTTGTAGTCGGCGAAAGCCTCGAGCACGGTGTTGGACTTCGGGTTGTGCGCGACCATCTTGTAGGGGCCGGAGCCGACCGCCTTGCCGCCCTTGGCCGCGTCCCAGCCGCCGGGCGCGCCGAAGACGTGCTTCGGCATGATCTTGGCGATCGTCAGGCGCTGCAACGCATCGGGGAACGGGAAGTTGAAGACCAGCTCGACGCTCGTGTCGTCGACCTTGCGCGCCTCCTTCAGCCAGGTCCCGAAGAAGGAGTAGGTGAGCGTCTTGGCGGCCGGGTCGAGGATGCGCTGGAAGGTGAAGAGCACGTCGTCGACTGTGACCGGCTGCCCGTCGTGCCACTTGGCCCCCTGCCGGAGGGTGAACTTCCACGTGGTCGCCGAGGTGTCGGCCGGCAGGGCGGTGGCCAGGGCCGGGTAGGGCTCGCGGGTGATCGGGTCGGTGTCGACCAGTCCCTCGTAGATGTGGTTGATGGCGGCCATGGAGAAGGCCGACGCCGTCATGGTCGGGTCCCAGCTCTGGTTGTTGCCGTATCCGATGACGGCGGTGACGAGGCCCTTGTCGCCGCCGGCCCCCGCCGAGCTGGTGGACGCGGGACCGCTGCAGGCGGAGAGGGTGGCGGAGATGGCCGCCGCGGCACTCACCGTTCCGCTGTAGCGCAGAAAGTCGCGGCGGCTGAAAACTGGCCGAGAAACCGGAGCGCTCACGGTGCCTCCTGTGGGGTATCTGGCTTCGCCTTGAATTGATCTCTTCGAGCCATCACGTTGGACGTCCTACGTCCCACGTCTTAAAGTGGAGGCTAGGGGTCGCGCTCGCCCCCAGTCAAGAGCAAATGACCGGGAGATGTCCGTGGTGTTTCATCCTGATCGTCAACGCACTGGCGACGCCTTCGACCAGCCCGTTACCGTACGCCGCGGTCCCGCGGACGGGCGCCGTCGGCTCAGCCGCGCCGTCGAGGTGCAGGAAGCGGTCAAGGGCATCATTCTGCAGCGCGGGTTGAGCACAGGGGACCCGCTGCCGACGGAGTCCGAGCTGATGGAGGAGCTGGGCATCGGCCGCAACTCGGTCCGGGAAGCGCTCAAGGTCCTTGAGGCCGTCGGGATCGTCGACATCCGCCATGGCTTCGGGATGTTCGTCGGGCGCATGTCACTCAACGGCCTCGTCGACGAGCTGGCGTTCCACAGCCGCATCACCCTGCAGGACGAGCGCAACCACCTCGAGCACCTCATCGAGATCCGCGAGATCCTGGAGAGCGGGCTAGTGCAACGCCTGATCGACCTGCGGGGCGAGGACGACCTGACGACCCGCCTCGCCACGGCCCGCGACGTCATAGCACAGATGGAGGCCGAGGCGCTGGTGGGCCCGGTCTCCCCGGAGACCGACCGCCGCTTCCACGACGTGCTCTACCACCCCCTGGGTAACCCGCTCGTGGGCAGCCTGCTCGGCGCCTTCTGGGAGGTCTATCACCAGCTGAGCGACGACCTCGGCCCGCCCGACGAGACGCCCGCCGACGTGGCTCGCAAGCATCGCGACATCTACACGGCCGTCATCATGGGGGACCGCGCGTTGGCCGCGACGGCGATGCGCGCGCACTTCGACGGCGTACGCGCCCGGCTGGCCCGCCTGGGGCAACACTGACCGAGTCCACTTGCCTCGACCGCAGTGGTGCTGTGGGGAAGAGAGGACAGTCGGCGCTGACCCGAGCCGGCTCAGGCCGCTTCGCTGTCGAGCGGCTTCGCCGCCTGCGCCGATTCGGCACGGGCGATGCGCTCCTTGACGTCGCGGAAGTGCCGTTGCATCGCCTCCTGGGCCGCGGACGCGTCCCGGGCGCGCAGCGCATCAACGATCCGCCGATGGTTGCCCACCGTCACATCCATGCGCTCCTCCGGCGCTCCCAGCAGCGGCTCAACCTGGTGGTAGACCTGCCAGAACAGGTCGATCAGCTGCAGCACGAGCTCGTTGCCGCAGGATTCGTAGAGCAGCGCGTGGAAGGCGCGGTCCGCTTCGAGATCGTTCTGCATCGCGGTCACGAGGGCGTCGAGCGCCGCCAGCCGGCTCGGGCTGGTCGAGCCGGCGACCCGCGCGACGAGCGCGGTCTCCAGCATCTCCCGCACCTCCACGAGGTCATGGAGCGCGCGGACGCCATGCGGGCCGGAGCGGATCCGGAACTCCAGCGACGTACCGAGCACGTCAAGTGAAGCTCGGCCGACGAAGGTGCCGAACCCGTGGCGGATCTCGACGATGCCCAGCGCCTGCAGCGCCCGGACCGCCTCGCGTACGCTGTTGCGACTCGCGCCCATCAGATCCATGAGCTGTGTTTCGGTCGGCATCGGAGCGCCGGGCTGGAGCTGACGATCGTGGATCAGGGCCACGATGCGGTCCTGAACCGTCTCGCCGTTGCGTCTGGCCATCCCGTGCCTCCAGGCTCTACTGCGGCTGGCGCACATCCTACGTCTGGGCAAGCGCACTCCGCTGAGGAGCAATGTACACGCGGCTCCGCCCGCTGGCCTGCTGGCGTCGCCTGTACCAGACGCCAAGCGGACATCCCATGTCACGGCTCACGGAGGTGGACAAACCTCGCCCGCGCTGCCGCCAGCGACCGGTTGAGGGTGTGGCGTCGAACTCGACTTTGGCCAGCGACGTGTACCCCTCGTCGGTGAGCGCTCGCAGCCGTTTGACAGCGACCGGGGGAGAGGGGTAGCAGAGGAAGCGGGAAGGCTGCGTTGCCCCCCACCTGGTCGGGGAGACGGGCCTATAGCCACGGCTCGTGGCCCGGCAAGCGGTGCGTAGCCGCCGTAAGGAGCGCAAAGAGCTGCTCGAAGCAGGTCATGCTGACCCGGCGCCGGCTGTTGTGGGTGCGGCCTCCGGTTCCGCGGCTCTGTCCGAGTACCTGGCGGCCATCGACAGAGACAGCGGCCATTGCGTGATCTGTGAATGCATCCGGCGCAGGTGGCGGTGCCCCCGCCAGATGACCGCTGGCGGGGGCACCGGCGCTGTGACTAGCGCAGGGGGTTGATAGTCGCGAACGGGAGGCGGAGCCGGAGCTGGCCGGCGATCGGGGCGTTGTGTTCCCGGATATCCCGCAACTCCTCCGGGGTGAGAGCGCGGCCGTAGATGCGGAACTCGTCGAGGGTGCCGTGGAACGGGTTGTTGAGGCCGTCGACCCGCCGGCCGAGGTAGATGCTGTGGATGCCGAACTCCTTGCCGGTGGTCACCGAGCCGCGGGGGGCGGCCAGGTCGGCGACGGTGGCGCCGTCGATGAAGACCATGACGCGGGTTGCCGTGCGTTGCATGGCGACGTGGTGCCAGAGCCCGTCGTTGTACGCGCCCGCGATGGTGATGTTCGCGTCGCCCTGGCCGGTGCCGACGACACCCCGGATGCGGTTGCTCGCCGGTTCGGCCCGCAGCCAGATCTGCGCAGCTCCCGTGCCCACCTGGTGGAACCACCAGATCACAATGTTGCCGGTGGTCTCGCTGTACCGGAACCACGTCATGATCGTGAACGGCTCGTCCCCAAGGTCGACGTCCGGGTTGTACGGCACCTCCACGTGGTCGTCGACGCCGTCGAGCGCGATTCCGGTGCCGTACCGTCCCTCGGTCAGCGTCGCGCCGCCGCGGACGTAGGCGGTGTTGTCGTAGCGTGGTGACGCGTCTGGGGTCGTCGGTCCCGGCGCCGGAGGCGGCGGCAGGTCCGGCGGCGAGCCGTTCGGGGTGTCGAGGTACGCCTCGTTGAACCTGACGAATTGGATCACCTCGTACAGGGCGGCCACGCCGCCTTCGTACAACACCCCGACCATGGGGCCCGCGACCGGGTCGGTCCCGATCTTGACCAGGTCGGAGTACCCGCCCGGACCCCAGCTGATGACCTTGCCTTCCTGCCAGGTCTCCCAGGTCTGGGCCTCGTCGTACGAGGACCGGATCGTCAGGGCCTCGCGCTTGCCGGGGTTGGCGGGCCCGGAGAACAGGATGCGGTCCCGCGCGTCGCCTTCGTCGGTGGCGGTGAGGCGCAGCAACGCTGCCTGCACGACCGGCATCATCAGCTCGGGCACCATCTGGAACGGCGCGTCGAAGCCTTCGGCGCCGTCGCTGGAGACCGCGTACGCCCGGGTGCCCTCCGCCGTGCCGGCTTCCCGCACGTTGACGTAGACCCGCCCGTCGGTCAGCTCCACCAGCGTCGACTCGTTGACGAAGATGTCGTTGGCGGCGCCACCGGCGCTGGCACCCAGGTGCCAGGTCTCGCCGCCGTCGTCGCTGTACCCGAGATGGATGCCGGCGATGCGCCGCCCGTCGGGCGCGATGGACTCATGGTTGGCGCTCATCACCAGCCGCCCGGCGTGCGGGCCGCGTTTGAGCTGGATCGCGTGCACGGGACCAGTGGCGTACCAGGCGGTCCACTCCGGCTGCATCAGCTCGATCATCTCCCGCGGCGCGTTCCAGGTCGCTCCGTGGTCGTCGCTGATCTGCAGGAACGGAACGCGGCCACCGCTCCCGGTGCCCGGGTTGTGGGTGGTGAACAGCACGACCCGACCGGTCCGTTCGTCCACGATCGGCATCGGGTTACCGTGCGTGTCGCCGTTGCCGCGCGACACGACCTGCAGCGGCCCCCAGCTGCGACCGCCGTCGTGGGACCGCTTGAGCACCAGGTCGATGTCGCCCCTGTCGTCACAGTTGTTGATCCGGCCTTCGGCGAACGCCAGCAGGTCTCCGTTGGTGGCCTTCACGATCGCCGGGATCCGGAAGCAGAAATACCCGTCCGTTCTTGCCGTGTAGACCGCCTGCTCCTCGTGGTACGGCTCGGCGGCGTGCGCGGTGCCGGGGGTGAGCAAGGCGCCGACCATCGCCGCGATTGCCGCGATGGACAACCATCGTTGGTGTCTCTGTCTCGTCATGAATGCGATACCTCCACTGGTCACCACTTGGCGGATCGTGTCGAGCGGCAGGTGAGCCGGAGTTGCCGGTTGTCGCACCTGTTGCGCTCGTGGATCGTCCGCGGCTCTGCCCGTGCCTCCCACTTCTCGTCACATGTGCGAAATGTTGCCGGACATCCTACGTCCGATGTCGCTTGCCGCAAGCCCCTTGGTGCGCACCGTCCGGCGATGATCTGCCTACGTCGATCAATTTGCGCGCTGTGCCGCACCTTACGAGCAAGGTAAATCGCGATCGGACGGAACACCGGTGACCTGTTGACCGCGACGGGGGCGGGGAGCAAACTCGTTGGCGATCGGGAGGAGATCCCATGTCCTACATTCGGAGAATGACGCAAACTGCCAGCATCGTGCTCGCGCTGGTGCTCGGCCTGACGAGCCCGGCCTCCGCAGCCGGGCAGAACGCCCAGTCGACGGCACCGCCGGATGGCTGGGTTGGCACCTGGTCGGCCTCGGCTTCCGGCACCGTGCCCAACCTCCCCACCGGATATGCGGACCGGACCATCCGCAACGTCGTGCACACCAGCGTTGGTGGTGCGGGTGTGCGGGTCTCACTGACCAACGTCCTCGGCACAGTGGCGGTGCGGATGGACGCGGTGACGGTCGCGGTCGCCGGTGCGCCCGACGCGCCGAACGCGGTCGCGGGCACGATGCGCGAGCTGACCTTCGGTGGCGCGCCGTCGGTGACCATCCCGGCCGGCGGCGAGGTGCTCAGCGACCCGATCGCCCTTGCCTTGCCGGAGGACGGCGACCTGCTGGTCAGCGTGTACACCCCGGTGCCGTCCGGGCCGGTGACCTATCACCAGGTGGCCAACCAGACTTCGTACCTGTCGCAAACCGGCGATCACGCGGCCGACGAGTCCGGTGCCGCGTTCACCCAAACGATCACTTTCTGGCCGTACGTGAGCGGCGTGGACGTCCTGGGGGATGCCGCGGGCACAGTGGTCACACTCGGCGACTCGATCACCGATGGCAACAACTCGACCCGGAACGCGAATCACCGCTGGCCGGACTACCTGGCCGACCGGCTGATCGCTGAGCCTGGGTCGACCCGGCTCGGCGTGCTCAACGCCGGCATCAGCTCGAATCGGTTGCTCAACAACACCTGGAACCCCAATGCCCTGTCCAGGCTTGACCGCGATGTCCTGACCGCGACCGGCGTGCGCTCGGTGGTCGTCCTGTTGGGCATCAACGACATCGGCGGCCAGCCGCAGCACCACGAGCCGTCGCAAATCATCGCGGCGTTGGGGCAGATTGCGGCTCAGGCCAAGGCAAAGGGGCTACGGATCACCGGTGGCACGCTCACGCCGTTCGGCGGGTCGAGCAACTACACCGAGGAACTGGAAGGCGTACGGCAGGCGGTCAACGACTTCATCCGTGACGGCGGCGCGTTCGACGCGGTGGCCGACTTCGACGCCGCTCTCCGGGACCCCGCGACGCCGAACCGGCTACGCGCGGAGTACGACTCCGGCGACCACCTGCACCCGAAGGACGCCGGCTACCAGGCGATGGCGGCGGCCGTTGACCTGGAAAAGCTCGACCGCCGCCCGCCCGGCCACTGGGTGGGCACCTGGCAGACGGCCATGGCGCGCACGACGCCCGGCGCCGACCAGGGCATGCCGAACCACACGATCCGCAACGTGGTGCACACCAGCGTGGGGGGCGACGCGGCCCGCGTGCGCCTGTCCAACGCGCTCGGCACGGCGCCGGTCCTGATGGGACGAGCGACCCTGGCGGTGGCGACCAGGCCCGACGCACCGGAGGCGGTCGCCGGCACGATGCGCGAGCTGACCTTCGGCGGCGCGCCGTCGGTGACCATCCCGGCCGGCGGTGAAGTGCTCAGCGACCCCATCTCCCTTGCCGTGCCGGCAGACGCGGACCTGCTGGTGACCGTCTACACCCCGACGCCGTCCGGCCCGGTGACCGAGCATCCGCGCTCGTACCAGACGTCGTTCATCACCGCGGACGGCGACCATGCGGCCGACGAGCAGGGCGCCGCATTCACCCGGCCGACTACGGCGTGGTACTACGTGACAGGCGTGGACGTCCGGTCCATCACCTCGCGCGGCGCGGTGGTGACCTTCGGCGACTCGATCACCGACGGCGACAGGTCGACCATCAACGCGAACCTGCGGTGGCCCGACGTTCTCGCCGACCGGCTCGCCGCCGAGCCGGGACCGACCAAGTTCGGGGTGGTCAACAGCGGCATCAGCGGCAACCGGATCCTGGACAGCAGCACCGGAACCGGGATCGGTGGCCCGAACGCGTTCGCCCGCCTGCCCCGGGACATGCTGACCACGTCCGGGGCGCGCACGGTCATCGTGCTCGAGGGGGTCAACGACATCCTCAACCTCGCACACCCCGACGCGGAGACCCTGAAACTCGCCCTGCGGCAGATCGCCGCCCAGGCACACGCCCAGGGCCTGCGGATCGTCGTCGGAACCATCACGCCGATCAAAGGATGGCGCTCCTACACCGAGGAACGGGACAACGTGCGGCAGACCGTGAACGAGTTCATCCGCACGAGTGACGACTTCGATGCCGTCGTCGACTTCGACGCGGTGGTGCGTGACCCGGCCGACCCGCAACGGATCAACCCGTCGTACGACTCGGGCGACCACCTGCACCCGTCGGACGCGGGCTACCGCGCGATGGCTGAGGCGATCGACCTCGGCACACTCCGCTGAGCGGTGGCTGCGTGCTGCCCCACAGGCCGGCACGCAGCCACCCGCCGGAGCGGTGACGCGCGGCGAGCGGCGATCCGCCGGATCTATCCGGCCCAGCGCGGGACTGTACAAATAACGGCTGATCGACCGATCAAGGGAGAGACGCCAGGTGACGACCGAGATCACCTCGGGGCCTTGGCCACTGAGCGGGGCCACGGGCAGGTCTTCACCACCGACGATGCCGTCCTCTGGTGCCGATCCCGTGCGCTGTCCACTGGTGCAGTTGGCGCAGTCGTGCCTCCTCCGCCCCTGGTACAACGAGGTAGACGACCGTCAGTCGCCAAGTCGAGGAATGTAGATCGTCCTGCTCGACTGGTCATCCCGCCTTGGATTCGACAGGTGCGGCATGTCCGGTGATCGTGGCCGGCGCGAGGCCGCGATGTCGCGGTAGCACGATGCCAGCGGCGGTGGCCGCGAAGGCGAGCGCGGCGGAGACGCTCATCGCCGGGACGTAGCCGTCGCTGAACGCGCGAGCGGTGGCGTAGCCGCCGGCCGTGGCGAAGACGGCGCCGGTGAGGGCGACCCCGAACGCGCCGCCGAGCTGGCGGAGGGTGCTGAAGGTGCCCGATGCCCGGCCGATGTCCTGCGGCGCGACGCGGCTGACGACTGATTTGGTGACGGCGGGAAGGGCCAGCGAGAACCCGAGGCCGCCGACGGTCATCGCGACGGCGGTCATGGCGTACCCGATGCCGGGTTCGGAGATCAGCGCGATCCATCCCATGCCGACGCCGAGCAGGAGCGTGCCGGCGATGACCAGCGTCCGTTCGCCGATTCGATCGGTGAGCGCGCCCGCCCGTGGCGCGATGAGGAACGGCGCGATGCCCCACGGCAGCAGCCGCAGGCCGGCTTGCAGTGCACCGTGGCCGAGTGCGACCTGCTGGAATTGGGCGGTGAAGAAGATCGCGCTGGTCAGCGACGCGTTTGTGAAGAAGACCGCGGCGTTGCCGGCGGAGAAGGCCG
Organism: Micromonospora halotolerans; assembly: GCF_032108445.1. Taxonomy (NCBI): domain Bacteria; kingdom Bacillati; phylum Actinomycetota; class Actinomycetes; order Micromonosporales; family Micromonosporaceae; genus Micromonospora; species Micromonospora halotolerans. Next base: position 6,242,851 of record NZ_CP134876.1, on the reverse strand, counting down.
GCGAGCGGAACAACCGCATCGGCAGCATGGGGGTAGGGGTTCTCAGCTCCCTGATGACGAACAGGCCGCCGAGCACGATCCCGCCGGCCAGCGTCGTCAGGGTCTCGGTGCTGCTCCATCCGGCCGCGTTGCCGCGCACCAGAGCCCAGGTGACGCCGAGCGCCGAGCCGGCGGCCAGGGCCAGGCCCGGAAGGTCGAGCGCACCGCCGGGCCCGCGGGTCTCGACAATCCGGCCGAGCACCAGCGGAATCGCGATCAGCGTGATCGGAACGTTCAGCCAGAAGATCCACTGCCAGGCGAGGTGCTGGGTGACGACGCCACCCAGGACTGGGCCGGTGATCGCGGCGAGCCCGGTGATGCTGCCGTAGATGCCCGTCGCCCAGCCACGTCGCTCGGGCGGGAACGCGCCGTTGAGCACGCCCAGCGCGACCGGCATGATCATCGCGGCGCCGGCGCCCTGCACGACTCGCGCCGCGATCAGCGGGCTCGCCTGGGTGGACAGCGCGCAGGCGGCCGAGGCCGCGGCGAACAGGCCCAGCCCGATCGCGAACAGGCGGCGTCGCCCGTAGCGGTCGCCCAGCGCCGACCCGGTCATCAGCAGGACCGCGAAGCTGAGCGTGTAGGCGTTGACGGTCCACTCGAGATCCTCGAGCGACGCGTTGAGGTCCCGCTGAATGGCGGGCAGCGCGGTCGCCACCACCAGCATGTCCAGCACCACGATGAACGATGCGAGGGAGCTGAGGGCCAGAACCCACCGCTGCGCCGGGGTGGAGCGTACCGGCGTTCGGGTCTTGTCCACGTTTTTCTCCAAGGGTTGTCTGTCCGGTGCTCGGGTTCCGCCTCGCCCTGAGGGGGTAGGTCAGGCGGAACGGTCAGGCGGCGAATCCGCCGTCGACGGTGATCGCGGTGCCGGTGATGTACCGGCCGCCGTCGCCGGCCAGGTGGGACACCGTCGCGGCGATGTCCGCGGCGGTGCCGTAGCGGCCTAGCGCGGTGACACCGGTGAGCAGGCCCGCCGCGGGGCCGTCGGCCGGGTTCATGTCGGTGTCGATCAGGCCGCCGTGCACCACGGTGGCGGTGATCCCGCGCGGGCCCAGGTCACGCGCCAGGCCCCGGGTCAGACCGGTTAGCGCGGCCTTGCACATCGCATACACGGTCATGCCATCCGCCGGGACCCGCTCGGTCAGAGCGCTGCCGATGGTGATGATCCGACCGCCTTCGGTCATGTGCCGCGCGGCGGCCTGTGACGCGAGGAAGACCGCGCGCACGTCGACGGCGAGGATCCGGTCGAGCTCGGTCAGCGTGATCTGGTCCAGTGGGCCGCCGGTGAAGACGCCGGCGTTGTTGACCAGGATGTCGATGCCGCCGAGCACTCGCACGGTCTGCTCGACGGCACCGACGGCCTCGTCCGGGTCGCCGTTGTCGGCGCGGATGACCAGTGCGCGCCCGCCTTCGGCCTCGATCTTGTCAGCGACGGCCTGGGCCTTCATGGCGGCACTGGTGTAGGTGAGCGCCACCGTCGCGCCGTCGTGCGCGAGTCGCTGGGCGATGGCCGCGCCGATCCCGCGGCTCCCGCCGGTCACCAGTGCGACCCGTCCGGACAGCTGTGTCATCGTGCTCCTCCTCGTCCGTTGTCTGGTGTTTGCGGTCAGGCGGCGGGGCAGTCGTGGTAGGCCTCGATGAGCCAACGCCCGGAGCGGTCGGACAGGACCCACGTCGCGATCGACCATCGATCGGCGGGCGGCTCGTTCTCGCTGGCGTGGACGGTGACGCTGCGGCTGATCACGATCGCGGTGGCGTTGTCGAGGAACCGCACGTCCTGCACGCGATGGATGCGCCGAGTGCCCTTGAGTTGGTCGGCGAACGCCGCCGCCATCGCGGTGCGGATCACTGCCTTGCTCAGCAGTGCGAGCCCAGGCAGGACCGCGGTCGCGTCGTCGGCGTAGTGGGCGACGAACGCGGCCACGTCGTTGTCCGCCCACGCGGCCGAGACGGCGTCGATCAGGGCTCGTACCGCATGCTCGTCGGTGTCCTGGGTCCTCGTGGAAGTCATTGGTCGTCCTCTCATCGATGTGTCGACTGACCTGGGGCCAGGGAACCCGTGTCGCGGTCGGGGGCCACCGCCACTTGGAGGGCGCGACGCCAGCGGCGACGACCTCTGCGGCCTTTTGAAGCCTGAGATGAAGCGGATCGGGCACGAGTAGCGGCCGTACGAGCGCCCGGCGGACCTGGCAGCTCGCCGGTCACGAATGAAGACTCAGCGGATGGATCGCACTGGTCGGCCACCTACAGCGACGTGGGCTTGGCCACACCGAAGCTCCGGGCCGATCACTTTCAGGCGGACCGCAGGTCTGCATCAAGACAGGTCAGGCCGCAGACGGGTGGAGCGACGACATGGCGCAAGCAGCGCAGGATCTGGTCCGGGAGCCTTACGCGGGGACGGACGACGAGGAGTTCTCCCGGCTCACCGAGCCGTTCCGCCGCGAACTTCTGGCGCACTGCTACCGCATGCTGGGCTCGCTGCACGACGCCCAGGACATCGTCCAGGAAACCTACCTGCGGGCCTGGCGCGGCTTTGCCGGTTTCGAGGGCCGATCGTCGCTGCGGGTCTGGCTGTATCGCATCGCCACCAGCGCCTGCCTCACCACCCTGAACCACCGCAGTCGACGGGTCCTGCCCTCCGGGCTAGGGCCCTCCGGTGACCCGGACCAGCCGCTGACGGTCGCCGGTCCGGACGTCGCTTGGGTCCACCCGCTGCCCGACGCCGCACTGCCGGCCGTGGACCCTGCCACGATCGTCACCACACGTAGCAGCGTCCGACTCGCCCTGGTGGCAGCTCTGCAATACCTTCCGGCCAGACAGCGGGCCGTGCTGATCCTGCGCGACGTGCTCGCCTGGCACGCCTCCGAGGTCGCCGACCTGCTCGACACCACTACCGACGCGGTCAACAGCGCGCTCGCCCGGGCCCGCGCGCACCTCGCTCGCACCGGCCTCACCGAGGACATGTTCACCGAACCGGCCGATCCGGCCGACCGGATGCTGCTCGACCGGTACGCACAGGCCTTCCAGAACGCGGACACCGCGGCACTGCTACGGGTGCTGCGCGAGGACGTCACGATGGAGATGCCGCCACACCTGACATGGTTCGCCGGACGCGACGCGGTCATTCGCTTCCTCACCACCACCGTGTTCGACCGCGCCGGGGCGGTCCGCACGATTCCGGCGACGGCCAACGGCCAGCCGGCGCTCGCCACCTACACCCGCGGCGCCGACGGGCTCTACCATCCGCACGGCCTGCAGGTGCTCACCCTCACCCGAACAGGCGTCTCCCGGATCGTGTCCTTCCACGACCCGAGCCTCTTCGAGCCCTGCAGTCTCCCGGCACGCATCGACGGGTCCGGCCGGCCGGTCGGAGGACGGTAGGCCCGGCACGGCCACGCCAGGCCGCCGGTGCAGGCAGTCCGCTGCCTGAGGAGCGTGGATTCGAGCTCGCCCGTGTGGCGCTTCCCGCTCAGGGATCCGCCGGACACCGTCGGCGCTGGGTCACGTAGTCGCCATGGCCCCGCCTGCCAGTCGACGCCACAGCCCTGCCGCCGCCGCAGGAACCGCCGGCGGGCGGCACCGGCAGGCGCTGGTGCCAGTGGTCCATGGCGGCGAACGCCATTCCGCCGCACCGGCCCTTGGTGTCGGTGATCGGCAGGCCGGCGATCTTGATGTGGTTGGTGAAGCCGTTGGTGAAGGCGTAGCCGTCCCGAGCCGGACGGAAGGACACCCGCATGAGAACTCTCCCGACGTCAGTAGGTGACCCGGACACCCATCTGGGTCCAGGTGAGGCGGCCGACGACGCCGTCGTCGGTGAGGCCGCGCATCCGCCCGTACCAGCGGACCGGATGGGACGACCGCATGTTGATCTCCGCTCGCGGAGAACTCTCAGGGTGGGTGCCAGATGCACCCTCACGTCAGTGCTCCTCGTCCGTGGAGAGGTCGTACTCGACCGCCTCCCCAATGAGGGCCTCCGGGTCGTCGTCTTCCTCGAAGACGGTCACCTGGTAGTCACTGTCAACTGGCGATGTCCATCACCGTCGCCTCCGGTCTCTGCTCGGGCCGGCCCTCCGCGGCGGCTTCCGCGCGCCGGCGTGCGGCGTCCTCGCGCCTTCCGCGGTACGCGGCCGGGTTCCTGCGTTCACTGTCGAAACCGCAGGTCGGGGCGGCAAGGGGTGAGTCGGCTATCGGCGTCGCGACCCCCGGGTGGCGGCCGAGTGCCGCCGATCGAGAAGCCGGCTCGCCGATTGGCGGGTTCAACCGGGCGGATCGGTTGAACCTCGGGCGGAACATCGGCCGGCGGTCCGCCCGGCTGATCGGGCGGTCAGCCCACCGGTTCGGACAGGCGGGGCCATCCCGGCAGGCCGGTCAGCGCGGCGGCCGTCTGCCGATGAGAACTGCACAGCTCAAAGTGAAGCGATCTCTTCGCCGACCCACCGGGCGCCGAACGCTGCGGTGACAGCGACACGTGAGACCTCTGCGCCGCACGCCTCGTGCTGCCCGTCCGACAGAACGCCGAGACCACCGTGCCGTAGTCAAGGCATGCGGGCCGCCGCCTCGAGGCTGGTGAGCCCGCTGCTGACCGCAGCAGCATCTTCTACTCAGGCCACAAGCGACACCGTCACCAGCCGCGGGCGTTGTGCTCCTCCACCGCTCGCGCGGCCAGTATCGGACCCAGGATCAGATACGCGATCCACGTCAACGGCATGGTGACCAGGCCGACGCCGATGGAGATCAGGCAGAACTGGGGCGGTGGAGGTGGCGGTGCCGCGGGTGCGGCTGCTGTGGCCGCCACCGCCGGCTCGTCCGTCCAGCCCGGTCTCGGTCCCGGCCGGCGGGACGGAAATCCCGGGTCGCGCGGGATCGGGGCCGATGTGCCGGGATATCGGCGGGCTTGAGGATCAGTGGGTCACGATCCGTCGAAGTCGGCAAGGGAGTACATCATGAACGTCAGTCTCGCCCGTCTGGGGGCCGCGGCCGCGGCCGGTGGTGGGCTCTGCTCCGTACTGCTCGGCCTGGACCACTTGGCGGAGCCGGACGGTGGGCCGCTGTCGACGGTCGGGTACCTCGGCCGGGGCCTTCTCCTGCCAGTCGCGATCATCGCGATCGCCGTGCTCTGCCGCCCCCGTTCGGCCAGCCTGGCCACCACCGGGGCCGTTCTGGGGGTGCTCTCGTCCCTGGTGCAGGTAGCCATCCTGCTGTTGAACCTCACTGGGGTAGGTGACTTCTTCGAGTCTCCGGCGGGGCCGGCCTCGCTGCTGGGCCTGCTCGTTGGCCTGCTGCTGCTCGGCATCGCCTGCCTGCGGGCTCGGGCCCTGCCGGTCTGGGCGGGGGTGGGGGTCCTGCTCGGTGTCGTGCTCAGCGGGGTCCCGGTCTACGGCGAGATCGCCTTCGGGCTGCTCTACGTCGCGATCGGCTGGGCCATGTCCCGACGTGCCGCGCCTGCCGTGGTGCCGGCCGTCAGCTGATCCGTGGAGCGGGCAGAATGTCCGCCACGCGGCCGGGTCGACCGTGCCGGCGTCGGCTCGGCGACCCGGCCGAGGGCCGGCACGGCCGACGTCGGTGCTGCTGAGGCCGGCGACACCGCAACGGTGGGCCGAGGAAGGGGGAGGAATGGTCGACCGACCTGCCCGCGTCGGCGCGCTCTGGAGCGGTGTCGTCGTCCTCGCGGTGGTGGCGCTGGCGCTTCGGCGGCAGGCACCGGCCGGACCGTTCTGGTCGGACATCGGCTTCACCCTGGGCGTGCCGCTCGCCGTGGCCAGTGTCGGCGCGCTCGTGCTGGCCCGCCGTCCGGGGCATCCAGTCGGGCCGCTGTTGACGGCCTCCGCGGCGGCGATGGTCGCGGCCGACGCCGCGTCGGCGTACGCGGCAGTGGCCGACGGCGCGGTGGGGGTCGCGGCGGCCTGGGCCGGCGCGGTTCTGGCGCCGGTCGGCGTCGGCCTGCTGATCCTGTCGATGCTCCTGATCCCGGACGGGCGGTTGCCTTCGCGGCGCTGGCGGCCGGTGCTCGCCGGGGGCGCGGGTCTGCTTGCCGTGAAGGGAGTCGTCACGGCCTTCGCGCCAGGCGAACTCGCAGGCGGCTCGGGTGTGGACAATCCGCTCGATATCGACGCTCTGGCCGCACCCGCAGCGGTCGTCGCCGCCGTGGAGCCGCCGGTGACCGCGGCGCTGGTGCTCGCCGCGGCGGTGTCCGTGCTGGTCCGGCATCGCCGGGGCGACGCCGAGCAACGGCGGCGGCTGTCATGGGTGGTCGCGGCGGCCCTGGTCTTCATCGGGGTGCTTGCCGCCCACCCGGTGGCCGGGGCGCTGGGCGTGCCGCTGCCCGGCTGGCTGGCGGACGTGCTGTTCCTGGTCGCCGTCGTGACGTTCCCGGTCGCCCTGGGCGTGGCGATCCTGCGTCATCGGCTTTTCGACATCGAGGCGGTGCTCGGCGCCGCCCTGGTCTACGGGGCGTTGACGGCGCTGCTGACCGCGCTCTATGTGGCGGTGGTCAGCTACGTCGGGGCGATTCTCGGCGCCGAGGCGGGTCGGCTCGGCGGCCTGGTGGCGACCGCCGGGGTGGCGGTCGCCTTCGCTCCGCTGCGTGACCGGTTGGAGGCGGCCGTCGACCGGCTGCTGCACGGCGGGCGCCGGGACCCGTACGGCACCCTGACCCAGATCGGACGCCGCCTGGGCAAGGCCGCCGAGCCGGAGGCCGACCTGCACAGCGTGGTCACCGCAATCGCCGACGGTTTGCGCCTGCCGTACGCCCGACTGGCCCTGTCCGGTCCCGACGGTGAGGTGACCCGCGAGGCAGAACACGGTGTGGCCCGTCACGGCCGGTACCCGATCGAGCTGATCCACGGCGGCAGACCGATGGGCCTGCTCGAGCTGGGCCCGCGCGGCCCAGGGGAGGCGTTCACCGAGTCCGAGCGGCGGTTGCTGGCCGAACTCGGACGGCAGGTGGCGGTCGCCGCCCACGCCGCCCAGTTGGCGGAGGAGGTGCGCGCCTCGAGGGAGCGCCTGGTGCTTTCCCGGGAGGAGGAGCGGCGCAGGCTCCGCCGCGACCTGCACGACGGGACGGGGCCGCGGTTGGCCGCCCTGGTGCTCCGACTGGAGACGGCCCAGGCCCGATTCGCCAGTCAACCGGCCGTGGTCGCCGCGCTGGCCGACCTGGCCGCGCTGGCCCGGGAGGCGGTCAGCGACGTGCGGCGAGTTGTGCGAGGGCTACGCCCGCCCAGCCTGGACGAGCTGGGACTGGTCGGCGCGCTCCGGGAGGTGGCCGCACGGCACAGCCACGACGGGCTGACCGTCCAGCTGATCGGCGACCCACCCGTCGGACGGCTGCCCGCGGCGGTGGAGGCCGCCGCTTACCGGATCACCGATGAGGCGGTAACCAACGCCGCGCGGCACGCCACAGCCCGAACCTGCGCCATCCGGCTGACCACCGAACCGGCCGGACTGGTGGTGCAGGTCGACGACGACGGGGTGGGGCTGGCCGAGGACCGGCCGGCGGGTGTCGGACTGATCAGCATGCGCGAGCGGGCCGAGGAACTGGGCGGCACCTTCGCAGTAACGGCCGGCGCTGAGGGCGGCACGTCGGTGCGGGCGTGCCTGCCGGTCGACCGGGGATGGGCGGTGGCGGGATGATCCGGCTGGTGGTGGTCGACGACCATCCGCTGTTCCGCGACGGGCTGCGGGGGCTGCTGGAATCGCTGCCGGGCATGCAGGTGATAGGTGAAGCCGGGGACGGAGCAACCGCGATCGCACTAGCCGAACAGCTGCGACCGGACGTCATGCTCATCGACGTCGCGATGCCCGGGGTCAACGGCATCGCCGCCACCGCCGAGATCAGCGCCCTGGCACCCACAGTGGCCGTGCTGGTCGTGACGATGCTCGACGACGACGCCTCGCTGCTCGCCGCCGTACGAGCAGGGGCGCGGGGATACCTGCGCAAGGACGCGAGCCGGGAGGAAGTGCGCATCGCCGTGGAAGCGGTCGCCCAGGGGCAGAGCGTGCTGGCGCCCGGCCTGGTGGCGCGGCTCCTCGCCTCAGCCGGGACACGTCCCCCCGCGCGTGCCTTCCCCGAGCTCACCGAGCGGGAGGAGGAAGTGCTGCGCCTGGTAGCCGCCGGGCGCACCAACGCCGACATCGCCGCGACCCTGGCGCTCAGCCTCAAGACGGTCCGCAACCACCTGTCGAACATTCTCGCGAAACTCCGGGTGGCGGACCGGGCCCAGGCAGCGCTGCGCGCCCGTGAGGCCGGACTCTGAGACACGCGCGCGCGCCCTGGCCAATCCCACCGGCCATGTCCGGCGGGTGCTGTCGATGACCGGGATCCTGCCCTTGCTCGTCGAGCCCGACTCCGGCAGTTAGATCCGGCGCACCGACTTCTCAGCGCGGATTCTGCGGTCAGGCGGAGAACGGTGGGTACGCGCCGGGTTCGCCGTCGGCGGCGGAGGCGGTCACGACCTTGTTGAGCTGCACGCGGACGGCGGCAGCTTCGGCTGCCCGCCGGAGCAGGGCGTAGCCGGCGCCGGTCGGTCGTTTCCTCGGTGCCGATGGCGCGTTGACCAACTGGGGGGACCCACCACCATGAGCAACTCCTGATGGATCGTCCGATGACCCCGATGCCGGCCGTCGCGTCACCGCCCCCCCGTGTAGCGGCGCGCAGGGTTGGAGCAGTGAGACGCGTGGTGAGACGTCTGCTCGATGGCCGCTACCAGTCCGAGGAGTTGCTGGGCAACGGCGGCATGGGTGAGGTGTGGCGTGGTCGCGACCTGCGCCTGGACCGCCCGGTGGCGATCAAGGTGCTCGCCGCGGCGGGACTGAAGGAGCCGATGGCCGCGGAACGCTTCGACCGCGAGGCCCGTGCAGCGGCCGGGCTGACCCATCCGCACATCGTCGCTGTCCACGACTTCGGCACCGAGGCGAACGACTCCTACCTGATCATGGAACTGGTGGAGGGGCGGACCGTGTCCGCCCTGATCGCCGACGGCCCGCTCCCCGTCCTGCAGGCGTTGTCGATAGCCGTACAGACCTGCGACGGGATCGCCGCCGCGCACGCGGCAGGGGTGGTGCACCGGGACGTGAAGCCGGGCAACCTGATCGTCACCGCCACCGGCACAGTGAAGATCTGCGACTTCGGCATCGCCCGACTTCCTTGGGCAGAGGGGGAGAAAACCCTCACCGAGCCGGCGACCAAGCTGGGCACCAGCTCGTACATGTCCCCGGAGCAGGCCCTCGGCCAGGCGGTGGACCACCGCACCGACCTGTACGGGCTGGGCTGCACCCTCTACGCCATGCTCGCCGGCCGTCCGCCGTTCGTCGGCGAGCAGCTCAGCGTGCTGCATCAGCACGTCAACGAGCCACCCCAGCCGCTGCGGGAGCGCCGGCCCGACGTACCCGCCGAGCTCGAAGCGCTGGTCGCCGAACTGCTGGCCAAAGATCCCGCCGACCGGCCGCGCGACGCGGCCGACGTCCGGGACCGCCTCGCAGCTCTGCTGCCCCGGGCCGGCACGCCGGTTCCCCTCGTGCCGGTCACGCCAGCAGACCCGGGCCAGCCGGGACGGTCCACGCCGGTGATCGCTCTTCCGCCCACGCCGGACGCAGCCGGCCCAGCACGCCCCAGGCCGGGCTACCGCCCGGCACGGCGTCGCCGCGAAGCGCTGCTGGCGGCGGCCCTGCTCGGCGTCGCGCTGCTCGCCCTGACCGGCTTCACGCTGCTCGACCGGGACGACCACACCTCGATCGCGGGACCGACCACGCCGCCGGCATCGGCCACCACCGTCGTGGCGCCCCGCGTGCCGGCTGTGCCGGTCACGGTCGCGCCCGCCACGCCGACCCTGCGGGCCGTCGCGTCCGCCACCCGCACCCCGGGCAGCCCCGCACCGAGCCCTCTGGCCACCTCCCGAAGGCCGAGCCGCACCCCACGCGCTGACCCGATCGCCGGCATGCGCCAGTCGATCCGGGAGCAGGTGGAAGCCGGCCGGTTGAACCCCGATGCCGCGAAGGACCTGCACACCAAGGTGGACGCGATCGCGAAAGAGATCGCCGAGAGCGACACCGACCATGCCGAGGACCAGCTCAAGAAGCTGCGCGACAAGCTCAGCGACCTGCGACGCGACGGCAAACTCACCGCCGACGGCTACGACGGCCTGACCGCCGACGCCGACCGGATCGCCGCCGATCTACGGTAAACAGCGACAGCCCGGGGTTTTCCGGGCTGTCGCTGCTGTCGCCAGTCACGCATTTCACGGCTGGGGGGCGATCACAGGGTGACGACGGCGTCCTCAGCGAGGGTGAACAGGCCGGCGTCGAAGGTGATCGTCTTGAGCTTCGTGCCCTTCGGCACGTCGAAGTAGACGTTCGCCTTCAGCGAGTTGCCCGGGTTGATCTCGTCGAGGAAACCCTGCCCGTCGGTGTTGCCGTAGATCCCGGCCTCGCCGTCGGCCTCGTACTCCCGGCCGGTCGCGTCCTGGGCGGTGAGGGTGCCGTCGGCGTGGAAGGTGTGCGCGCTCTTCGTGACGTTCTTGACGGTCACGTTGATCTTGCAGAAGGTGCCCTGCGCCTTGGTGTTCAGGAACTGGCTGCCCACCTGGGAGATCCCGCACTTCACGCCGTTGACGGTGAACTCGAAGTCACCGCCGCGCACCTTGTCGCCGACGCCAAAGGTCTTCGGCTTGGGCGGGGCCGGCGCCGCAGTCGTCTTCGCCGGCTCCGGCTTGGCCGGTGCGGGGGCCGACGTGCTCGGGGCGACGGCCGCGGGGGTGGAGGCGCTGGGGCTGGCAGCGGGGATGTCGCTGCTGGCGGACACATCGGTCTTCTTGTCGTCGCCGCTGACCAGGCCGATCACCATCGAGCCGCCGCAGCACAGCACCACGAACGCGCCGACGCCGATGAGGGTGGGGATCAGCCAGGGCCGCTTGCGGGCGGCGGGCGCCGGCGCGCCGGGCGGCGGCGGAAACTGGCCGGGCAGCTGAGGGAACTGCCCGGGCGGCGGCGGCGGGAACTGGCCGGCCGGCACCTGCGGGAACTGAGCGGTGGGCGGCATCGGCTGCTGGCCGGCCGGCGGCTGGTTCTGCGCAGGGTCGTAGGGGGTGGTCATTGAGTGGTGTTCTCCCAGGTCTTGATTTCGCGCTGCCCCGTTAGTTGAGCGCAATACTTTCCACCCTGACACATTTTGCCTCAGGCAACGGTCCTCCGGCTGGCCTGACCCACACGCCCGGTCAGCTCGAAAAACGCCCGACCTTGGTGACCCGGCCGTCACCCGTTGAGCCACCAACTTGTTCACGCTCCGGCCGCTGCGTCCCAGAACTGGTTAGCCCCGTCGCCGAGCAGCAGCGGTACGGCGTACACCGACAGGTCCAGCCGCGGACGCACGTACCACACCCGGTGGCGCCCATCGCCGGTGCTCGAAAGCCGTGTCCACTTCGATCTCAGCCATCACCGTCGGCTCCACCTGCGCGAAGCGCAGCGGCTCGGGCAGGCCCAGCTGCCCGCTCCAGCTCGCCGGCAGCGGCTGCGGCCAGGGGTGCGCGACGATGCCCCGACGCTGCAGTCGGGGCGGGGACAGCAGCGTCGCGAACTCCCGAGGCTGGAACGTCGACAACGGGTGCGTCCTTCCCGTGTAGCGCAGGTGTACCCGCCGATCGGACCGGCCGGGAGCAGCGTGCTCGGATTGGCGAAGCTGCCGGTCACCCCGCCGACGATCGCCTCGGTCGCCGCACGCACCTGCTGGTGAAGGGGTGGTATTCCAGAGCTGCGGTATTCACAGGTGGCGGCGGCCGCCGCGCACGTCGGCGGCTCGGCACGCGGGGCAAACCCTCTGGCATGTTGTCTCCACCAGCGTGGCGGCGCCGGCCCGGATCCCCGTACGGCAGGATCAGCCCGGTGCGGGCGGGCACGCGCAGCCGCCGGCCGGCGAGCACCGGGACGCCTTGCCAGTCGAGCGCGAAGGTCACCGCGGACGGTGCCACGTTGAGCAGGTGCAGCAGCCGCTGCCCAGCTGGGTCCATGGTGGCGGTGAGCACGAGACCGGGCCCGTCGGCGTTCGCGGCGAGCGGCTGGCGCACCCCGAGCCGGGCCACCGCCGCCCTCGCGTGTGTGCCGGAGGAGCCATCTCGGTCTACCGACAGAAGATGTCAGGGGCGGTTGCCTAACGTGCGGGACATGGACAACAGCACCGGATTCGGCTTCTTCACCGGCACCTACGACGTCGTCAACCGGTGGCGCACCGACTTCCTCGACCCCGCCGAGGGCGCCGACCACTCTGAGGAGTTCCCCGGCGTGACCCGCGCCTCGGTGCACTTCGACGGCCGTGCAGCACCCGGTCCCGCGGCGAGGACCGGGCTTGCGCGATGTCCACGTCGCTGCGCTCGAATGTGGCGGCTTGGCGGGGAGCGACGGCACCGGAGCATGCCATGATCGCCGCTCCCGGAGCGGCGATCATGGCGTGACGTGTGTCAGCTCGCGAAGACCAGCATCGAATTGGCGATGAGGACGATCGCTCCGAGCCCGATCCCGACGGCGGCGCTAGCCGGGAGCCGGCCCAGGCGGCGCCGCGCGTCCAGCCCCAACACGATCGCCGCGATGCCCAGTGCGGCCGGCAGCCCGGACCAGTAGACGACGATGCCGGTGGGCAGGCCGAGGATCGCGAGCACCAGCGACCACACCGCGGTCGAGCCGGGCTTTTGCCGCAGGGCCACCCGCGCCGCCACTGCGAAGACGACCACCGCGGCGAGCAGGGCGATGCCGGCGTGCGCCGCGACCTCTCCCGCCGAGGCGTCGGGGAAGATTCCCCACTGGCCCGAGGTCGGCCCCTCCTTCGGACGGAACGGGGAGTCGACGGCCGTGGAGATCATCGCGAGCAGGGCGGCGACCGAACCGCCGACGGCCCCGACGACCGCCAGGTTGGGCCGGCGCTGTGTGGAAGTGGCGGTCGGGTTGTCAAGGTGAGTCGTCATCGGAGTTCCTCTCGCAGCGGGCCGTCGGGCGACGGCTATGGCAGTGAGACTCGGGCGCCCGGACGGTCGGGCGCATGGGACCGCGGTCGCGATCGCACCCGGGACGACTGCCCGGCTGATCCGGGACATCCGTGGTGTTGTGCGGGACAACCGCTGACTGACAATGAGCGCGTGAACCATGAGGTGGAGGTCGCTGGCTCGGTCCGCGTTCCTGGGGCGCGGGTGACCGTTCTGCTCGCGTGGCTCGTCGTGGCAGCCTCCGTCGCCATGGCCGCGCTGGTGGGCTGGGCGAGCACGCAGCCGCCGCTCGGGGAGGGCCTCGATCCGACCCCGGCCGTCGCCGTGGCCGGGCTGGCCTGGGTCGTCACCGGCGCGCTGCTGGTCACGCTGCGCCCGCGCAACCGGATCGGCTGGCTTCTCGTGCTGGTCGGGGCGCTGCAGTCCGTCTCGAACAGCGGCAACACCTACGGCGCGTTCGGCACGCGGGCCGACCCGCCCTGGCCGTACGCCGACTGGGTGGGCCTCCTCACCGTCATGATCTATTTCCCGTCGTTGCTGCTGCAGGCGAACGTCCTGCTGGCCCTCTATCCCACCGGTCGCCTGCCGGCCCGATGGTGGCGGTGGCCGGTGCTCGGCGTTGTCATCGCCATGGCCGTACTCACCGTCGGCGCGACGTTCAGCCAGGACTCCTACGACGATGTCGGCGCAGGCCAAGCCCCAGCGGTCTTGCCCACCGGGTGGTGGACAACGGTCGGCGTCGTCGCCTGCTTCGCGACGATCATCTGCGGCACGGCCACGATCTGGGTGGCGACAGCCGTGCGGCTGGTACGGGCTCGCGGTCCTCAGCGAGTGCAACTCGCCTGGCTCGTTGCCGCGGTGATCCCGCTGACCCTGGGCGCGTTCTTCGTCCCGCTGCCGCGGCCCGTGCTCGCCGTTGTCGCGCTCCTCGTACCGGTCGCGGTGGGTGTCGGCGTCATCCGCTACCGCCTGCTCGGCATCGTACTGCGCCCCGCCCTCACCTACGGCACGCTCACCGCTGCCGTCGTGGGGGTGTACTTCTGCGTGTCGGCCTTCGCCGGAAGCCTGCTCGACCACGGTCGGCTGCCCGGCGTCGTGGCCGCGGCCCTGGTGGCGGTGGGCATCACCCCGCTGCGGGACCGCCTGCAGCGCGGCGTGGACCGCTTCGTGTACGGAGCCCGCCGGGACCCGCTCGAGGCGGTCACCCGGGTCGGCGGCACCGTCGCGGCCGAGGGTGACGCGCTCGCCGGGGTCCTGACCGGGGTGGCCGATGCCGTACGGGCCCCGTGGGCGGCGGTGGTCGCGGTGGACGGCCGGCCGGTGGCCGTGGCGCGCCCGGATCGTGGCTACGACGCCGGCGAGGCGGACGTCGTCGCCGGCGGCCACGAGGCGATACCCCTCCTCCTCGAGGGACAGCGCATCGGTGAGCTACAGGTCGGGCACCGGCACCACGCATCGCCGTTCACGCCTGACGACCGCCGCCTGCTCGGGCTGCTGGCGCCGCAGGTCGCGGTGGTACTGCGCGCCGTTGACCTCATGGAGGCGCTGCAGCTGGAGCGCGACCGGGTGGTTGCCGCGACCCGGTCGGAACGTCAGCGTCTCGGTCGGGACCTGCACGACGGGCTCGGTCCGGCCCTGGCTGGCATCGGACTCGGACTGCAGGCGATCGACGACGCGATCACCGCCGCCGACACCACGACAGCACAGGCCATCGTCGGTCGGCTGCGGGAGGAGGTCGCCACCACGGTGAACGACGTCCGCCGGATCATCGACGACCTCCGTCCCGTCACCCTGGACGAACTTGGCCTCGTCAATGCCGTACGTCGGCACGCCGACTCAGTCAACGGGGCCGTCGAGGTGTCCGTAGACATCGACGACCTGCCGACGTTGACGCTTCCCGTCGAAGCCGCGACCTACCGGATCACCCAGGAAGCGCTGACCAACGTTGTGCGGCACGCGAACGCCCGAACCGTCAGCGTAGCGATGACGAGAGCGCAACTGCCGACCGGCAGGCACGAACTCGTCGTGACGATCGCCGACGACGGAAGCGGAATGACCGGCCACGGGGCGGGGACCGGGGTCGGCCTGCCGTCCATGCGCCGGCGGGCAGAGTCGGTCGGCGGCAGTCTCGAGGTGCGTTCTGGTCGGGGTGGCACGACAGTCGTCGCCCGCCTCCCGATCGAGGACGCGTCGTGAGCCCGAACGTCGGCGGAGGCGGAGACCGGCCGCCGGTCCGGGTGGTCCTCGCTGACGATCACCCGATGTTCCGATTCGGCCTCCGCTCGGCGTTGAGCGGAGCGGACTCCATCGAGGTGCTGGGGGAGGCGCCGGACGGCGAGCGCCTGATCGCCCTCGTGGAGCGGACCCAACCCGACGTCGTGCTCACCGATCTCGCGATGCCCGGGGTGGACGGCGCCGCGGCGACCCGACGGATCAGGGCGCGCTGGCCCGGCGTACGGGTGCTCGTCCTGACCATGCATGAGGACGACGAGGCGGTGTTTGGGGCGCTCCGCGCCGGCGCGCACGGGTACCTGGTGAAGGGCGCCGAGCGCGATGAAATCGTCCGCGCCGTGCTGGCCGTCGCGACCGGCGACGCGGTGTACGGCGCTGCCGTCGCCCGCCGGATCATGGCCTTCTTCACCGGAGCGCAGAAAGACTTCTCCGCCCAGGTATTCCCGGACCTTACGCCGCGGGAGCGGGAGGTGCTCGACCTGATGGCGGCCGGCTGCCGCAACCACGAGATCGCCAGACGGCTCGTGCTGTCGGAGAAGACGGTGCGCAACCACATCTCGACCGTGCTGACGAAGCTGCAGGTGCCGGACCGGGCGGCGGCGATAGTCAAGGGCCGCGATGCGGGACTTGGCCGCGAGCACGGCTCAGGACATTGAACCCGTTCAGATCATGCGATCTGGCGCGATGAGCGTGCCGCATTCCCGAACAACGTTGCTGCGGGGCCGGGCCGTCACCTACACGGTCTCGACTTCGGCGATCGGAGGGTTCACCGAGGCGGTGGCACTGAAGGTCACCGGGCTGCCGACCGGTTCATCGGCCAGCTTCACGCCGAACCCCGTGAGCGCCTCCGGCGCCCCCACGCTGCGGGTGAGCGCCGCTGGCCGAACCCCGCGCGGCACATTCACGATGGCCATCACCGGCATCAGCGCCTCGCTGGTCCATCACACCACCGCGACGCTGGTGGTCCGCTAGGTCCTGTCCTGTCGATTGTGCGGGTCGGCTATCCGGTACTCCCAGCCCTCACGCCAGGCGAAGTCGGCGTTGATCAGATCTTCTAGGGGGACCCCGTCGATCTGGTGGTCGAGGGCCCATCGGGTGGCGACATGTCCGATCACCAGGACACGCTGGCCAACCCACCGCAGATACCGGTCATCGAGGAATCGACCAACCCGGTGTACGGCCTGCCGCCAGCTTTCGCCACCAGGGTAGGGCTCATCGAGATACCGATCCCGATGCTCGTGCAACTCGGCGGCGGACATGCCGTTGCGGTCGCCGTAGTCACACTCCCTCAGCCGCCAGTCGTGCAGGACCGGGATCTGAGTTCCCGAGAAGGCGATGTCGGCCGTCTCCACTGCCCGGCGCAGATCCGAGACGAACACCGCGGCGATGCCGTCGTCTCGCCTGCGCTTGCCAAGCTCCGCTGCCAGCACTCGTCCTCGCGGCGACAACCGGCCGGGCAGCCACCCGGTGGCGATGCCACGGTCGTTGTCCTCGCTCCAGGAGTGAGTTTCAAAAACGATCTCGGTCGGCATGCGGCGAGGCTACCGGTGCGGTGAGAGCTCCGGGGGCAGCTGATCCGCGAGGCGCCGATTGACGGGAGGTTCTAGCTCCACTGATGCCGGCACTGCCAGCCGCGGTGGTCACGTGCTGGGAACGACCGCATTGACGCCGTCATCCCAGGCTCATACCAGGGGCCGGCTGAGCTTCAGCCGTCCAGGCGCGAATGCCTGGCGCCGGGTCAGGACCGGGTGCCGCGAGACGTCCACCCCTGCCGGTGGAGTTTCGAATCCGTCGACCATGAGGTCGAGCGCGAACTCGAGCTCGAACTCGTCGTCACACCCTTGGCCGACGACCGACCCCTCGTCGTGAGCGGCGGCCATTGCTATCTCGGCGATGTGGGGAAACCTACCCGACGGCGTGACCCGCGTTCGGGTGGTCCGCCCGACGCCGATCCGGTCGATACACGTGGTCGTGCACGACGCGGTCGAGCACACCCCGGCGGTGCGCACGGCGGTCGCCGCGCTGTGGGAGGCGGCCGGATCCGCGAACGAGTAGTAGGACGCCGGTGCTCCGCATGGCGGGCCGGCCTCGTGCGGCCTGCCGTTCTGAGCACGGTGGTGGCTGCGGCGCACCACGCTGACGTGCGTGGGGAGAACCCGGTGAACGCCGGCCCCGGCGGCGACCAAGGGCGACGACGGCTCGATACCTTCACTCGCCAAAAGCCCGCCCCGAGCCCTGGCCACCGACACGCAACAGCGCCCGCCGCCTTCCGCTGCGCCCACGGGCGGCGGGTGGCCGAATCAGGCGCTGGCTGAGATGGGATGTCATCCGTTGCTGTCGCCTACCGAGAGGTGGGGGACTTCGTCGTGTCGTGTCAGCTCAGCTTCCACTCAGCCGGTTGACCCTGGTTGCCCTGCCCCTCGTAAACCGCCACGGACGGCTCGCCCTTCGCGGGTACCGTGAAGACGATCCACCCCTTCACGCACCGGCCCGGCTTGAGGGTCTTGGGGCTGTACGGGTACTCGGCAGACACGACGCCGGACCAGCGGTGGCTGGTGGTCGTGCCGTCCGGCAACTCCAGCGACCAGGGCAAGACGTTCACCTGCCGTGGCTCGCTCGCGCTGGCCAGGTTGCAGGTATTCACCTCGAGCCCACCGAACGCCTCACCCTCCTTCTTCATGTCACGGCTGGCCTCGCCGATCGGCTGCTTGTACCCCAGGACGCTGGTGGTCATGGTGTTGTTCTCGAAGGTGAAGGTCTGGCCGATCGCGAGCATGCCGTCCTGGCTCGGGCTCGCCGACGGCGATGCCGCCGGCGTCGACGTCGCCGGGGCCGCGGACGTGGGCGCGAGGGTGGCGCCGACCGTAACGGGCTTCTCGGGCCCACCGCCGCACCCGGCAAGCACGGTGACCAGGGCGAAAGCAGCGGCGTAGTGGGCGCGAGTCATGGCGGCGACCGTAGCAGACGAAACACACCCAACATCCGCATGATTCGCTCATTCCGTACATTTACCCGACCCGGGTGGGGCTCGCCGAAGTAGCCCTCCTCCTCGCCGAGCAGCAGCGGCACGTCGTACACCGACATGTCGCGCCGGGCCTGCGCGTACCGAACCCGCCACCGCGCGTGCTTGAAGGCGACGTCGGCGCCGATCTCGGCCACCGTCGGTTCCACCTGCACGGACCGCAGCGGCTCCGGCCTCTCGAGCTACCCCGACCAGGACGCCGGCAGCGGCTCCCGCCACGGGTGCACCACGGCGGCCAGGCGGTGCTGCAGAGGGTGCAGCGGCGACAGCATCCCGGCGACCTCCTCCTGCTGGGCGCCGGTCAGCGGATGGGTGCGCGCACGCAGGGCGGCCGCCGTCCTAATCCTTCATCGTGCCCTGCATAGTCTCCGGCGTTCCGTAACGCTCATACAGCACAACACCGGCAGAATTTGAGAGCATGGTCCAGACGGCGATGCCCACCGCGATCAGGATGGCGATGATCAGGTCTCGCCACGTCGACTCGGCTAGCCGCAGATGTCCTCGTTCCGGGTGACGGGCGCGAAGTCGACGCCGGCGTCGGCCAGGGCGTTGGCGGCGTCCGAGGCGTCCGAGGCGGGCGTGTCCGCGCCGCAGCAGAGAACGCGAGCGATCGGTGTCTGCAGGTGTCGCGTGCGGATCGCCGTCGCGATGTCGTCGGAATGCCCGTGGTTCATGTCGACAGTGTGTCGTGGCGGCGGCCGCGTCGACGACGGGGGTGACGTCGACGCGGCCCGGTCGTGCCTCACCGCCTGCCGCCGACCGGTCCGCCACCAACCGGATGGACGGCCATGGGCGCAGCTATCCGGGTATCTCGACGGCGGTCACGCCAGCCGCCTCGTTTCCGAAGAACACCCGGACCGCAGCCAGTACCTCCTGCGCGTCGTTCGCCATGGCTGTACGCGCCTGGGCGAGCAGCGCCTCGGGTTCGGCCTGCCGCTGCCGGTCGAGGTCGGCCAGCAACTGGTCGATGTCCGACACGTGCCGCTCGCCGGTCAGTGCGCGGGCGGTGGCCGCAGGTCCATGAGGTGGCAGAGCAGTCGCAGCGGCCGGTGCCCGTACACCCGGGTTCCGCTGGGCAGCGCGGGCAGCCCGTAGGTGAGCAGCCGCGTCACGGCGCCGTCGAGCAGCGGGGTCGCCCAGTGGGCGTTGTCGAACAGGCTGTTCGAGGTGGCCTGCGGCAGGTCGAGGCCAGCCACCACCTGGTTGACCTGGTCCGCCGCGGCTCCGGCGACTACGAACACGTGGGGTGAGACACGGCTGCGGTGGAAGACCTCCGACCACACGCGGCCCGGATCTGACGATGTCACCGGGGCATCATGCGAGGCGCTCACGCGAGGGTCCCTCCTGATTGTTCCGCTGACGAGCCACGTCGAGCAGGCGGCCGAGGGCGGCGCGGGTCCGGCCGGTTGCGGTGGCGAGGGCACCGAGCGGGTCGGTATGCCGGCGTTCGGCCAGGTCCTCGTAGACGGCGAGCAGGTCGGCCTCGAAGCCGTCCGCGGTTGCACCGCGGGCCTGGGCAAGCTCGGCGAGCCGGCCCTCGATGTAGCGGCTCACCATCACCTGGTACGCGCCGACGCTGGGCATGTGGTGGAACTCCGCCACCATGTCGTCGACCTGTCGGCCCATCCGGTGCAGGACCGCCGACGTGATGCCGTGCCGGCGTACTTCGGGGGCTGCCTCGTCGGCGATGCGGATGACGACCTCGTCCGGTCCGTTGATCTCGTCCGATCCGGTGTCGGTGTGCCAGCGGGCCGTGACGACAAAGCCGTCGTCCCGCCGAGACAGTTCGAAGGACGGGTCGGGCACGGCGTGGAGGCTATTCTTCTGAGACATGCGTTCCTGTCTTTCCGGCGGCCTCGTGGGCGCCTGTTTCCGGGCCGCGGTGGCGGCGTCGTGTCACACCTGTTGTTCCGCCCGGATTAGGGCGTCGGGGTGGCGGCGCTCAGGACGCTGCCGAAGAACACCATGACGGTGAAGAGGATCATCGGGCCGACGAACACGTATCCCAGGACGAGGCCGGCGACCGCCATGCCGTGCCCCGACCGCATGCCGTCGCGGGTCTCCCGCAGGGCCAGGTGGCCGAGGATGACGGCCAGGACGCAGGGCAGGCCGAACAGGCACCAGCCGCCGAGCACGCCGAGGATCCCGAGCACCAGCGACGCCGTCGCCATTCCCGAGGTCAGGATGGGCTGGACGGTGAGTCGCTGCCCGCCGAGCGGGTAGCCGCCCTGGTAGGGCATGGCCGGGACCGGCGCGTACGCGCCGGTGGGCGCGGACACCGGGGGATACGGCCCCAGGACGGCGGGCAGCGGCGGCTGCGGTCGGGTGGGGTGGGTGCCGGGCTGCGGGTAGGTCATCGCTGGGGTTCCGTTCTTCCGTCGAGTTGGGTGAGCAGGGCGCTCACCTCGGTGTGTAGGCGACGCAGCTCGGCGGCCGTCGGCGCCAGTTCGTAGCAGTGGTGATGGGTGGCGGCGGACAGGGCCGCCCAGGTGAAGGCGACCCGCCGGGCGACGGCGGGGCCGGGCCCGAACCGGCCGCGCAGCATCAGCTGCTTCGCCCGGCCCTGCCGGCACGCGGCCACCACGGGGCGGGTCCGTCGCCAGTAGGCGTCGATGCCGCCTTCGAGGGCGAGCCGGATCAGGCAGGCGCACGCCCGCGGCCACCATCCGGCGGTCACCGCGGCCGCGCCGAGCGGGCCGGCGCCGCGCAGCATCTGGTCGGCCGCCGCCAGGCAGTGTCGGGGCGTCGGCGCGGTCACGACCGGACCTCGGCGCCGTCGCGGGGCGCGGGCACCGCAGGGACGTGGGCCCGCAGCGCCTCTGCGAGGTGGCGGGCGTCGGAGACCAGTTCGGGCAGGTCGAACAGGTACGCCCCGTGCACGCCCTCCTTGCACGCCTTGTACGCGCCCACTGCCCGCGTCCCGTGCCGGCGGCTCAGGTATCCGAGCACGTCACCGCCCCGGTCGGCGTCGTCGAACAGTGCCAGCGCGACGGTGGTGGTCAGCCTGCGGGAGGCGGCGACGACGGCCCGTTCGATGTCGTCGTGCGGCACACCGCGGGCCACCCGCCGCCGCCACACGATCCGGTGGCAGGCCGCCTCGATTGCCGAGCGGCACAGCTCCGCCACCACCGGCCCGCGCACCTCGGACGCGATCTCCTCGGTGCGGGCCAGCGCGTACGCGTCGTCGAGGTAGCGGGTCACCGGGTCGGAGCCGGGCCGCAGGGTCACCACCGAACTCTCCGCGCGGGTCACCTCCACGATGCGGGACCGTCCGAGGTCGAGGCGGGCGAGCGCGTCGGGCAGCCGGGTGTCGTGGGTGAAGACCACCACCTGCCGCTGCTCGGCCAGCTCGGCGAGCACCCGGGCCAGCCCGTCCACCTTGGCCGGGTCCATGCTCTGCACCGGGTCGTCGACCACGATGAACCGGAACGGGCTCTCCGGCGCGCAGCCGCGCGGCAGGAACGTCGCCAACCCGAGGGCGTGCATCTCGCCCTGGCTCATCACGCCCAGGGCGGTGCCGTTGTCGGCGCCGTCCACGCTGACCGGGATCACCACCCGCCGCCGGGTGTTCGCCCCTTCCAGGGTCATCGCCCCGAGCTCGACGTTGCTCTCCTGCCGCAGCTGCGCCCAGATCCGCTGCGAGTGCTCGGCGAACGGCGCCACCCGCTGGTTGCGCAGCTCCGCCCCCGTTTCCTTCAGCCACGCCCGCGCCGCCTTCAACCGGGCGAGGGCGCGTTCACGCCCCGGCAGCGTCGCAGCCGACGCGATCCAGGCCCGCAGGTCGCCGGCCACCGCCTGCCAGCCGGTGTCGCGCTGGCGGAGCAGACCCTTCGCGTACGCCTGCGCGGCCTGCGCCGCCACGAGCACCGCCGGGTACCGCGCGGTCAGATGGTCGGCCAGCTCCTCCGGCCCGCCCGGTGCGAGCCGCAGCGCCGTCACCGCCGCGTGCAGGTCGTCGACCGGCACCCCGTCGGCGTCACCGCTCGGCACGTCCAGGTCGTCAATCAGGTAGTGCGCCCGCTGCAGCAGCGCGGTCAGCCGGGAAGCGGCGGCCTGGGCAGCCAGGGTGCGGTCGCGCAGCTCCGCCAGGGACGCGGCCGCGCTGGTCCGCCAGTCGCCGTCGAGGCGGCCGGTCGCGCAGACCGGGCAGGACCCGTCACCCCGGTCGTCGTGGTGCTCGATGGCCAGCCGGAGCAGCTCGGCGCTGCGCAGCGACGCCCGCGACCGGCCACCGTCGTGCCGGCGCGCCTGCGCGGCGGCCTCCCGCAGCTGCCCGGCAAGGCGGGTCACCTCGTCGGTGTCGGGCAGCCGCATGTCCGCCAGCCGCCGGCAGAGAAGCACTGCCTCATCGGCGGTCGGCTCGTCCGGCTCGTCGAGGATCGCGGTCAGCGCCGCCAGGTCCGGACGGTTTACGGCGAGCAGCGCCGCCGCCCGGCGGGCCCGGTCGTCGTCGATCCCGGCGAGGGTGGCGGCGAGGGCGGCGCGCTGTCCGCGTACCTCCCTGATGGTGGCGTCGACGGGGCGCGCGGCGGTCATCAGGCGGCGGTCGGCGTCGGTGATCGCCTCCAGGCCGAGGATCGCGGAGATGGCGTCGAAGAGCTGGCTCTGCGTGCCGGCGGTGAGCCGTCCCAGCTCGGCGGCGGTGAGGAACGGCCGATACAGCTCCAGCGGCCGAGCCAACCCCAGCTCGGCGAGGTCCCGGTGGGTGCCGCGTGCGCTGGTGACCGCCACCTCGGCATCGCCCAGCTCCGCCTCCGACGGCCAGGAACGGACCACCCGGGTAGGCGTGGCCACCCCGTCGACCCGCAGCTCCACGGCGATCCGGCACGGGTCGCCGGCGTGCAGGTTGCGCCACCCGGTACGCCACACGCTGTTGCGGTCCGCCCAGCGCGCGCTGTCCCCGGTAAGGGCCAGCTCCACGGCCTCGGCGAAGCTGGACTTGCCGGAGCCGTTGCGCCCGACCACCACGGTCAGCCCGGGGCCGGGCTCGATGGCGAGGGTGCGCTCCGGGCCGACGCCGCGGAACCCGGCGACGGTGACCGACGAGAGCCAGATCCGCTCCCGCGGCTCGTCCGCCGCGGTGCGCTGCGGCTCCAGCGTGGTCGGTGCGCCGGCGAGCGCGGCGGCCAGGTCGGCCTCGCCGCTCAGCGCGGCGAGGACCACCTCGGCGGTGTCATCGGGTACGCGGTCCGCGGCGAGCCGGTCGAAGATCAGCTCGACCAGGGGTTCCGTGGGATTCATCGGGCAACCTCCGGGGAGGGCAGGGAAGGTGGACGGTTCCGGCTCGGGCCGGTTCGCTGGCCGTGCTGATGCGACAACGGTGTGCAATTGCCGCCTGTGAAGTGATCGGTACTCAGGCCGGCAGCGCAACAGGACAGTCGGGGCTGGCCGACGAGGTTGGCGCGGCGGCGGTGGCCCGTTGAGCAGCGCCATGACCGGCCGGGCCGACGGCCGGCGGGAGTCCGACTGGCGGGTGCGGGTGGAATCCCGGACCGGCCCAGAGTGCTTGTACCGAGGTCATCGTCTTCTCCTCCAGGCGCGTGGTGTCCGCGGGGCGATGACTCATCGACCCGCCCGATGAGGTGGTGGTGGGGAAGCTGGTGCGTAGTGCCGGCAGCGGATCAGCCGACGTGCCCGGCGGGCCGGATCAGTGGGGAAGGCCGGCGTGCCAGTCCCGCAGGAAGGCGCCGACCAGGTCGTGCGCCCGCGGGCGAACGTCGAAGCTCTCCTCGACCCGGCGGCGGGCCATGTGCGACAGGCCATCGGCAGCCTCGTTGAGGGCATGCCCGCTGTGCCCCTTCACGTGCTGGAAGGACAGGTCCGGCCGGAGGCTCACCTGATCGGCGAGCCGCACCAGCGTCGGCCGGTCAGCCCAGCGGCGCTGGCGCAGGCTGTAGCCGGCCGGCATCGCCGACACCTCACCGGCCTGCCAACGGCACAGCCAGCGCAGCGCCACCGTGCTGTCCAGCAACACCGTCATCCCCGCCGGCGCCTCCTCGTACGCCGAGAGCAGGAAGTCCACCGCCCGCAACTCGTTGATCAGCACCCGCGACGCCCCGGTCGGGTCGAGCCGGCCCGTGCCCCGGCCACGCAGGCCGTAGTGGCCGTCACTGACCACGTATGCGATGCCGCCGGCGCGGCCCTTCCAGCTGGCGTCGGTCGCCGCGACGACCGGCGCGGACACCTCCGCCCACCGCGTGACCCGGCCGCGTCCGCGCTGCTCGTCCTGATGCGGACGGCAGGCCGTGCCATGCGCGGCGGCGAGGCGCTCAGCGGTGTCCAGGAGCTCGCTGGCCGAGTCGAATTCGTCGTAGTTCGCCGCGGTGAGCGCGAGCGTGACCGCGTCGCCGATCCGCTGGCATTCCGCGCAGGTGGTGTGGCGGACGTAGCGGCGCAGGGGGAGGGCGCGGGCGTGCAGGGGAGCGGGGAGCAGGTCCAGGGCACGGAGGAACTCATCGGGACGCACGACGCCTCCTGACGTCTCGTAGCCAGCGAAGGGGTGGGCGGTACCGGCCGCGACGGCTGTCAAGACGTCGCCGCGGCGGTCCTCGGTGAAGCGGATGTCGTGGACGGGTCAGGCGGGCGTGATCGTCCAGTAGCCGTCGGCGGTGATCTGGACGAGGGCCGGCGCGGACAGCGGGCGGGTGCCGGAGTACGCACCGATCTCGTTGACCAGCAGGCCACCCTCGCCGGTATCGAGCGAGTAGGCGTGGACGGCGAAGTTGGAGCTGCCCTTTCGATGGGTGATCTTGACGGCGCTGGCGGTGCCCCCCAGCACCAGCACGTCGTCACCCTTGCCGGACGCCTTCCCGCTTGGGAAGGCGGTGGCCAGTTGGTCGACGGTCCCGATCGTCAGCGTCCACGACCCCGTCGCCTCGATCTCTAACTGCGTGGTCAGCGAACCGTCCTCCAGGTTGATCCACCGCTTGCCGCTGTACGAACCGATCTCGTTGACGAGCAGGCCGTCGCCGTCGCTCTTCAGGACGGTGTTGCTGGTGCACTTGCAGGTGAACTTCACGACGGACAGCTCCGTCAGTTCGCGGATCTTCACCACGTCGTCGCCGCGTCCCTTGATTACCTTCGGCTTCGGAGTGGGCGGCGCGGTGGTGGGCGCCGGCTCCGTCGTGGCCGGGGCGGCTGACGTGGGGGCGGCAGTCGTCGGTGTCGCGGTCGTCGGCGCCGCGGTGGTCGGTGCCGCGCTGCTCGGGCTGGCCGAGGTGGCGGCGATGGACGTCGGCTTGGCATCGTCGTCGCTGCCGAGCGCGTTGATCACGGTGCCGCCGCAGCACAGGGCGATGGCGAGCGCGGCGCCACCGATCACCAGGGCGCGGGCGGTGGAGGGCCTGGCGGGAGTGGCCGGGCTGGCGAGCGGGGGAGCGGCGGCACCCGTCGGCGTGGGCGCGGACTGCGGCAGTGCCGCATCCCGGTTGGCCGGCTCATCGTGCGGAATGGGCTGGGTCGGATCCGTCATGGCGGTCTCCTCTGTGAACAGCGGCAAGGAACGGGGCATGGCTGGGGCGGGCGGTGGCGCCCGCCCCAAAGCCAGCGGTGGATCAGGCGAGGGAGACGGTCACGCCGCCGGAGAACGGCGAGTCGTGCAGCTCGAGCTTGGCGATCTTCACGTTCTTCGGGATGTCGAAGACGACCACGCCGGTGACCTGGTTGCCGGGGTTGATGTCGTTGAGGAACGTCTCGGCGTTCTTGTTGGCGTAGATGGCGGCCCCGCCGTCGGCGGAGTACTCGGTGCCGTTGGCGGCGTACGCCTTCTGGCTGCTGCCATCGAACATCTGCGCCTCCTTGCCGATGTTCTTGACGTTGAGCGTGACCAGGCAGAACTGGCCCTGGGCCTTGGCGCCGATCAGGTCGGTGCCGATCTTGGTGACGCCGCACTTGGACGACTTGACCGTGAACTCGAACTTGCCGTCCCTGGCCGGCTGACCGATCTTCGCGACCTTGGCGGGCTTGTCCTCGCCCTTGGCGCCGCCGGCGTCGGCCTTGCTGCTGGTGGCGTCGTCCGTGGAGCCGGCGCCGCAGCCCAGCGCGACGAGACCGGTGGCGAGCAGAGCGAGAGTGGTGGCCTTGCGCATCGTTTTCCTCCTGCTGTGAACGTGGCGGCGTCAATGAGAGCATCATCTGTGAACGCTGTCAACACACATGATGCTTGACAGGTGTGACACACTCCGAACGTGCAGGAGACACCGACCATCACCGCAGCGGAGATCGCCCGGCTCGCCGGTGTCGGTCGGGCCGCAGTCAGCAACTGGCGCAAACGACACGCCGACTTCCCCGCCCCGGTTGGCGGCACCGCGGCCAGTCCCGAGTTCGACCTGGGGCAGGTCGAGCAGTGGCTCCACGCCCAGGGGAAACTTCCCGAGCTGGCCAGCGCCGACCGGCTGTGGCGGCATCTCGCCGCCGCGAGCCAGTCACCCGCCGCCGGCCTGGCCGCCGTCGGCGCCCTGCTCCTGGCCCGGCAACGCGGTCAAGGCCCCGGCCGTTCAGCTGATCCGCAGTTCAAGCCGCTACTGCCCGACGTCGAGGCGCTCGCCGACGAACTCGGATCGCAGGGCGCCTTCGACGCGCTGTGGCAACGGTTCTCCGCTCCCGGACCGGGCCGCCCGTTCGCCACCCCGGACGACCTGGCGGATCTGATGGTCGGGCTCGTCGGCGTCGGTGGCGGCTCTGTCCTCGACCCGGCCGCCGGCTCTGGCGCCACGTTGCGCGCCGCCGTCCGCGCCGGCTGCACCTCGGCCTACGGGCAGGAAATCGACGAGGACCTCGCCCGGCTCGCCGGATTGTGGCTGGCCCTGCGCGACGTGGCGGGGGAGGTCTGCACCGGTGACTCGCTGCGCGCCGATGCCTTCGCCGGCCGCACCTTCGACGCCGTCGTCTGCCACCCGCCGTTCGGTGCCGCCAACTGGGGCGACGAGGAGCTCGGCCACGACCCCCGCTGGATCGTCGGCACCACCCCACGTACCGAGCCGGAGCTGGCCTGGGCGCAGCACGCCCTGGCCCACCTACGCGCCGGTGGCCATGCCGTCCTGCTGATGCCACCCACCGTCGCCAGCCGACGCCCCGGCCGCCGCATCCGCGCCGAGCTGCTGCGCCGCGGCGCTTTGCGGGCCGTCATCGCGCTTCCGCCCGGCGTGGCCGCGCCGCACGGCGTACCCCTGCACCTGTGGGTGCTGCGGCGGCCGGCACCCGACGCGCCGCCTCCGGCGCGGACGCTGCTGGTGGACGCCGCTGCCGGCGACGCTGCCGAGACCTACGCGCGGATCCTCGCCGTCTGGCGCGCCTTCACCGCCGCGCCGGACGCCGACGTCGAGGAGGCCGGCTTCGCCCGGGCGGTCCCGGTCATCGAGCTGCTCGACGAGGAGGTCGACCTCACCCCCGCGCGCCGCCAACCCACCGTCGCGGGCGAGGTGACGGGGGAGCATCTGGTACGCACCAGAGAGCGCCTCGCTGCCATCGTCGGCGACCTGCCGGGGCTGATGCCGCAGGTGACTCCGTCGCCCGAGGGAACGGACGGGGAGTTCCTGTCGGTGGGCGAGCTGGCCCGCGCCGGTGCACTGCAGCTGATCGGCCCGATCCGCGCCGCGTCATCCGAGGGCGGTGAGCCCTCAGCCGGCGGGCCGTCGGTGCTGACCGTCCAGGACGTTCTGGGCGGCGAAGGTCCCTCCGGCCGGGACGACGGGCGGCTCGGCCAGGAGGTCCGGCTCGCGGCCGGGGACGTGGTGGTGCCGATGATCGCGCGCCAGCTCACCGCCCGCGTGGTGACGACCGAGGGGGCGCTGCTGGGGCGGAACCTCTACCTGCTGCGGCCCAATCCGGCGGCGCTGGACTCGTGGTTTCTCGCCGGTCAGCTGCGGACGTCGGCAAACGAGAAGCAGGCGTCGAGCCTGTCCGGGACGCTGCGGTTCGACATCCGGCGGGCCCAGGTGCG
Organism: Micromonospora halotolerans; assembly: GCF_032108445.1. Lineage (NCBI taxonomy): Bacteria > Bacillati > Actinomycetota > Actinomycetes > Micromonosporales > Micromonosporaceae > Micromonospora > Micromonospora halotolerans. The sequence continues at coordinate 6,214,653 of NZ_CP134876.1, read as the reverse complement.
GCGGCTGCCGCTGGACGAGCAGCGCGCGCACGGGGAGGCGTTCCGGCGACTCGATGCGTTCGAGTCGGCAATCCGACAGGCGGCGACCCTTGGCGCGGAAATGGTCCAGCTCACCGCCGACGGCCTCGCGCGCGGGGCGCTCCGACCTGATCAGCGTCATCCCGGCGGCCCTCGGCGAGGTAAGGACCCCAGGAGGCCGCCGAGCTGACGGATTGGACGACGATCCGCCCCCGGGCGGGGGACTACAACGATGCAGGACAACGGGCATACTGCCTGACTTAAGGCAATCGAAAGGAACCTGGTGAGCACTAAGCACCAAGAGCTGGCGAACTTCATCTGGTCGGTGGCCGACCTGCTCCGCGGCGACTACAAGCAGTCCGAGTACGGCCGGGTGATCCTCCCGCTGACCGTGCTCCGGCGTCTCGACTGCGTGCTCGAGCCGACGAAGGACGCGGTGCTCGCCCGGCACAAGCAGCTCAAGGACATGGGCGTGCAGAACATGGACCCGGTGCTACGCAAGACCGCCGGGCTGTCGTTCTACAACACCAGCGAGATGTCCATCCGCAAGCTCCTCGGCGACCAGGACCACGTCGCGCTCAACCTGCGCGCCTACATCGGTGGCTTCTCGCCCGGCGCCGTCGACGTGCTTGACAAGTACGGCTTCGACACGCAGATCAGCCGGCTCGCCGAAGCCGGGCTGCTCTACCAGGTGGTCGCCAAGTTCGCTGATATCGACCTGCACCCGGACGTGGTCTCCAACCACCAGATGGGGTACGTCTTCGAGGAACTGATCCGCCGCTTCTCCGAAATCAGCAACGAGACCGCCGGTGAGCACTTCACCCCGCGCGAGGTCATCAAGCTGATGGTCAACCTGCTCCTCGCCCCCGACGAGGACGACCTGATCACCCCGGGCATCGTGCGCAAGGTCTACGACCCGGCCTGCGGCACCGGCGGCATGCTCAGCGAGGCTCAGGACCACATCCAGGAGCACAACCCGCACGCCACCGTCGAGGTGTACGGGCAGGAACTCAACGGCGAGACGTACGCCATCTGCCGCTCCGACATGATGCTCAAGGGCGGCGACCCGACAAAGATTGCCTTCGGCAACTCGTTCAGCCAGGACGGCCACGAGGACGAGCGGTTCGACTACATGCTCGCCAACCCGCCTTTCGGCGTGGAGTGGAAGAAGGTCGAGAAGTCCATCAAGGACGAGGCGGCCCGGGGCCACGCCGGCCGGTTCGGCGCCGGACTGCCCCGGATCAACGACGGTTCGCTGCTCTTCCTCCAGCACATGATCTCGAAGATGAAGCGCCCCGAGGACGGCGGCAGCCGGCTGGCGATCGTCTTCAACGGCTCGCCGCTCTTCACCGGCGCCGCCGGGTCGGGGGAGTCGGAGATCCGCCGCTGGATCCTGGAGAACGACTTGCTGGAGGGCGTCGTCGCGCTGCCCGACCAGTTGTTCTACAACACCGGCATCTCCACCTACTTCTGGATCCTCACCAATCGGAAGGAGCCAGCGCGCCGGCGGAAGGTCGTGCTGCTCGACGGCCGCGACTACTGGACCAGGATGCGCAAGAGCCTCGGCGACAAGCGCAAGATGCTCACCGACGAACACATCGCCGAGCTGACTCGCGCCTATGTGGAGGCCCTGTCCATCGCGGACGACCCGGAGCACGCGCAGCACGCTAAGGTGAAGGTCTTCAACACCACCGACTTCGGCTACCAGCGCATCACCGTCGAGCGTCCGCTGCGGCTGCGCTTCGAGGTCACCGAGGAGACCGTCGCGCTGCTGGCGGAAGCGAAGGCGGTCCTCAAGTACGCGGAGCGGGAGTCGCTGCTGGCGGCGGCGAAGTCATTGGTCGGTCTGCGGTCTGTGGCTCGGGCTGAGTTCGCGATCGAGGTGAACGCGTTGGGAAAGCTGCCGGCGGCCGTGGAGAAGGCGGTGTGGGTGGCGTTCTCGGCCAGCGACCCGGAGGGGGAGGTGCAGACCGACCGCAAGGGCAACCCGCTGCCGGACGCTGACCTGCGCGACAACGAGAACGTGTCGCTCGACGAGGACATCCACGACTACCTCAAGCGCGAGGTGCTGCCACACGTCCCCGACGCCTGGATCGACGAGGCCAAGACCAAGATCGGGTACGAGGTCCCCTTCACCCGCCATTTCTACGTCTATCATCCCCCGCGGTCGCTCGCGGATATCGATGCAGAAATCAAGGCCGTGGAGAACGAAATTCAGACCCTGCTCGGCAAGGTGACGCGGTGAGCGAGATAGCACCCTGGCTCGTCAACTCGCGATACGAAACCGTTCCTATTCGGTACGTGGCGAAGCTGGGGACAGGGCACACCCCGAGCCGTCAAAAGCCGGAGTACTGGCAAAACTGCGACATTCCATGGATCACGCTCGCTGATGTGTGGCAACTGCGGGACCAAAGCGCTGACCTAATCCAAGATACAAAGGAGAAAGTCAGCGCTCTTGGCCTTGCTCACTCTGCTGCCGTAAAGCACCCCGCAGGTACGGTAATTCTTTCCAGGACGGCCTCGGTTGGATTTTCTGCAATCATGGGCAAGGATATGGCGACTAGCCAGGACTTTGCCACCTGGACATGCGGCCACGGACTGCATCCGAAGTTCCTGCTTTATGTTCTGAAGGCAATGGCACCGGACCTGCGGCGGGTCGCTGCGGGATCAACACATAAAACGATCTATATGCCGGACATTGAGCAGTTGCGTACCCCCCTGCCGCCGTTGATTGAGCAGCGGCGGATCGTCGACTTCCTCGACCGGCAGACTATCCGCTTCCGGCGTGTAGTCGAGCGGCGGCAGCGCCAACTGATCCTACTAAGCGAACGCAGGCGCTCTATGCTGCCTTTGATGGTCTCCGGAGCTCACCTTTCTGCAACACCGGTTGAGACGAACGTGCCGTGGTATCCTGCCCTGCATTCCGAGGGCCAGATCGTTCCGTTATTGCGCGCGGTCCAACTGCAGCGTGGCATCGATCTGACTGCCGAGCAACGCCGGCCCGGGAATGTTGTCGTCGTAACAACCGCAGGTGTAGTCGGCGAACATGATGTGGCAATAGTAAAAGGCCCTGGCGTTGTCGTCGGAAGATATGGGTCCGCTGGCGCTGTCCACTGGGTTGGCCGAGACTTCTGGCCGCACAATACAACTCTCTATGTTCGAGACTTCAAAGGAAACGACCCTAGATTCTGTTACTACCTACTAAAATCTCTTCCCTTCGAGATGGAGCAAGCAAGATCCGCTATACCTGGTCTCAATCGGAATGATCTGCATAAGCGCGAGGTGCCTCTGCTGCCATTGGAGTTGCAGCGACAGGTCGCCCACGAGCTTGACGACGCGTTTGGTCAACTTGAGCGCTCGGAGGAATTGGTGCGGCAGAGCCTCGCGCTTCTGACAGAGCGGTATCACGCGGTCGTTACGGCGGCTGTTTGCGGCCAGCTGGATGCCTCGACGGCTGAGGGAGCGGACGTATGAGTTGCCATCAGGAGCAGTCGTTCGAGGCGGCGATCGAGGGTGCCCTACTCGGCTCTGGGTGGCTGCAAGGGGCCACCAGCAACTATGTCCGACAGTTCGGGCTGGACAGCGCCGAGCTGTTCGCGTTCATCGGCGCGACGCAGCCGGACGAGTGCACGAAGCTGCTGGCGTACCACGGCAAGAACCCGGACGAGGCACAGCGGCAATTCGCGCGGTACCTCGCCAAGCAGATCGACGAGCGCGGTCCCCTCGACGTCCTCCGTCGTGGCGTCAAGGACAAGGGCGTCCTGATCCGCCTCGCCTACTTCAAGCCTGCCCACGCCATCACCGACGACGCGCTCAAGCTCTACCGCGCCAACCGCCTCACCGTCACCCGCCAGCTCGCCTACTCGACCCAGAACCACAACACCCTCGATTTGGTGCTCTTCGTCAACGGCATCCCGCTCGCCACGGCTGAGCTGAAGAACCCGCTGACCGGCCAAACCGTCGAGGACGCCAAGAAGCAGTACCGCGAGACCCGCGACCCGAAGGAACTGCTCTTCTCGCGGCGTACCCTCGTGCACTTCGCCGTGGATCCCGACCTGGTCTTCATCACGACGAAGCTTGCTGGCGACAAGACCCGGTTCCTGCCCTTCAACATCGGCTCCGACGGGCCGGGCGTCTCCGGCGGCGCCGGCAACCCGCCTGCGGGCGCATCGGGCTACCGCAGCTCCTACCTCTGGGAGCAGATCTGGCACCCGGACACCTGGATGGACCTGGTCCGGCGGTTCCTGCACACCGACAAGGAATCGCGGGCCCTGATCTTCCCACGCTACCACCAGTGGCACGCGGTCACCCAGCTCACCGACCATGCCGCCCGCAACGGCTCCGGCCGCAACTACCTGGTCATGCACTCGGCCGGGTCTGGCAAGTCGAACACCATCGCCTGGCTGGCGCACCGGCTCTCCAGCCTGCATACCGCGCCCACACTTGACGAGGACGCCCGGGCCAAGGGACTGCGCCCCAACGAGCCGGTTTTCGACAAGGTCGTCATCATCACCGATCGGGTGGTGCTGGACCGGCAGTTGCAGGACACGGTGTTCCAGTTCGAGCACGTGCCGGGCGTGGTGCAGCGGATCGACAAGGACTCCGCCCAGCTCGCTGCCGCCCTCCAGGGCGAGACGGCGAAGATCATCATCACCACGATGCAGAAGTTCCCCTTCATCCTCGACAAGGTGCAGGGGCTCAAGGGCAAGCGGTTCGCGGTCATCGTCGACGAGGCGCACTCGTCGCAGTCCGGCGACTCGGCTGCCGGGCTGAAGAAGGTGCTGCTCAAGCTCGGCAGCGACGACGTGGACGAGTCGGGCGACCTGCTCACCGCCTCGGCGTTGGCCCGCGGCCGGCACGAGACGCTGTCGTACTTCGCGTTCACCGCCACACCGAAGCCGAAGACCCTCGAACTCTTCGGCACGCCGCACCCGGTCACCGGCAACCCGCAGCCGTTCCACACGTACTCGATGCGCCAGGCCATCGACGAGGGCTTCATCCTCGACGTGCTACGCAACTACCTGACCTACAAGGCGTACTGGAAGCTGGCCAACGCCAACCCCGACGACCCGGAGGTCGACCCGAAGAAGGCCGGCGCCCAGCTCGCCCGCTTCGCCAGCCTGCACCCCACCATGCAGGCCCAGAAGGCTGAGATCATCATCGAGCACTTCCGCAAGCACACCGCGTTGCGTCTCGGCGGGCGCGCCAAGGCGATGGTGGCCACCGGCTCCCGCGAGGCCGCCGTCCGCCTGCAGACCGCCATCAAGAAGTACGTCGAGATGCAGCAGTACGTGGGCTGCGACTCCCTGGTCGCCTTCTCCGGCGACCTGGAGATCGACGGGGTCGAGCACACCGAGGCGCGGAGCAACGGGTTCAGCGAGGGTGAGCTGCCCGAGCGGTTCGCCTACACGGCCGCCGACGACAAGTACGCCGGCACGCCGAAGGCCAAGCAGGACGTCGAGTACAAGATCCTGGTCGTCGCCGAGAAGTACCAGACCGGCTTCGATCAGCCGCTGCTCACCACGATGTACGTGGACAAGCTGCTCAAGAGCGTCGCCGCGGTCCAGACCCTGTCCCGGCTCAACCGCACCCACCCGCTCAAGGCACAGGGAGACGTCTTCGTCCTCGACTTCGTCAACGAGGCCGGAGACGTCGCCGAGCAGTTCAAGCCGTACTTCGAAACCGCCGCCACCACCCCCACCGACCCCAACCTGCTCTACACTGCGCAGAACGCGGTGACCGGCTACCCGGTCCTGGTCGACTCGGAGATGCAGGCGTACGCCGAGGCGCTGCTCGCCGCGGAGCAGAAGGCGACCAGCGACACCGCCCTCCAGCGGGCCCACGCCTCCCTCTACCGCTTCACGGAGCCGGCGGTGCAACGCTTCAAGGCCCTGGCCGACGACGACCATGAGGCCGCGGACGGCTTTCGGTCCGCGCTGCGCGACTACACCCGGATGTACGCGTTCCTCAGCCAGATCGTCCCCTACCAGGACGCGGACCTGGAACGGCTCTACCTGTACGGGCGGGCTCTGCTGAACCGGCTGCCGCGCCGGCAGGACCCGTCGGTGGACATCGGCGAGGTGCAGCTGACCCACCTGCGCGTTGCCAAGACCGGTGAGCACGACGCGTCGCTGTCGCCGGAAGGGGAGCAGATGCTGCCCGGCTTCGTCGGCGAGGGAGCGGGGCGTCAGCACGATCTGGAGAAGGTGGCGTTGTCCGAGTTGATCGACGTGTTCAACGACAAGTTCGGCATCGGGCTGGGCGAGGCCGACAAGGTCTGGGTCGAACAGCAGATCGTCGCCCTGGCCGAGGACGGCACCCTCGAAGCCGCCGCAATGGTCAACGACGAAAGCAACTTCGGCGTCGTCTGCGACAAGCGGATCGAGGACGTGATCCTGTCCCGGCACGACGACAACGGCAAGCTGATGCAGCGTTACCTGGACGACGAGAACCTGCGGTCGCAGCTCAACCAGTTCGCGCGCCGACAGGCGTACCAGATGATCCGGCGCCGCAAGGGCATCGCCTGACTTTCCCAACTCTGCCGAGAGGAGGACGGGTGTCCCCGTCCGACCCACCCTTCCACCTCTGGATCGCCGTGGACGACACGCGGACCGTGGCTGCTCTGGCTCCGCTCAGGGTGTCCAAGGCACCACTCAAGCACGAGTGGGGCAGCATGACGGACCTGCGAGGCGCGCCGGCGCCTCAGAAACCTCCCAATGTCGCCGCCATCATCGTCCTAGCCACGCTGGTGTTGATCGGCGCTCTGGGGCTGTTCTTCAGCGGTGTGCCTGCACTGGCCGTGTTTGTCCTGGCGGTATTGGTACTTGGGCTCTCCTTGGCGGGGGTGTTATCGCAAGCACCGCCTCCTCGGGTGGTGGCGCCAGACCAGGCGGCGTTCCCGGAACTACACCGCGAGTTACACGAGAACGAGGAGCGAGAGGAATTCTCTCAGCTGGTCGCGTTGGCCGAGCGAGCTGGCCGCGCCCTCCCTGACGTGGAAGAAGCAATTGAACCGGCCCAGGGAGGGCGGCTGCTCGCGCAGATGTTGTGGGAGGCCGCGGAGATTCTCAGCCGTCGGCAGCAGCTTCGCCCGCGGGTCGTCCGCCGTCACCACCAGCCGCTGCCGATTCGGACGCCGAACAATCATGCTTTTCAGGCTCTTGTTAAGCAGCGGGAGAAGGCAACAACGCTCTGGGAGCAGACCGAGGCGGAACTGGCCCGGATTCAGACCGCCCTCGAACTCGCAGCCTTGGCTGGGGAGAACGCCGCCCACGACCCCGATGCCCTTGAGGCGGTTCGCGAGGCGTACCGGGAGTTGGCGGATCTATACGGTGAGCGGTTCTAGCTGAGCGAACCAGCGGAATCTGCGGCCGGATGCAGGGGGAGTCGGATGCAGGCGCAGGAGCGGGTGGCCGAGCGGTACGAGTTGACGTACCCGCTCGGTCATGGCGGCATGGGGGAGGTGTGGGCCGGCTTCGACGAGAAGCTGGACCGACCGGTCGCCATCAAGTTCCTCCGCAAGCTCACCATTCCCGAGCACGAACGGGACAGCACAGTCGAACGCTTCATGCGGGAAGCCAGGGTTACGGCCAGGTTGGACCACCCCGGTGTGCCGAGCGTCCACGACGTGGGTTACCACGGTGACGACATCTACATCGTCATGCAGCTCGTGCCGGGCGTGGTCCTGGCGGATCTGATCGCCGAACGGGGCTGGCTCGCAATGCCGTGGGCCGCCGCGATCGGCGCACAGATCTGCTCCGTGCTCGCGGCCGCCCACGCCGCGTCCCTGGTACACCGGGACCTGAAGCCGCAGAACCTCATGGTCACCCCGACCGGTGCGGTCAAGGTCCTCGACTTCGGCGTGGCAGCACTGCTCGGGCCTGACGTGCCCCGGCTGACCGCCACCAGCCACACCCTCGGTACGCCCACGTACATGGCTCCAGAGCAGGCGCTTAACAGCACGGTCGGGCCGAGGGCCGACCTCTATGCGCTGGGTTGTGTTCTGTTCGAGCTGCTGACGGGAAACCCGCCGTACCGAGCGGACACCGCGCTCGGCTTGCTGCACCGGCACATGAACGATCCGATCCCCTCGGTGGCCGAGCATCGGGCCGGTGTGCCCGATGGCCTCGTGTCGATCGTCGGGCGGATGCTCGCGAAGGACCCGCAGGACCGTCCCGGCTCTGCCGCCGAGGTGTACGGAATCCTGGCGCCGTTCGGCACGGTCGAGCCCGGGGTGGCCGAGGATCTGGCGCTGCAGATTGGTGATGGTCAGTCGATCGACCCCACCATGCCGCACCGGTACCCCTTCGGCCCGCTGCCCCCGCGTACGCCGCCGCTGTCGCCGTCGCGGGTCGACATCGTTCGGCCTCGCGTTGCCCCTGAGCTCGTCGAGCCGCCGTCGCTAGATCACTTGGCGGAGGTGGAGGAGCGTGCCTGGGAACTTGCTGAGGAGGAGCGGTTCACCCAGGCCGCCGAGCTGCTCGAAACGGCGCTGCGTCCGATCAGGAGGGGGCGCGGCGCCAAGCAGCCGAGGGTCCTGGAACTACGGCTTTACCTGGCCAACCTCCACGTCCTCGCGGGCGCGTTCCGGCAGGCGCTGGCTGAGTTCCAGCGGCTCATACCCGATCTGGCTCAACGTCCCGTCCCCGACCAGGAGCTGATCTGGCAGTGCCGGCAGCAGGCGGCGATGTGCCAGGCGGAGCTGGGAGAGGCGGCTGAGGCGCTCCGTGAGTTGGAAGCGCTGCTGGCCGAGGAACAGCAGACAATGCCTTCGGGCTCGCCCGGGCTCTTCGCGTTGCGTCAGCAGATTGCCATGCTCGCTGCTGGCGTCGGTGACGTGACCGCTGCTCGGAACAAACTGATGGAGCTGCTCGGGGACATCGGCGCCAGGCAGGGGCCACAGTCACCGGCGGCGGTGGAAATCCAAGCCTTGCTGGTTCATCTCGATCGTTTGGACGAAAGCGTCCCAGGCGAGACAGGCGGAGGGCGAGAGGAGCGATGAGCGTGTTCGAACTCGAAGCTACGGTCAAGCACTGCGTCGAGCGAGTGGAGCGGTGGATGCACGAGAGGCCGCATCGAGAGAACACCATCCTCTTGGGTCGGCTACGCCAACTTCCTACCGTCGCCGGTCTGGCCGAGACCGGAAGTCTCTCCGAGTGCTCGACGTGGTGATTTGGATGCAGAAGCGTGAAAACCGTCTGAAGATGGGCTGCGAGGCCGTCTGACTGCTGTCTCGATCGCCAGCGGAAGCGGTCGAGGGGCTGTCATAGGTGCGCTAGGGAGGTGGGGTTGACTTGACTGCGGCATGGATGATCCGAGCGGGGAGCAGCGGCGAGCGCGAGCAGGAAGCAATGGCTGAAGGACTTGCCATCCTTGGCTGGACCGAACTCGGTGCCCTCACCGAATGTCAATCTCGCGAGCAGCTCCGCGACTTCGTCAGAGAAGCCTATCCCGACGAGAGCGAGCGGGTCATCGCCAACTGGACCGGGCAGATTTGGCGGGTCATCGGCCAAGCTGAGGAAGGCGACCTTGTCGTTATGCCCCTCAAAACCAGGAACGGCACGATTGCCATAGGTCAGATTGCGGGACCCTACCGGTACCGCGCTGCCGCGCCTGAAGGCTTCCGGCATGTGCGCCCGGTCAAGTGGCTGAACACCAGTGTGTCGAAGAGCCTGATCAAGTCCGACCTGCTCCACAGCCTGGGTTCCCTGCTCACGGTCTGTGCCCTCACCCGTTACGACGCCCCGCGACGGATCAGGGAGCTCGCCGAGAGCCAGATCGATCCAGGGCGCCCTCCATCGGGTCTGGAAACGGACGACCTCGACACCGTGGATGCGCTGCTGGACCACGCCGTGGAAGTTGCCGAACGCGATTCGGTGCGCCTTACCGTGCGCGAGCTAATCGAGCGGTGGGATTTCACGAGGCGAACAGCCCAGACCGTTGAGCAGATCAGCGCCGATCTGGCGGATCGTGGCCTCACTACCCGCCCCTCCTTTACTAGTGTCTCACTCGACTCCGAAGTGGCGCTCGTGCCGGCGAAGACAGAGCCGACCAGCGACGCAGCGGTCGGAGCCGATGAACCCGAGGACGAAGCCGATGTCATCCGGGCGGCTGACGCGCTACGAGTGGGGCAACTTCAAGCAGGCAACTCGGGGGTGGTAGGCGTCCGCCTCGGTGACTCTCTCCAACTCGCCACCACGCTGATGCTTAAGTTCAACTACTCACAACTGGCAGTCTTCGACGACCACGGGAACCTGTATGGCGCCGTCAGTTGGGAATCGATCAGCAAGGCCCAACTCTCGCGGAGCCGAGTAGATCTTGCCGACGTGACAGTGTCCGCTCGGGTTGTCGAGCACGATGAGCACCTCCTGAATCAGATCGAAGAGATCTGCTCGCGCGGGTTCGTCTTCGTGCGCGGCGTAGATCGCCGAAGCATCTCGGGGATCATCACCGCCTCCGACCTGACCGAGAAGTTCGGTAACATGACCCGTCCCTTCGCGCTGCTCGAGGAGATTGAGCTGAGGCTGCGGCGACGGGTGCAGAGCCGGCTTCCCTTCGAGGATGTCCGAGGCGCTACGCGTCAGCCGAACCGGGTCAAGTCCGTTGACGACCTTAGCCTCGGCAACTACAAGCACATTCTCAAGGACGAAGACACCTTCAAGCTTCTGGGATGGCGCCTCGACTACGGGATCTTCATAGAGCAGTTGGACCGAGTGACCAAGATTCGCAATGAGGTCATGCACTTCTCGCCCGACCCTGTGACGTCGGATCAACTGGAGGTCGTTCTGGCGTTCGCAAACATGATCAGAGCGGTTGACGTCAGCTAAAAACTCCTAACAGAATGATCTAGGCGGACGCGTGAGTATGTCCGTGATGGACGATCAACTACAGTGATCGGCCGTGAGGCGAGGTGAGCAGCCGCCGTGGATCGTTTCGGACGACCTGTGGGCCGAGGTCGAGCCGTTGCTGCCGCCTCGCCCGCCTCGTCGGCGGCGCTATCCCGGTCGCAAGCCGCTTGATGACCGGAAGGTGTTGTGCGGGGTCTTGTTCGTGCTCTACACCGGGATCCCGTGGGAGTACCTACCCCAAGAGCTCGGGTTTGGGTCAGGCATGGCCTGCTGGTGGCGGCTACGAGACTGGAACGATGCCGGCGTGTGGCAACGACTGCACGAGCTTCTACTGGGCAAACTCCGGGCCGCCGGTCAACTGGACATGTCCCGGGCGGTGATCGACGGCTCCCACATCCGGGCGCTCAAAGGGGGCCCAAAACCGGCCCGAGCCCGGTCGACCGCCGCAAGCCAGGCCCGAAACACCACGTCATCACCGACGCGGGCGGCATCCCCCTCGCCGTCAGCCTGACCGGCGGCAACCGCCACGACGTCATCCAACTGATGCCCCTGGTCGACAAGGTTCCCCGGATCAAGGGCATCCGCGGTCGACCCCGGCAGCGGCCCGAGCGGATCTACGCCGACCGGGGCTACGACTACGACATCTACCGCCGCCAGCTCCGCGGCAGGGGGCATCACCCCGGTCATCGCCCGACGCGGCGTCGACCACGGCTCCGGCCTCGGCACCCGACGCTGGGTCATCGAGCAGACCATCGCCCTGCTGCACTGGTTCCGCCGGCTACGCATCCGCTGGGAGATCCGCGACGACATCCACCAAGCCTTCCTCACCCTCGCCTGCTCCATCGTCTGCTGGCGGCGACTCCAACGCTCAAAGAGTTAGGAGTTCTAACTGACGACACGGCCGTCGGTATCCTGAACGGGCGCGGCTGCGCTGGCTCTGACGTGCGCGGGGGCAGCGGCGATTGCTGTGGGTGGGCAGAATATCGAAGATGGATCTCCGTCAAGCCCTAGACATCGTCGCGCAGCCCTTGACGTTTGCTGGTGTGAGCGACAGCCAGCTCTGCCTCGACGTGCAGGCATACGCCGACCAAGACCTCGGCGTGCGGCACATCCCTGCACTGCATGGTGAGGCGACGGTGCGACCGGTGGACGTCCTACTCCGGCTCGCTGTCGCGACGAAGCCGGAATACCAGACCGATCTGTACGAAGTGCACCAACACTGGTCACTGCTGCGGTATCTGGGACTGTTCGACGCCGACCCGGACGGGCAGCTCTGCTTGTCGTCTGCGGGGCAGCGGATCGGCGGAAACCAGCGCCGGGTCACTTCGGAGGAACTGGGCGTCGGTTTCGCGGTGCACCGAGCTGAGGAGTGGATGGCGAACCGATGGCCCGACAGCGCGATCGCACGTGTCGTCGACATCGACGTCGCCCTCGCCAGCGGCTTCATTAGGGCAGGCGCGGTGAAAGCGTCGGTCACGCAGCGCCGCAGCCGGCGCCCCGACTACTTGCTGATCGCGGAAATTCCGGGGAGCGACGACCGCTACCGCTACGCCGTGGTCGAGTGCAAGGGCACCAAGAACTGGGGGTACGGGCTGAAGCAGATGGCCTCGGCGTGCGTGCAGCTGCGCGGGGTGGCCGTCGCCGGTCGCCAACCTCCAGGCCTCGCGGTCGGCACGGTTCTAGCAGACAACTGGGTCTACTGCAGGGCGCTGGAACTGTCGCCTGGACGGCGTCGGACCGTCCTAGAGCCGACGCACCGCGTCGAGGTGTCGGAGTTGTTCGAGGACGCGGCAGAGGTGCACGTCGAGCGTGAGACGTTCGAGCGGACCGTACACGTCGACATCGACGAGGGCGAGCCGCTATCCGCCGAAAACCTGGTGCGGGCCGGTGTTCAGTCATCCTGGGCAAGCCTCGCCGACTTTGCCGGCAACGACTACGCCTTCCGGACATGGGCGCCCCCGGTTTACCGCGCGAGGCTAGACAGGGACGCGGATGCACGGCCACAGCGGGTCCGACGCCAGACGCCCGACGGTCTGGAGGTCGTGGGCGTTCGAAATCTGATCACCTTGCCCGGCGGCGAGTTGGAAGTGGTGTTTGGTCTGGCTGCGGAGGTCGACGACGCCCTCAGTGAGAGCGACGCGGACCAGGTGATTGAGGCCCAACAGAGCGTCGCCGAGCGGGGTACGCCCGATCGGACGTCCTCCGGGCGCGAGCCGGATGAGATCGTCACGGCGGTTTCTAAAGAAGGTGCTGTGTTGATGCTCGCTCCACAGTAGGGGAGAGGGGGCCCCAATCGGACCGGTGTTCTCGTCTGCGGCGACGATAAAGCCGAGATCAGTGCGCCTGGCGAATTCGGACCTGGTCGTGCCCGCCGACGACTTCGGCGGCGACCTGAGCGTAGCCAGTGCCGCCGCGGTCGCATGGTGCGCCGAGATCAGCGTGAAAAGCACGGCGAGACCCAGGCGATCGCCGATGATCGCCTGGCCGTGGAGCGTGACGTGCTGCGGCCGCTGCCGTCACTGCGGTTGGAGGGCCCTCGCGGTGTCAGCCGCAAGGTCGACAAGCTGTCCACGGTGCGGATGTGCCGAGGTGACGACGCCGGCCAAGCGCGACAGCTCACTGAGCGCGACGAGTTCGCCGAGGATGCCCTCGCTGTCAGAAGCCGTGGTGCAGACGAGCCGCGCGGCGGCGGCCGGGCTCCGGGTGGCTCGCCAGGCATAGAGGCGCTCGGCGAGGCTGGCGGCGCCACAGCTGTAGGGCATCGAAATTTGGCCGATGAGGACATGCGCTTGGGCCGCTGGGAGGACGTCGTCCCGTCGGTGGCTACCGATAGCCTTTCGCCAAAGGACGTGAGAGGGATGGCGATGGGCCTTCGTGATGTTGGGTTTGGACGGCTGAAGGGCGTTGCCGACGCCGCTGGACGGATGGTTGCCGACAGCACGAGCGTCGCGAGGCAGCTTGTCGCTGATGCTGCTGGCGATGCCCAGGAGAGGGTGAAGCAGTCCGCCGAGCAGGTGATGGCGAAGGTCGGAGAAGTCAAGGAGGGCCTGTCGGCCTGGTCGTCCGGCAACCCCGCCGATGTCGGCGACTTGTCCGCGCTCAGCGCGGACGGGAAGTTGCTCTATTGTCGGGTGTTGGTGAGCTTGGCTCTGGTCGACGGCCTCCTCGATCCTCGCGAGATCGCGAATCTGTACTTGTTCGCATCGACGATTGGTCTCGACGGCGAAGCGCGATCGGAGTTGCGCAGGGAGATCACTGGGGCGCAACGCGATACGGCGAGCGACGCAGGGGTCCCCGACGCCACGGTGGAGCTGTCCAGAAAATTGCACGACTGCCTCGAGGAGGATCAGCGCGAGCCGGTGTTCACGGTGCTGGTGCGCGATCTGGTGCGAATCTCGCGTGCTGACAGACATGCTGCAGACGTCGAGCGTGAGCGAATCGTGCTGGTCGCAGGACTCGTGTTCGCCGAGTCAGCTGACAAGGTCGTGGAGGCGACCGAACGGTTCGTGATTGCGGAAGAGGACTTTGCTTCCGGCAAGATCACGACCAGCCAGTTGGAGGCCACCACCAAGGACATTGCTGCCAAGGCGGCTGCGTTCGGTGCCCCGATCGCCGCGATCAGTCTTGCTGGCAGCGTCTCCGGCCTCAGCGGGGCGGGAATCACCTCGGGTTTGGCGGCCCTGGGGTTCGGCGGTCTGCTGGGCCTGAGCGCGATGGTCACCGGGATCGGCACCGTGGTGATTCTCGGGGTCGCGGTCCACCAAGGCGCGCGTTGGGTCCTGGCCACCAACGAGCGTGAACGAGAAAATCGGCGCGAGCATCTGATTCAGCAGGTCATCAAGAGTCACCAGCAGGCGATGGCCGAGCTCACTGACGACATCGCGGGGCTCGGTCACCGGATGGAGGCCTACCTCACCCAGACCACGAGGAACGAGGAGCGACTCGCCACTCTCAGGGATGAGTTGGCCGCCTTCCAGTTGGCCCTGGTGAATCTGCAGTCCAGTCAGGAGGCCTTCGAACGGCGGGAGCCGCTCAGTGTCGGGTGACCAGCTTTCGGCTGCCGCGGTCGTGGCTTACCAGGCCGTCACGCTGACCGAACTGCGGGGCTTGTTCGACCAGGTGGAATTCGACCTCAAGGATGTCCTCGAACGCGAACTTCGCGTCAGCGACACCCTGGACTCGGTCGAGTCCGAGTTCGATGCGGTGCGCGCCCGTCTCCAGGCAATGGGCGTCCTCGTACTAGCTCAAGAGTCCCAGTCGAGCGCAGTGGCCACTGTGAGTGTCGAGACACCGAGCTACCCCCGTTACGCCGTGCCCATCGTCCCGACCGATAGCGACTTCGATCAGCTCGTCAGGCTTGCCGAAGCCCGGTTGGATCTGTTGGGTATCGATCTGACCCGGGACCCGCTCCAGCAGGTTCTTCCCTCCGGCCAGATAGCTCGCAGCCTGCGCAGCTACACCGAGGAACATGGCGACATCAGCTGGGACAAGACCGACTGGACGGTCGTCCTGGTTGCCGGAGCCCTCGCGACTCTCCTCGACGTCATCCTCGTCCGCATCCCCCAGGACTCCACCTTCCTAGGCAAGACGCGGATGGGATCGCCCCTCACCAAATGGCTCAAGGACAAGGATCGGGCTCGAGACGTCCACGCCCGATTCTTCAAGGGCTTCGAAAAACTGGCCAAAGTGCCCTATGACGCCCCCACCACGATGGCCACCGGAGGCCTGGTCAGCGGCATGCGGCCAGCTACCCATCGGCTCCAGAGCCTCGGCCACGATCCGGCCCTGGGATTCCTCTACGGCGTGGCAGATCTCATGCACGGCACCGGCACCTACATCGACAAGGCAGGGCAACTGATCCAGGTCCCAACCGGCGCCACTCCGATCGACCTGATCACCGCCCTCATCACCCAGGTGCGCCATCTGCTCTCGGACGTCTACACACCTGCCGGCCTGCAGCCCCCATTCTTCAGCCTGCTTCAACTCGGACAGATCACTTCCCCGTTCGCACTAGGCCCCTCCGGTGTCAAGGTGCCCTGGACCGACGTCGCCCGCTACATGTATACGAACGGCTACGACCTGCGCCACTTCTTCACAATGGGCATCACTCCTGGCGTCGTGTCCGCAATCATCCGCGGGTACTGGCTTCTCAAGAGCTACGCCACCGGCGGTACCGCAGCGCAACGGAAGCTGGAGCACGCCAAACTCACCTCCATGCTGCTACTCGGGCACACCATCGCCACCTCAGGCACACTTCTCAAGACCGGGCTGCTGTTTGGCATGAACCCGGCCGCCCTCAACTACAACCAGATTCTCGCCATGGCGCCCGCCACCATCGCCTGGTTCAAAGAAGCCATCGCCCGCGACCATCGAATCAATCAAGCCCTGGAGAAGGAATGGGAATTGCTCCTCACCGAATCCGAGGGGCAATCGTCATCAGCGAGCCAAGCCACGAGCCTGGGCAGACTGTCAATCTGACTGTCTTACATCGGCCTCGCTCGTCCGGCTCAGCCCGTACTCCTGAGCCAGCCGCGGCTCGCTCGGCAGCGGCGGCGCCGGATGCCGGGGGAGCGGACCGAGCTTGAGGATGCGGCGACCCGAGGCAGCGGATCGGTTGCAGCAGCGGGCCCGGCACTTCGAATCCCCGCCAAGCAGGGGCGCGGGCTGCGCGACAAAGCGAGCGTGCCAGCCGATTAGCCGCCGGCGGCCTCCCGCCCGAGATGAGGAGCAGGTTGGGAGCTACCGGATGCACTGAACCCGGGACGGCCCTGCGCGGAGTCCGGCTTGGTATTGCGCACTGTCAGCGTGCCCGGCGATCGAGGCGTCTGTCCGTGCATGGCCCAGTACCGCAAGGTCGATAGCGTTCAGGACTAACCGGCAGGCTCGACTCGCCCACACGGACCTGCAAGCGATGGCGTACTCACGACCTCAGACACGTTCCGGTCCGCGGCTTTGCCAGTAGATCGGGCGAAGCATTCGGTCGTCGCCAGCGAAGCTCCGCCGGGCTGTGTGAGTTAGGGGCAGCTGGCTGGCCAGTAGATGGCGCAAGGTGTCATGGAGGCCGACGATGCTTCGTTCCACGAGCACAAAGTCAGTGAACGCGGCCTTGCCGCGGTGCGAGAGATTGCTGCGGACCTGGTACCAGGCGTCGAACGAACTCCTGCCGGGAGCGCATTCTCGCTCGCGAGGGTCTCGGCTGTCGCGGACCTCGATCGACGGCGGGTTCACCTCTGCCACAGCCGCCATGGTGGCCGATTCGGCTTGGAGTCGGCTCAACCGTTTGCCTGGTTCAAGCCTCGGGCCGAACACGAGGGCGGTGTACCGCTCGAGCACCGTGCACAGTGTGAGGTACAGACCCTGGATCGGGAGAAAGGCTTCCCAAAATCCTTCCATGTCGGCGGGCATGGGCCTGACGGTCTCGAAATGGCGTTTGGCGAAACCGAAGATGCCGTCCAGCCCACCATTGAACAAGGGGTCATCAGCAGATGACCAGCGCTGCTCCTGCAGCTGCGGGTTGCCGCGTCTCGGACTGCGCCCGATGTAAACCCAGGCGTCGACCTCACCCCCGGTCTCGGCCTTCGCTCTTACCCTTCGTTCGATGTACAGATCGTTACCCTCATACTCCTGAACCCGGCGTCGGAGGGCGTCGGCACGCTCGGCCGTTGGCATCAGGAGATCACCTCGGACGGAACCACCTGGGACCTCGGTGATGAATGGAAGCCCGTCGCGCACGTAGAGGCCGTAGCCTGCGAGCTCCGCACGCTCGACCCCCGATATACAGGGCTCCACCTGCCGATGAGCCAATTCACTTCGGCACAGGCTGCCATAGACGAAGATTGCTCGGGGGGCGTCGAACATGGACCGAAGTCTGCCACGACCAAAGGACAAGCCCCGGCGTCACCGCGCAGGGCCGCGCGACATACGGGATGGGGATCTCCTACCCGGCCCGGCAACTCATGGCCTCGCTCGGTGGCTCCGGCTGCACGAGCAGGGTGACGCAGTTCAGGCCACGGTCGGCGATGACCTCGGGCAGTTACAGGCGGACCACCCCGAATAGGCGCCGTGTGGTGACGGGCATAAGGCCTCACCGAGGGTCAGGCGACCGTGGTCGCCCCGGCGGCACCACATTGACACCGGCGAGTTCAGCCAGAATGAGCCGGGCGACCAGAACCATGAGGTCTGGCCGAACCCATCCGGTGCGTCGTGGTGCACTGTGCCATAACAGTGTCTTGTGCCCCCTGTGTGCCCCACACTGCCAGGAGCGGGCGGCCCTTGGTCAGCTTGGTCCTGCGTTGGTCGGTGGGTCCGCTGACGTCCGGCATCATCCAGCCGAATCCGCCGCGTTGGCTACTTTCCGTGGCTACTCGTCAGGCTCCTCCGCTCCGATCGATGAACGATGGAGCCGCGCCGGGAGCGGCGATCCCGGCCAGCGTCGTATGGCGCTGCTCAACCAGTCCGCCAGGAGGTCCACCCTCGGGCTTGCATCTGGTACCTAGGTACAGGCTTACCGTCGAGGTATGAGCGACCACCACGTCACGACGGACGACGCCTGGGTACCGGATGCCTGCACCCTGCCGACGGCTGAGCGGCCGCTGCGGCTCGCCGAGTTTGATCAGTTCTTCGCGGACGCCGTGCGGGGCGTCGACCGGCTGTCGGCACAGCATCTGCGGTTGCAGCTCGACGGCGCGGCGCAGGTCGAGGAGACGGCCCGGGATCTGACGGCGCGGGAGTCGTCCTGCTGCTCGTTCTTCGCTTTTGACCTCTCGCGGTCCGAGCCTGACTCGTTGGCGTTGGACGTCCGGGTACCGGCGGCACACGTCGACGTGCTCGACGCCCTCGCCCAGCGCGCGGTGTCTGTTCGGGATCAGGGATGAGCGGTTCGGGACTGCGTAGCGGCCAGCTGGCCGACGCGGCCGGGGTCAACCAGCAGACGCTGCGCTACTACGAGCGCCGAGGCCTGCTCGCCTCGCCGCAGCGGTCGCCCGGTGGGCACCGGCTCTACCCGGCCGAGTCGGTCACCCTGCTGCGGGTCATCAAGACCGCGCAACGCCTCGGCTTCACCCTCAACGAGGTTGCCGACCTGCTCGACGCCGGCCAGCATCACCACGGCGGTCGACCGGACAGCGGCCTACAGGCACGCGCCAGGGAAAAGCTCATCGAGGTGGAGCAGAAGTTGGCCGACCTGACCGTCATCCGTGACACCCTGCGCGCCGCCATCGCAGCCGGTTGCGACGACCTGGTCGCCTGCGCCGGCAGCTCCTGCTGCCCCCTGCCCTTCGCCGAGCTGGTCGAGAGGAACGATCGTGCCGACACCTGCTAACCGGCTGCGCCGCCTACTGCCCTCCGGAATGACGGGACTCGTTGGAGCCGCCTGCGCTGCCTGCTGCGTGCTACCGGCGCTGCTGGCCGCCGGGATCCTCGGCGGCGCCGGCTGGGTCGCGGTCAACCGCTTCCTGCCCGGCGCCGCCATCGCGCTGGCCGTGCTCGCCGCTCTGTCCTGGTGGTGGGCCACCAAACGCCGGCCCAACAGCGGCTGCACCGGCGGCGACTGCTCTTGCGGTCACCGGACCAGCACGACCGCGAGGTGATGCCGCTACGGTCCGACGCATGACCGTTGCCCGCTCGATCCTGCTGTTCCTGCTTGCCGCGCTCGCGGAGATCGGCGGCGCCTGGCTGGTCTGGCAGGGTTGGCGGGAAAGCCGAGGACTGATCTGGATCGCGGCCGGAGTCGTCGCGCTCGGACTCTACGGCTTCGTCGCCGCCTTCCAACCCGACCCGAACCTCGGCCGCATCCTGGCCGCCTACGGCGGAATCTTCGTCGCCGGCTCCCTCGCCTGGGGCATGCTCGTCGACAAGTTCCGCCCCGACCGCTACGACCTCATCGGCGCAGCCATCTGCCTCGTCGGCGTCGCCGTCATCGCGTACGCACCGCGAAGCAGCTAATCCCCAGCGCGGCCGAGCGTTCCGCGGCCGCGCTCTGACATGCAGAACTGAGTGCGCCGCCACACCGGGCGGGTTGGTCGCGGGCGTGTGTTTCGGGCGTATCGAGAGTCCTTACGCCACCCAAACAGCCCTACCGATTAGATGGGCCCATGAACCACAGCGCATCCCTGTCAGCACCGGCCCGCCGCACGCGCAGGACCGTGCTCCTGAGCCTGGCGGTCATCGGCGTGGCGAGCGTCGCGTTCGCCGTGCGGCGACCGCTTCTGATGTCCGCTCCGAGGTGCATGGCCGGGCGGTGGCACGGCTGCTACGACACGGACAACGGTGTGCTGCTCATGATGCTGGTGGGGCTGCCGTTGGCTGCTCTGGTGGCGTGGGCTCTGGCGCGCTTTCGGCGTGCCACCGATGGCACATCGGCGTGGCGGATGTCGCTGGCCGAGGTGGGCCTGGTCTACGGGACGGTACCGCTCGTGTGGATCACCATGATGCCGGGACCGGGGGCCGGCATCGTCCCAGGCCGGGTGAGCCTGATCCCGCTGCGGGACCTGCTCACGATGGGGCCCGTCGGGATCGGCGGCAACCTGCTGATCTTCGCGGCGCTAGGGTTTTTCGCCCCGATGAGGTTCGCGGTGCTGGCGTCCGTGCCGCGGATCCTGGCGCTCGGCGCAGGCTGCTCGGCCCTGGTTGAAACCGCACAGTACGTCCTGCGGCTGGACCGGGTGTCCTCCGTTGACGACGTGCTGGTCAACACCGCCGGCGCCGTGCTGGCCGGGCTCGCGTCGCGCCACTGGTGGCGCACCGCGGCGGAGCTACCGTCGGACCGGCCACGCCCCGCGTCGGCAACGGCAGGCTGAGCGGCGCGTCCAGTAGGCGAATGTCAACGACACTTTCCTGACCATAGACAGCCGGTATGCAGGTACTGATCGTGGAGGACGAGCCCTAGTAAGCCGCACTCTTCTGCCGCCGTCCGGGCCTTCAGTGGGGAAAGGCGCGGGGGATGCGGGCGTTGATGAGTTCGTCGCGGAAGGCTTGGATGCGGGTGATGACCTGTCGCCGGCCGATGGTGTTCTCGATGCGGTCGAGGTAGAGGCATCGGGCGGCTAGTTTGTCGAGGTCGACGGTGAAGTAGATCGCCATCAGCGGGTTGACGAACAGGTCGCCGCCGCTGTTGCGCCGGGTGAACCGGACGTCGCCGAACGCGCCGGTGGTGGCGGCGGCGATCTGTCCTTGGACGATGCTCGGCCGGTCGGGAGTGGCGGCCTGGGCGGCCGCGACAGCATCGCGGTAGAGCGCCGCCTCCCGGCTGGTACCGGGGATGGAGAGGGCCCCGAGGTAGCCACCGTCGCGGTCGAGCGCGGCCAGGTTCTCCAGCACTTGAACGTGGTTGACGCCGTCGTAGGCGTCGATACCGAAGCCGAGGCTGGTCACCAGCTTGACCGGCACGTCCAGCGTGGCCACGGCGGCCAGGCTGGTGATGTCCTCGACCGGGGTGCCGAGGTCGCTTTCGTCGCCGCGTAACAGGACATCGGTGCCGCCGTCGACGAGCACCACCGCGTCGATGTCGAGGTGCTCGACCAGGCGCCGGTACGCCGCCCGTAAGGTCTGGACGCCGAGCGGCGGGAAGGCGTAGACGGTCGAGGGCAGTTTCTGAGCGGCCAGCCACCGGGCGAGCGTCCGTTCGGGGAAGTACCAGTCCGGGCTGCCGGTGTCCGGCTGTACCACCGCGACGTGCTCTGACAGCCATGCGTCCCGGTCGATCAATTCGAGCTCGGAGAAGGACAGGCTGGCCAGGTGCACCTGCGCGCCGCTGCGCTGCAGGGCGAACGCTAGGGGCAGGCCGGCGTACACGTCGAGCCCTCCGCCGGCTCCGGCGATGAGGATGTTCCGCGCCGGCGCCAGTGCGGCGAACAGTGGCGGAACGGCCAACGAGAAGGCGCCGGAGTCGAGGGGCAGCGCGGCGGGGCTCATCACCACTCAATGATCAGCCACGCGCTGAAGCCCTGGTGACCCACCGCCACCGGCGACAGCGATCGAACTACGCGTTTGTCACTCGCCGGGTGCCGTGGCGTGCGACGGAGGAGCGGCCGCGGCCAGCACGGTCAGCGCCGGTGAGCGTGTGTGCGACCGCAGTCCGTGGTCTGACTTGTCTGGCGACTGGGCGCAGTTGGCGGACGACTGTGTCGGGGTGTGTGGTGTCAGTGGTTGCCCATCGTCGCTGTAGCGCATCGACCAGGTTGGTGATCATGGGTTCGGTGACGTGGCTGTAGATGCCTCTTACGCCGGCGAGGCGGTGTCTGAGGCGGCGGGCTTGGGCGATTTCGGGGATGCCGTCTTCGATGGGCCAGGTCTTGTGGGTGTGGCGCAGGTCGTGGAAGTGCATGCCGGGCAGGATCGGCGGGATTCCTTGTTTCGCGTTGCCTGCGGCGGGGGTCCAGGGGCGGCGGTTGAAGTTGGAGCGGCGTTGGTGGTAGCCGCGGGCGCCGGGGAAGACGGTGTCATGGGAGTGTTCGGCGAGGTGGGTGGCGAGGAGGTGGGTGAGGAAGCGGGTAGGCGGATGTGGCGGACGGAGTCGTTGGTTATGGGTGGGCCGAGGTAGAGCTTGCCTTCGACTTCGTGGAGTGCGCCGGTGTCAGGGTGGACATAGATGCTGCCGGCGGTGAGGCCGAGGTTGTCTCGGTGCAGGCCGGCGAGTTCGCCTCATCGCATGCCGGTGTAGGCGGCGGTGAGGATCATCAGGCCGTCGGTGGGGCGGGCTGGCGGGTGACGATGGCGGCGACTTGGTCGGCGGTGGCGTGGGGTCGTTCGGCGCGGATGCCTTTGGGGATGCGGATTCCTCGGCAGGGCTTGAAGGGGATCCGGCGGTCTTCGACCGCCTCTTGGAGGATCATCGATACGACCATGATCACGTCGGTGACGGATCGGGGTGCCAGGCGTTTGCCGCGGGCAACGGCGAGGGCCTTGATGTGCTGGCGGCGGATGTCGACCAGGGGTAGTGGGCCGAGGACGGGCAGGATGTGCAGCCGCAGGTGGCTGCGGTAGGCGGTCCAGGTGGCCGAGCGCGGTGGCCTCGACCGGTCCGACGAGTACCGGCACTCTGCAGGGGTCGGCGGTGGGCTCGCTTACTCACCGGCGAGAGAGCCGACGCTGCACCGCCAGCCACCGGGGCCGACCGTTTCGGTCACCCGCCGGCCGTCGACCACCACAGCGCAGGTAATCGTCCGTTCGCCCTTATCGAAGGCCTTGGCGGCCTGTATGTACATCAGACCAGGCTGGTCGGTGTGGATGGTACGGCGCCAGGGCAGAGGCACTGCCTCGAGCTCGATCAGGTAGCCGTCGGCGTCGCGGTACTGGATGTCGGCCGGCCCTTGCCCGGTCACGGCATAGGCGATGGCGAACCGGCCAGGCCCGTTGGAGGGAGTCGACGCAGGCCTCCGGGTCGGGCTGCGATCCGGTGTCGGTTCCACCGGGGTCTCGTCGGTGTCAGACTCGGCCGGCCCGTCCGGGGTCTGCGGCTGGCTCACCGCGTCGTGGCGATACGGCTGGTCGGGCAGGCTGAGCGCGAGGCTCGTGACGGCGAGTCCGCCGCAGACCAGCAGCGCGACCGCCGCGAAGGCGGCGAGAAGCATGGTGGTGCGCCGGTCGTCCCCGAAGCGTGGCGGCCGGGTGGGCGCTTCGGCTGGCGGCAGGGCCGGCAGGTCACCGGCCGGAACGGGTGGCGTCGACCCATCCGCGGTGGCCTGGGGCGGGTCCGGGGGTACCCAGGGCGCGTCCGGGTCGATCTGGCTCATGCATGTCTCCTCGTTGAAGTGGCGCCAATGGGAGTTGCTCCCCAACGCGTCTCGGGGGGCCGACGTGCTCGCGACCCTGTCTGCAACATCGGCGAGTTCGGCCGCCAAGTCGCACTGACCCTCGAACATCCCCCGTGTGACGAGCCGTGAGACGGGGAACCACGAGCATGGTCTGCGCGCCAACGTGATTCGCCATCCGGACGGCCCAGCCCAGCCGATCTCGCAGAGCCGCTCCCTGTAGTGCTCCTCACCCGACCCGCCGTCGCGGCCGCCGGCGCGGGCCATCCGGTCACCCTGGTCTGACTGGCGCCGATGCCGTCCAGAGGAGGCCCCGGCGGGTCGACCTGAGGTGTGTGCACGCCTACGCGCCTCCATTCTTTGCCTGTCGGGCAGTCGAGCACTGAAACCCAACCACTGTCAGGCGGCGGTCGTCCAAGACCGAACCGACGCGTAGCCGATATGCGTTTGAATATCAGCCCTGCTTGGAGGTGCCTGGGTCCGCTGCAGAAGTGGTCTCCTTGTCCATGGGGCGGATCAGGTCCGGGCCTTCGAGCAACTCCCGGTCGCCTCGCTAAGCTGCCCTGGCTGATCGGCGGCGCGCTCGCCGTCGTGGCCTCTGCCGTCGTGTTGACCTACCTCGGTGTCACACAGACCAACCGCCACAAGCCGCGGGTGCTCCAACAACACGCATCCCACCACGAGGTCGGTGACCGTTTCACGAATGACGCGGCCGCCGCCGCCCGGTTCGGCCTCTACACCCTCACACTCTGGCTGATCGCCATCGCGGCGTTAGCGGTGCTGGGCTTCACCGTCGGCTGGGCGTGGTCGTGGCTCGCCCTGGTCGGCGGCTTCACGGCGATGATGCTCGTGCTGGCGCGCATGCTGTTCGCGCCCCGGAACTGACCGTCGACTCACAGACAGCGCCCGACCGCCGATCGGACGAACGGATTCCGGACGCCGACGAGGGCGGTCGTGATTAAGCCTGTACCTAGGTACCAAATGCAAGCCCGAGGGTGGACCTCCTGGCGGACTGATTGAGCGGCGCCATACGACGCTGGCCGGGATCGCCGCTCCCGGCGCGGCTCCATCGTTCATCGATCGGAGCGGAGGAGCCTGACGAGTAGCCACGGAAAGTAGCCAACGCGGCGGATTCGGCTGGATGATGCCGGACGTCAGCGGACCCACCGACCAACGCAGGACCAAGCTGACCAAGGGCCGCCCGCTCCTGACAGTGTGGGGCACACAGGGGGCACAAGACACTGTCAAACGTCGTCAACGAGCGACCAGCGATGGCAACCCGAGACGCCGTGTGAGCAGGTGTCGCTGGCCGTTCACGCTGGTGGCGGGAGAGCGGCTCTATGTTCCGCTTCAACTCCCCAAGCTGCGGACGCCCGGCTAGTGCCGCGGAGCGGACGGTGTACCTTCCTCGGATGACTGGCGGTACCCGCGCTGGCGACGATCCGGAAGCCATGCCGGCGGGCGTAGACGCCGATATCTTGCTGGCCGCACAGATCTCGGCTGACCGGGTCTCAGAGCTACGTCACGCCGTCACTGCTGCGGTCAAGGCAGCCGGGCTTACCGGGGCGCGCTTGGAGGACTTCGTCCTGGCGGTGCACGAGCTGGTGGCGAACGTCGTCCGTCACGGCGGCGGCTGCGGGAAGTTGCTGTTGCGCCGCTGCAACGACTCGGTGACGTGCCAGATTTCGGATCCTGGACCAGGTATGGACGAAGTTGTGCCTGCGCTGCCCAGTGGCAACCGGCCCGGCAACCGGGGCCTCTGGCTGGCCCAGCACCTACTAGCTGGCGACCTAATCCTGGACAGCACCCCACAGGGACTGACCGCCACGGTCAGCATCACGATCACTCCGAAGGAGGTGGCCTAATGTCCAGCCATGGCGACCTGCAGCAGTGGCGCGCCGAGTCGCAGCCTGGCCGAACGGTGGTGACGCTGACGGGTGAGCTGGACGTCAGCAGCGTGGACGAGGTACGCGGCTTGCTGGCCGACACCGTCCGTGCGACTCCAGTGGTCGATGTTGACCTGACGGGGCTGACGTTCATCGACTCGACGATTCTCGGCGCGCTCATCGCGGCCCACCGCGACGCGGCCAGCTTGGGTGGCTCCCTAACACTGCTCAACCCGACGGGCCATGTCCGGCGGGTCCTCATCGTTACCGGCGTCCTACCGCTGCTCGGGGCAGACAAGCCAGGATCGGCCAGAGCCGAGGTCCCGTAGACCCACGACCGGACCCGTGGCGCGGGCAGGGGCGCAGCTGGCGCCCGCCAGCGAGGCGGTAGAGGTCTGTGGTCCTTCGTCAGCGGGCCAGGAGGGCCACGATGACGGCGATGCATCCGACCAGGAGGATAATTCCGCCGAACATGACATGAGGCCCCCGATCGCGGGAGCGCTGCGATTGCTGCCGTAGGGGTTGGGTTGGCTGGTTCCAGGCAGGCGGCACGGCCGCGACATTGTGGCGGGCCGGCCACAGTGGTGGCGGAGTCCGGGGTGACGACTTGGCGATCATGGGATGCCCTTCGACGGCGTCATGGTGCTAGTCAGGTCCGGGGCCGGGCGGGACCGCGGGGGGTCGGGTGGCAAGTCCCGCCCGGTCGTGGAGACAGCGCACCCGGTCTTCCACCATCGAGAGGCGTTGACCGCCGGTTTGCTGTTACATCGTCCGATCTCGTAAGGGCGAGCTGTCGAGATCCGTAGTCGGACGCGCACGCTCGCCGGTTTCCGAACCCGGCTGCGCTTGTCAGGAATCCCTCGTGCGAAGGAGGCCGGGAACTATCCGCAGGTTAGCGAAGTGGTCACCGTGCCCGAAGAGCTCACCGAGGCTGGGCAGAGCGGAGGTCCCTGACCTGCGGTGATACAGGCGAGCGGTCCGGCGTGACCTCCCAGAGAACACCGAAGTGGTCACCTCCCCGCGCAGGCGGCGCTGAGCAGCCTCAGGTGGCAGGTCGACGGTTGGGGCGGCCCGGCGATGCGGCCCGGCGATCGGTGCCCGTCTCTTCGTGTGTCTGTCTGCCAGTCCCGAGTCGTCCTGCTGCCTGGAAGATCAATCTCAGTTCCACAGCCTTGACCAGGGCTATCCGCTCGGTGAGCTCTTCGGCGCGCCCGAAAGCGTCAGCACCGGCAGCTTCGCTTCACAGGCCGGCGACGTCCGCTCATGGCACCCCTTTATGTCAAGGCGCTGCGGGAACCAGGGGTTTAGGGTGGTTGGTGGCGGGTCCGGGAAGTGGCTTGTCCGAAGGGCCGATGTCCGGGGTCAGGTCGGTCACGCTGGATTGCAGAGTCGTCCCCGAGTGCCCTCCCGGGCCTGCCACCTGCCCGCGTTTCTGGTCTTCGACCATGCGGGCGTAGACAACGTTCGACAGCCGCCGTTTGAGGGCGCGCATGGCTTCCATGGAGGTCTTTCCGGCGGCCTTCTTCGCGTCGAAGTAGGCGCGGCCTTGCGTGCGGTTGCGCAGCTGGACCACGGCCATGATGTGCAGCGTCCGGTTGAGCCGGTTGCCGGCGCGGGAGAGCCGGTGACGCTTCTGGTCGCCGGAGGAGGCGTCCAGCGGGGCGGTGCCGTTCCAGGAGGCGAAGCGGTCCCGGTCGGCGAACCGGCTGATGTCGCCGACGTCGGCCAGCAGCCGAGCTGCGCCCGAGGGGCCGATGCCGTGCAGCTGCATCAGGGTGGAGCCGCGGGCGGCCACCAGCTCCTTGAGGTCCTTCTCCGCGGCTTTGATCTTCTTGTCGATGCCCTCAAGTTCACTGATCAGCTCGACGGCGAGGCGGCGTCTGGTCTTGCCCACGATGTCACGGGGTTTGACCGTCGCGATCAACGCGCGGGCCTGTGGCGCGGACAGGAACTTCTTCGCCCCGCCGGGCAATAGCTCCAACAGCAGCCGGTGCAGCCGGTTGATGGTCTGGGTGCGGGCGCGGCCCAGCTCGTCACGCCGGTCGGCGAGCATGCCCATCACCTGCAGGTCCGCGTCGACCTGAACCTGCACCAGATTCGGGCTGCGTAATGCCACCATCGCCACCGAGTGCGCATCCACCGGGTCGGTTTTGCGGCCGTTGCCGGTGGCGAATACCCGCACCTGCGCGGACAGTTTCGCGGGCACGTCGAGCACTCTCTCACCGTCGTGGACCAGGCGGTGGGCGATGTGTTTGCCGATGCCGTTGCAGCCTTCCACCGCCCACACCCGGCGGGCGTGCTTGCGGCCGGCGGCGAGCATGTCGGCGTAGCCGGCCTTGTCAGTGCCAAAGCGGCCCATCGCGACCACCCGGCCGCGTTCGTCGACGACCTCGATGGTGGCTGAACGCTTGTGCGGGTCCATCCCGATGACCACGCTCATCGGCGCCTCCCTCGGCTGAACTGGATGGAGTTGTCAGCAAGGAGGGCACCGCTACTTCGAGCAGAACAAACCCCTTTCCAGCCACTCCTCGCGCGGTGCCCGACGAGACCGCAGGCCATGAGAGAGCCACACCAATGACACCGGTGGGCAGCCGCAATGTGGGAGCGTCTCGCCGGGCACCTGGACCGAGTCTGGCCGGACACCGATCCTGGACCAAGTCTCTAAGTAGCCGAAAGTACTACGTCTGATCTTGTGGAGAACCGGCTCGCCGCAGCGCCCGGCGCCCGCGTCGCAGGTCTCGGTGGCCCTGGCCGTCGCGCCCGCGGAGTCCGCGGTCTCATCTCCCAGCGCAGCAGGTCGCCGGGCTGGCCGTCGAGGGCCTGGCAGAGTGCGGCGAGGGTGGTGAGGCGGACGGCCTTGGCGCGGCCATTCTTCAGCACGGGCAGGTCGACGGTGATCGGCATCAGGTCATCTCGTTCAGCTCGGCCTGCATTTGCGCCGCCTCGGCGTCGCGAGCATCGTTGGGCGGCGCTCCTGCAGCTCGGTGACCCGTGCCACATGCAGTTCCTGTCAGCAATCAGGGCGCCGTTCCGCTCAACTCACGGAAGCAAGCGAACCGACAGGAGCAACACATGAAGCACCGCATCGTCGTCCTCGGCGCGGGCCATGCCGGGGCCTTCGTGGCCGGGAACCTGGCCCGCCGGCTGTCCGCGGCGGACACCGAGGTCACCGTGGTCAACGCCGTGCCGGACTTCGTCCAGCGGCTGCGGCTGCACCAGCTCGCGGCCGGCCAGGAGATCGAGGCTCCGAAGCTCGCCGCCGTCTTCGCGGGCACGGGGATTCGGTTGCGCGTGGCTCGTGTCACCGCCGTCGACCCCGAGCGCCAGGTCGTCACCGTGGCCGACGCCAGCGGCGGCGGCGAACTCGGCTACGACACGCTCGTCTACGCCCTCGGCAGCCGCGGCGACGACCGCGGCGTCCCCGGCGTGGCCGAGCATGCCTTCGACATCGCCGCCCGGTCCTCGGCGCTGCGCCTGCGCGAGCGCCTGAACAGCCTGGGCAGGCGGGGCGAAGGCGGCAGAGTGCTGGTCGTCGGCGACGGGTTGACCGGCATCGAAAGCGCCACAGAGATCGCCGAATCCCGACCCGGCCTGTCGGTGACACTGGTCGCCCGCAGCGAGCTGGGCGCCCGGCTCTCCGCCGGAGCCCGCAGCCACCTGCGCCAGGCCTGCGACCGGCTGGGCATCACCGTCCTGGAGCACACCAGCGTCGAAGCCGTCGAAGCGACACGGGTGCTCTGCGCCGACGGCACCGCCCTGGCGTCCGACGCAACCGTGTGGACGGCCGGGTTCGCGGTCAGCCCCATCGCCGCCGCCAGCGGGCTGGAGGTCACCGAGAACGGCCAGATCGTCGTCGATCGCACCGTGCGGTCGGTCTCGCACCCGAACGTCTACGCCGCCGGCGACAGCGCCTACGCCATCGGCGACAACGGGCGGCCGCTGCCGATGTCCTGCGCTTCGGCCGGCTACACCGGCGGGCAGGCGATCGAGGCGATCGTGGGACGCCTGACCGGCCGCAAGATCGCGAACACCAAGCTGGGCTACCCGGGCAACCACATCAGCCTCGGGCGGCGGGACGGGATCCTGCAGGCGGTCGACGACGAAGCGCAAGCAAAGCCGAAGTATCTGGGCGGCCGGAAGGCCGCGCGGATCAAGTCGGGCATCCTCAAGATGTCGCTGTGGGCCACCTCGCACCCGACCTTCGGCCTGCCCAAGCGCAAGCACCGCCTGGCCACCGCGCCGAATGCGTCCGCCAACAAGACGCTCGGCGTAGCCGCCTAGGTTGATCCGCGTGGATAGCACCGCCACTGATCGCTTCGGCACCAGTCGGTTCGAGGCCAGCCGGAACCGGCTGGCCTCGCTGGCGTACCGGCTGCTGGGCTCCGCCGCCGACGCCGAAGACGCCGTGCAGGATGCGTTCCTGCACTGGCAGGCCGCCGACCGGCAGCGGATCAAGGTGCCGGAGGCATGGCTGACCAAGGTCGTCACCAACCTGTGCCTCGACCGGCTCCGCTCGGCACAAGCCCGCCGCGAACGCACCGTCGGCGCCTGGCTGCCCGAGCCGCTCCTCGACGGCGACCCGATGCTCGGCCCGGCCGACACTTTCGAGCAGCGCGAATCGGTCTCCCTGGCGGTTCTGACTCTCATGGAGCGCCTGTCACCCGTCGAGCGGGCCGTTTACGTCTTGCGCGAAGCGTTCTCCTACAGCCACGCCGAGATCGCCGAGATCCTCGTCATCAGCGAGTACGCGAGCCAGCAGCATCTCCACCGGGGCCGGCGCCGCATCACCGCCGCGCGCCGCCGCGGCGGCGAAGTCGACCCGGCATCCGCCCGCAGGATCGTCGAGGAATTCCTCGCCGCTGCCTCCTCGGGCCGCACCGAACGGCTGGTGGCGCTGCTCACCGACGACGCGACCGCGATCTCCGACGGCGCCGGTGGCGGCCTGACCGAGACGCTGCTGCAGTACGACACTCCGCAGCGCATCGCCGCCGTCGCACGGGCCGGCTTCAAACCCACACCCGCGAAACGGCGACTTGCCGGCGGCACGCCCGCCATCCACTACGCGCTCGTCAACGGCGCCCCCGCCATCCTCTTCGTGCTCGGCGACCAGGTCGTCGGCGCCGTGACGTTCGACATCACCAACGACAAGATCGAAACCGTGCGCGGCATCGCCGCCCCCACCCGCCTCGCCCGCCTCACCGAAACCTGGCGGCAGCACGAACCGGACAAGCCGCTCATCGCCCAGTGGTGACCCGACGCCGACCGCGGCAAGGCGCAGGACCCGCGCTGCGATGAATCGGTCCGGGCTTCGGACGCCACCAGCCGCATGCGGACAGCGTGCAGCGGCTCGACGGCGCCCTCGCCGTCGGCGTGGAGGACGCCCGTATCACCGGCCTCTACTACGTCCGCAACCCGGAAAAGCTGACCCGCCTCGGGTCGGCGACCCCGCTCACCCTGCGCCGTCCTATTCGGAGGAGACGACATGGTCGTTCAGGCCCAACCCGCAACTAATGCGTCGCCGTCGCCCTGGTCGGCGGTGGCCCGGGCCGTCGCCCTGCTGACGGTGGCCGTCAGCGTGCTCCTGACCGCCTTCGCCTGGCCCTCGGTACGCTCGTCGGTGCACGGCGTGCCGGTCGCCGTCGCCGGGCCGGCACCCGCGGTCAGACAGATCAGCGCCGCGCTCGACGAGCGCCTTCCCGACGCCTTCGAGATCACCGAAGTCGCCGATACCGCCGCCGCCGGACAGCTGATCCGCGACCGCGAAGTGTACGGGGCGATCGACGTAAGCTCCGGCGCACCACAGGTCATCCTCGCCTCCGCCGGCAGTCCAGCCGTCGCTCAGACTCTCAACAGCATCGCCACCGCGCTCAGCCAGGCGCAGTCCCACGGGGCCAGCACGGCGGCCGCCGTCCGCGACCTTGTCCCGCTGCCGACCGACGACCCGCGTGGCACCGGGTTGGCCGCCGGGGCCGTGCCCTTGGTCATGGGCGGTCTGCTCGCCGCATTTCTGCTGACGAGACTTATCCTTGGCACCACCCGCCGGGTCATCGGAGCGCTCGCCTTCGCCGTCACGGGCGGCCTGGCCGTGGCGGCCATTCTGCAGTTCTGGCTCGGCTCCCTGACCGGCTCCTACTGGGCGAACACCGGCGCGGTCGCCCTGACCGTCGCGGCCACCTCCCTGGCTATCCTCGGGCTGGAGTCCCTGCTCGGATACGCCGGGCTCGGCCTGGGTGCGGCCACCATGATGCTCATCGGCAATCCCTTGTCGGGCACCACGACCGCGCCCGAAATGCTGCCCGGCTGGTCCGGCACGCTCGGCCAACTACTGCCGCCCGGTGCGGGTGGCCGGCTGCTGCGATCCACCGCCTTCTTCGACGGCCACGGGGCCACCCATTCGGTCATCGTCCTCGCGATGTGGCTAACGCTCGGCGTACTGCTGTGTCTTGCCGGCAGCCTGCGCCGGCGACGCCCAGCCGCCGACCCCGTGACCACAACCGCGCAGCCGGCCGCACAGGCGACCGTATGAGGTGCAGCGGCAATGTCATTCGCATCGAGTGAGCCACCGCTGTCCAGCATCCGCCGACTGTCAAGATCAGACGCACTCATCTGGCTCCCCTCTGTGTCATCCATGGAGGAGCGGGGTCGGTCAAGGCTGGGGTTTTGACCGGCTGGGTCGTCTCAGCCGGCATCACTCTTTGGCAGTGCCGCCGGGCCGTGATGCTGCGGCTACTTGGCGTACCTCTGGTCGGACTCCCGGCGTACAGCTTTGGTGAGGTCACGCCAGGCTCCGGCCGAGGTCTTCACCATCCGGTCGTGGGTCAGGCGGGAGTCACCTCGCCGGCCCTCTGGTTTCGTGGGCTCCCACTGAGCTGCTCGTAGCAGACCAGGGCGACGAGAAATGCGGTGAGGAGTCCGAGCGCGGCCAGGGCGGGCAGGCTCCGGGCGGCGGGTAGCAGCAGCAGCACCACGCAGGTGGCGACGATCTGCTTTCGTGGGGTGGCCTGGCCGGTGGGTCGGAGGAACAGAACTCGGCCGGCGCAGTAGAGGATCACCCCGCCGTACAGCGCGACGGTGGAGGCCCAGTCCAACGACGGCGTGGTGTGCCAGGGTTGGCCGTGGGCTAGGTGGTCGAGGACTTGCTCGATGCCCAGCGCGGTGTAGATGACACCGGCGATCAGGGGAAAGTGCGCCAGGCTGTACGCGTTGGTGGCTAATCGGCCGCGCTGTCCGCTAGGCACCGTTTCCAGTGCGTGGCCGGCGACGATCGCAGTGTTCTTGAAGTAGAGCCGCCATAGGCACACCGCGTTGGTGAATGCGAACAACGCTGCGAGCAGGACCGGCCCGCGCGTCACTGCCAACTCGGCCCCGGTTCCCACCGACATCAGTGACTCACCGAGCGCGATGATCAATACTAGGCCGTGCCGTTCGGTGAAGTGGCTGGGGCTGCGCAGTCGCCACCCGCTGAGGGCCGAGGCGATGACGCCGCCGCTGAATTCGATGGCGAATGCACCTGCCCAGAGCAGGGTCTGCGCGGTGCCGTGGAACGCGGCGCCGAGAAGGAGCGGTATCCCGGCGAGGATCGCCGTTGTCATGTAGAGGCGCAGCGTGGTGCGCAGTTGCCGGTCGCCAGCCGCTACGTGGAAGGCGAGGGCGAGGTGCAGTACCCGTTGCACGATGTAGGCCAAGGCCAGGATCACAGGTGCGTCCACGATTCCGTTGCCGTGCCGCCAGGCGTTCGGTATCACTAGGGCAGTGACGAAGATGGCCGCCATCGCCACGATCGTGCCGGCGGGGACCAAGCCGACGTCGGCGCGGACCAGGTTGCCCAACCAGGTGTAGTTCGTCCAGGCTATCCAGAGCAGCAGCAGGAGGACGAGCCCCTGTGCCATGGTGAGGAACGTGGGCGGCCGCCCCATGAACGAGATGATCCGGGTGAGGGCGAAGACGAACACGAGGTCGAAGAAGATCTCGAACGAGGTAGCCCGATGCGTCTCCTCGGTCATGATCGGCCGGGACCGGAAGATCGTTTTCATAGCTACATTTTCATTGTTCACCGCCCAAAAAGGCCGGGAGTCGACATTAACCGGGCCAGAACAATGCCGCAGGCGGTGTGACCGGGTGTCGCACGTCAACCGAGGCCGCCGTGTCAACCATCAACCGGCGCAGGACAGCCGGCTGCCGGCGAAGTGGACGCTCCTATTTCTGTCAAGGGATCGGGTGGGCGGCGTAGATCATGTCGCGCCGATCAGGAGGTGGCCTGTCGGGGAGTAGTCCATCTTCCAGTCGGTATAGACGCCAAGGGTGCATCCCGGGTGCAGCGAAGTCCGACGCTGACCCACCGGACCTCGCCGTCGGTGCGCAGGGCGAACCCCACGGCGACCTGGAAGGCTTCGCCGCCGCATGGGCAGGCGCATTCCTCCGGGTCGGCGTCTTGCCAGTAGTCGGCACCGTCCGCGATCAGGGCGTGGTCGCCGCAGGTCAGACACCGTGTCTGTGCGCAGCTGGGTCACACGCTGAGGCACGCTCAGACGGCGAGTGGCACCCGGGTCTGGGCCAGCTGACCACCAGCGACCTCTGAGGTGCCCGGACGGGCGGCCGCCCGGACTTCGGGCCGACTACGTCCGGATCTGCCGCTGACCGCGCTGCATCGCTTGACCATGCGCCGAGCGTGAGGAGGGACTGTTAGCTTGTCTCGCGGTCGGGGGACGCCCACACTTGCCGCGTGACGACGGTGTATGCAATCGACGGGAGGCGGGTGCAGACGCTGGAGGACTTCTGGCGAGTGGTCGGCGAAGCTGTGAACGGTCCGGGCGGGTACTTCGGCCGGAACCTCGACGCGCTCCACGACTGTCTGCACGGAGGGATGGGTGCCCCCGAGGACGATGACTACGTCTTCGAGTGGCGCTACCACGAGGAATGCATCCGGTCATGCCGCCGATCGTGCGCGCCGCCGGGCGGCGTGACCGTAACTGCCTGTAGCCGGCCCATGTGGGGTAGGCAATCTGTCGTGCCGAGTCGAGTGCGTTGCCTGACGTCAAGATCGCGGCAGGTTCAGCCGGGCTGGAACCGCTGCAATCCAGCGCGGCCGAGAAGGGTATTCGTCGCGTCGGCCATTGCCTGGGCGGCCGGACGGCTGCGGTAGCCAGTCGCGTGAAGAGTCAGTCTCGGTCACCGGCCCCGATCCTGGCAGCAGTCCACCTAGGACCACCACCGCGAGCCTCACAGATGAGCGACAGCTCCGGCTAGAAGCGGCCGGGCCCTTGATGGGCCCGGCCGTGTCGTCGACGGTTAAATGCTCTGCCCAGAGAGGGTGGGGACGCGGCTGGCGGCCCGGGTGTCGGCAGCCTCCATTTCAGCGGAGATGGGGGAGGGCTTGAAGCCCTTGACGACCAGATAGACGCCCAGCGAAAACTCCCACACAGCGATCGGGATGGCGAACAACCCCGCCAGCGCGGACACCTGTCCCCCGGAGAACAACGTGGCGGTGAAGGCAATCACCAGCAGAGCCGCTCCGACGAAGCCCAGCAGCGGAAGACCCCGCGGCACGAGGCGGGACCGGTACAGCAGGGTGCCCAACAGCAGGGCGTTCACGGCCGGAAGGAAGCTCTGTCCGAGGAGGAAGACCCAGTCATGGAAGGCGACCAGCGCCTGGCCGGTGACCAACGCATCTGCTCCGGCTCCGGCCTGCCGCAAGGTCACGACCGACAGGAGGCTCACGACGCAGCCGAAGATGGTGGCGGCTTCCAGGACCCGCACGCCGACGAAGCCCAACGCCAGTGCTTCGTTCTGCCTCTTGACCACCGGGTACAGCGCGACGGCGGTGCCGATGCCGGCGAGAGCCACGATCATCTCCAGGATGCCGCCGATCATCACCGGAGTGTCCGGGCCAGGGCCGACGACAAAGTTCGCTTCTTTCACCGGGCCGTACAGGAACAGCGTCGGGATCGAGACGAAGGTGACCAGGTAGAGCACGCCCGCGATAAGCGCAGTCTTCCGCAAGGAGGTCATCGGAACTCCTTTCGGTGTTGCTGGGCTCAGGTCGACCCGCCCCGAGCTGCGACGGCGTGGGCGAGTGCCGAGGGTGTTTGGCGGCCGACGATTGCCGGTGCCTGATGGACGAGCTCGTCGTCGGTGAGGGCTTCGACCATGAACAGGGCAAAGTCCACTCGGCGGGTGATGTTGCTCTTGAGAATGGGGTCACCCGCGTGTCTGCTCCACACTGGTAGGCCCTGACTGTCGCCCTCCTCCAGGTCGCTGCCCCGCACAACGGTCCACCGGGTGTCGCTGGCGAAAATCCGCCGGCACGCTTCCACCTGGTCGTCGAGGTCAGCGAAACGAGCGAGTTTCGCCAGTGGACCCGCAATCTTCACGAGCGCTTTGAGCTTCCAGGAGTACACGTCCTGGCCGTCGCGCGTGATGTGCCACCCGCACGAGAACACCAGACGTGCCCCCGGCTGGGCGTGGTCGAGCACCGCCTGGGCCGTCCCCGCCGAGTAGTGGTTGACCCCTCGCGGAACCAACACGGTCAACACGCCGTCGCACCCGTCGACCGCGCGTCTGATGGCGTCACGGTCGTCTGTCGCTCCCGGAATGACGGTGATACGTCCCTTGAACGCGTCGAGCTTGCCCACGCTGCCTTCCCGGCACACGCCGACGACCTCGTAGCCGCGGTCCAGCGCGTGGCGCACCATGTATCGCCCGAGTTTTCCGGAGGCCCCGACGATGCAGACCTTCAGCTTGGCAGGGCGACTTGCGTCATTTCGGTCTTGTGCTGTTTCCATGACTTCTCTTCTCGCGTCTGGGTTTCGGACAGATGACTCAGGAGCGCCAACCGGGCCGGGGTCGAATGGATGTCGTGCTCAGTTCCTTGCACCGGTCGAGGCCGGCTC
Organism: Micromonospora halotolerans; assembly: GCF_032108445.1. Lineage (NCBI taxonomy): Bacteria > Bacillati > Actinomycetota > Actinomycetes > Micromonosporales > Micromonosporaceae > Micromonospora > Micromonospora halotolerans. The sequence goes on along the minus strand of NZ_CP134876.1, from coordinate 6,178,264 downwards.
GTCACGCTCCGTTGGCCTCAGCGGTGGTTGCGATGACGGTGGTGGCGGGGTCTCTGCCGCCGGAGTCCAGCCGGAACGGCGGATAGGTGTCGGTCATCAGCGAGGTGTAGGCGGCGACTCTGAGCACCCACCGGTTCAGGCCGAGGATGAGGTCGTAGAGGCCGTTGGGGTAGCGGCCGGTGACGGCGAGGATGATCGCGGCGATGAGCACCAGGAGACCGATCAGGCCGCCGCCGGTCCAGCTGTAGTTCTGGGTGTCGGAGTTCAGGGTGAGCCAGGTTCCGCCGCCGGCGAGGATGCCGACGATTAGCAGGTGCGGCAGGGCGAGCAGCCACCACTTCACCAGGACCAGTCCACGGGATAGGTGCTCCGGGTAGGGCACGTGCAGGTGCGCCGGGTAGTCGGGGACTTCGGCCAGCCTGAATGGCGGGTACTGGTCGGTGCCGAGCGCGCTGTAGGCGTAGTAGTTGACCCGCCAGGTCCAGCGCATCACACCGACGTTGAATTCGAAGAGCGGGCGGGGGTACCGGCCGGTAAACAGGATCGCGAAGAACGCGATCACGGACACCACGCAGAACGCGATCCACAGGGGGATCAGCACGATGCAGTGCGGAATGGCCAGGATCCATTTCACCAGCCATAGCCAGCGTGACAGGTGCGGGTCCAGGTGCGCATCCACACGCACCGGATAGACGGATGTTACGGTCATGAGTGTCATACCTCCGACGGATCGGCTGTTCCGCCGGTCCGCAGGCGCGGAGGCGCCGGACGGGATCAAGCGGTGGTTGCGCGGGCCCGTCCGGAGGTCCGAGTGGCAGGCATCATGTCCCGCGACACGCTGCAACGGTCATCGCCGATGGCGACGTGCCGGTCGGGATCCTCTGCATCGCTCGGCCCTCAACGCGGCGGTGCCGCGTTCTCGCTGCCGAGGTCTGGGGCAGCGCGCCCGGTGGGCGCCGGCAGTCAAAGACACTGACGAACCGATCCAAAGTTGACTGTACGCGCTATCTGCGGTTCTGCGCCCTGACGGTCAACTATCTCCACGCGCAACCTCGCATCCATGCCGATAACGATATGGCGATAGTGGCGGTCGGGTTCAGCGGGCGACGGCGCGGCTGGTCGCGAGGCGCGATATCGAAGCCGACGAGGAAAGTCACACATCGGGCCGTCGGGGTTCATGACGGGCTGGTCGGGGCACCCGCACCGGTCGGATCGCCCCGGACCACAGCGTCCGGCCGTGGGCGTAGCAGCTGATGGTTGCGGACCCATCCCTTCCCGAAGCACCTGACGGTCAGATGTCGTGGATCGCCGACCATGTTTGCCGAGGCCCGCTCACGCCGGCGCTGCCAAGAAGATGGGCACCGCTTGGGAAGCGGCACCAGCCGTGCTCGACCGGTGGCTTACTAATCGATGCAGACATCCTCTTCTGCCTGTCGGTCGTGCACTGCAGTGCGTCGGCGATCACCACGCTCCCTACGTCGCTTCGGCAGACTGATCGGTGGGCGGGGTGCGCGCTCGTGCGGATGAGCGTGCACGTGGCGTCGTTGAACAGTGAGGGCTGTGATCCGTGCCGCCTCCAGCGCATCCGCGCAGAACACCGTCGAGGTAGGCGGCCGGCTCTGTCCGGCTGCGCCCGGCCCCTTCAGATTTGACAGCGCTATAGCTAGCGGTTATCTATTGTCGGTCGACGGAGGTGTGCTGGGTGCAGGACGTGGTGCTGGCCATGCTGGCGAAGGAGCCGGCGCACGGGTACGAGCTGCGTAGCCGGATGCGTGGCGCGCTCGGCCCGCTCGGCGAGACGATGAACGCCGGGCAGATCTACGTGACGTTGGCCCGGCTTGCGAAGGCCGGGCTGGTGACCTCGGAGCGGGCCGAGGGGCTGCCGGACCGGCCGGACCGGCGGGTGTACGCGTTGACTTCGGCGGGGCAGCAGCGAGTCGCCGCGTGGCTGGCCGAGGTGAGTTGGCCGAAGCCGGACCTCAGCGAGTTCCATCTCAAGCTGGTGGCCGCCGCGACGGCGCGGTTGGCCGATCCCGTGGCGCTGGTCGACGCCCAGCGGCGGGAGGTGTTGCGCCGGCTGCGTGACGCCCAGCGGGCCGCACTGGACCGGTCGGTGGACCCGGTTGCCGGGTTGCTGCTGGAGGGTGTCGTGCTGCGACTGCGGGCCGACCTGGAGTGGTTGGAAGCGTGCGAGCGCATGTGGACCGAACGCGACCGGACTGAACAGAAGGGAAATGGATGACCGAGCGGGGCGAGGGAAACGAGGGCATGCCTGGTGGTGCCGCATGACCGGGTCGGCGCTGCTACGAGCGCGCGGGGTGACCAGGTGGTACGGCCGGGGAAGCGCCCTGGTCCGCGCGGTCGACGAGGTCGACCTGGAGGTGCCCGCCCTGCAGACGGTCGCGATCATGGGTCCCAGCGGCTGCGGCAAGTCGACCCTGTTGCACCTGCTGGGCGGCCTGCAACGCCCCACCGACGGCGAGATCTGGCTGGCCGAGCACCGGATCGACGGGACGAGCGAGCGCGGTCTGGCCCGGCTGCGGCGGCATCACATCGGCTTCGTCTTCCAGTCGTTCCACCTCATGGACGAGTTGACCGCAGTGGAGAACGTCGAGCTGGCCGCGTTGCTGGCCGGACAGTCGCCGCGCCGGGCCCGGCAGCGCGCCATGACTCTGCTGGACCGGGTGGGGCTCGCCGACCGCGCCAAGCACCTGCCGTCGGCATTGTCCGGCGGCCAGCGCCAGCGGGTCGCGATCGCCCGCGCGTTGAGCAACGAGCCGCTGGCCGTGCTTGCCGACGAGCCCACCGGGAACCTGGACAGCGCCGCCACCCTGGAGGTGCTGCGGTTGTTCGAGGAGCTGCGTACGGCGGGGCAGACGCTGGTGGTGGTCACCCACGACGCGCGCATCGCCGCGGTCGCCGACCGGGTGATCTCCATGCGGGACGGGTCGTTCGCCGACGACAGCCTGCTCGCCGGCACCACCGGTACCACCGTCGGCACGGGCAGGGTCTACGGCGGGTGGCGCTGACATGGCCGGACGTCTTTTGCTCGTCTGCCGGCTGATGGTGCGGGACCTGCGCCGGCGGCGCATCGAGACCGTACTGCTCCTGCTCGCCATCACCGCCGCCACCGCGACGCTGACCCTCGGCCTCACCCTCAACGAAATCGCCGACCGGCCGTACCAGCAGACCCGGACCGCCACCGCCGGCCCGGACGTGATCGTGACACCCCGGGCCACCGGCCAGGCCGCGTTGGACGAGCTCGCATCGCTGACCGCCGCGGCCGGCGTCAGCGATCACAGCGGTCCGTTCCCGATCGCCTACCTGACGATGACGGCCCGCGGCAAGTCCGCGCACGCCGTCGTCGAGGGCCGGGACACGGCACCCGTATCGGTCGACCGGCCCGCCGTGACCGACGGCACCTGGGTACGCCCCGGCGGCGTGGTCGTCGAGCGCTTCTTCGCCGACGCCCTCGGCATCCGCACCGGCGACACGGTCAACATCGACGGCCATCCGCTGCATGTGACCGGGACCGCGGTCACCGCCGCGAGAGCGACGTATCCGTACGCCGGGTGGCACTACCCGGGCAGCATCTTGGTCGAGCGTGGCGGCCTGGTCTGGGTCGACCACAGCGACATCGCCACGCTCGCCGGCGAACAGCCGCTGTCCTACACCCTGAACCTCAAACTCGCCGACCCGGCGGCCAGCACCACGTACACCGTCGGCGACCAACTCACCACCTGGCAGGAGATCGGCCACCTCAACGGTCGGCTATACAGCGATGCGCGGACGGTGCTGCTCGTCGGCAGCTGGCTGCTCACCGGCCTTGCGCTGGCCGGAGTCGCCGGCATCGTCGCGGGCCGGATCATCGGCCAGCGCCGCCGGGTGGGGCTGCTCAAGGCCGTCGGCGCCGGACCAGCCATGATCGCCGCCGTCCACCTCGCCGAATACCTCGTCATCGGGCTCGCCGCCGCCGCCACGGGCCTGGCCGCCGGCTGGTTCGCCGCACCCGTGCTGATCCGCCCCAGCGCCGGACTCATCGGCTCCGTCAACGCCCAGCCCCCCGCGCTGCGCATAGCGATCGCCGTCACGGCCCTCGCCCTCACGATCGCTGTGGCGGCGACTCTGATACCGGTGCTGCGCGCCGCCACCACCAGCACCGTTCACGCACTGGCCGACGCCGCAACGCCGCCGCGGCGCCGGCAGTGGCGCATCTGGCTGTCGCGCCGGCTGCCCACCGCCCTGCTGATCGGAGTGCGCATCAACGCGCGCCGGCCGCGCCGCGCCCGACTCGTCATGGTGAACACCCTGATCACCACGACCACGCTCGTCGCCATACTCATGGAAAACACCCAAGTAGTGCACTTCGACCTCGGCTACACGCAACTCGCCAATCCCCGGTGGGAACGCGGCGAGCAGGCCATGCTCCTGCTCACCGTCGTGCTGTGCATCCTTGCGCTCATCAACGCCGTCGTGAGCACCTGGACCGCGGTACTCGACGCCCGGCAGCCGCTGGCCGTCGCGCGGACGCTCGGTGCCACACCCGCGCAGGCCGGCGTGGGCCTGGCGGCAGCGCAACTGCTTCCCGCCATACCCGGCGTCGCCATGGGGATCCTGACCGGCATCGGGCTTGTCGCGGCCCTCAGCACCGACGAGGTCCCGTACCCACCCGGTTCCTGGCTGCTCGCCACCGCACTCGGAATCCTGCTCGCCATCGCCGCGCTCACCGCCATCCCCGCGCTGGCCGCCGCACGCCACCCGGTCGCGGACACCCTCCAGACCGCACCGACCTGACCGCCGCCAACGGCATGCAGCCGCTCACGGGGAACCGAGCGGAACCACCGAAGATTACGCGCGGATAAGTAGCCGCAGATAAGGCGTGGCATCCGTGAGTGTGTATGGCAGGACTCCACCGAGATCCCTTGATGCGGATCGATACCATGTCTCACCGTGAGTAGCTCCGGAGCACCCGTCGCGGATCCTGCCAGGTCCGCGCCATCTCGCCCTATCGCCGATGCCTGGTCCGGGAGGTTGGTGGGGGGAGTAGCGATCTGCTGCGCGGCACTCCTACTGGGCTGGCTGTCCTGGCACTGGTACCAGGAGGGCGTCCCTGGCACGCCGCAAGTATCTCTCGACTGGGGGCAATCCTCGATCCGGGCGTACGCCCCTCCGGATGTCGCCGTTTCGACCACCGTCGAGTACAGAGATGAACGTGGCACGGCGAAGCCGTCAGGCCCACGAGTATCAGGTTCGCTGCAACACATCTCACTTGAGGCGGAGTCGACCAGATCGCAGCCCTATCTCGTCGTTCTGGAATTGGCATACGGCGCACACATGAGCACTACCCCGGACGTGTCAGGTCACTTCGCCAAAGCACCCGTAGAGATCGAAACCACATACCGCGGACCGGATGCGCTCGTCGGGTCTTGGCCCGTCTATGCCCCGGTGCAGCTGTTCGTCGCCAAAGTCGAGCCGATGCAGGGACGGAGGCTCTTTGCCGGTGTCACCGGGCGGGTCTCCCGGCCGGTCGCCGTGACGGCCAACGCGAGAACGTCGATCTACACGCCATCGGTGATGACTCCGGGTAAGTGCGTGCCGCTTGGCTCGCCAGCAACCGTGATTGATCCGGAGGCATGGATCAACAAGATCGCGCCCGACTGCCGCGCATCCGCGGACAAGACCGAGACAGAGACGATCAGCCTGAGCGACATGGCCCGCAACAAGCGGCTCGACTATGCAAATCCAGCAGCCTCAGAGCCGGGCCAACTCCTGTGGTCCAAGACGGCCGGGTCGCTACGGGTCGACGCGAGCTATGTGGACCTCGACGAGGAGGCCAATGGCCAGCGACTCCTGTTCCTCTCCGGCGTCGGGGTGGGCCTAGCCAGCGCTGGTCTTCCTATCGGACTGCAGATGGTCGCGGAAGAGCGCCGGCGTACCAGGCGGCGTGCTGACAACACCGCCCACATCAATGCCTGAAGCTAACCAGATGGCCATCGATTGACCAGGCAAGACATGCGAACATCAATAATGCGCGTGGCGGAAGCGACGACGAGGAGCAAACAACTAGCCCCAAGCCCCACGGCGTGACTCGTCCGGTAGGGCGCTCCACCTTGTCCCCGTCCGGGGAGGCTGGACGGCCGGAGACTGCCCGACGAGGAGATGCGACCCACAACGCGGTGCGTCCCGTCAGACAGCTTGCATCCCAGGCGCCAGCGACGAAACTATGGCCCACATGCCGATCATGGTTCGCTCCCCGGTGTCCGAGGACTGGCCCGGACTACGGCCGATGTTGAGGGACATGGGCGTGAACGGTGATCACCCCGACGCCCAACGCGAGCGGTACCTCCAACTGGTCGCGGACCCCCGATGGGTCATGCTGGGCGCGCATGCAGACGGGGAACTGGCGGGATATGCGGCCGTCCAGGATTACGGTCCGCACCTTCGATCAGGCGACGATCACCGGATTGCCCGACTGCACGATCTCTACGTGCGTCCCGACCTTCGCTTGGGCGGGGTGGGGCGCGCCCTGATGACGGCGGTATCGCAGTGGGCGAGGCAGCGGGTGCGGTATCTGGAGTGGCAGGCTCACCAAGACCGCGCCGTGCCCTTCTACGAACGCCTCGGGTACAAGGGCGACCCGTGTCCTCAGCCCGAGTACCCCACGTTCGAAATTGACTTCCGTTCGCCCTCCGGCTCGGGTGGCTGAACCGTCGACCGGGCCTTTCGCGGGCCAGTAACCGGGGGTAGCGGGCACGAGGGGCCAGCAAGCCGGCCGTCGGGAGCAGGCATCTCCGGCATCACGGCCGATTGAGCGCGCTCTTCCAGACTCGTGAATCGGTGAGCGAGTGGGCAGGCGGCAGCGCCCGGCGGACCAGCTCAACCCGTTCAACCCGCAGCCAGTCCGCCAACGCCAGCAACGCCGGCGTCACCGTCGCGTACTCGCGGACCTCCTGCACCCGCCGGTCCGGCCTGGTGGCGTGCGGCGGGGAGGCAGAGCTGTCGCCAGCGGCCAGCGGCTAGCGGACGGGCGTGGGCGGTGATCGGCAGGTGCTGCGCGACGAGCGATCCCGGCGGTGACTCGATGCGTGACGTCCCCAGCGCTGGGTGCGGCCACGGTCGGTGAGGTCCAGGATGGCCCCACGGCAAGCATGCGATCCTCAAACGGTGCAGGCCGTCCGGGATGTCACCGGCACGGCCATGCCCGTTGAGGCGGGATCTCCCATGGCCCGGTGACGTGGTGTCGGCGTCCCTGGAGCCCGACTCAACGAGGCACGCATCTGCGACCGGATCGGTGCCTACGCGGCGTGCGGTTGCTGGAAGGCCGAACGGACTGCCCCACCCACAATCGCGCACCACGTGTCGACGTCGACCTTCCCGTTGGGTACGAGGCCGTGGAGGCGCTGCATGTCCTGGACCGCCTTCATGGTGCTGTGGTCGAATTCGCCGCTCATCGTGACGTCGTCGTACCCCTTGCGGCCGAGCAGGTACTGCAGCGCGTTGACGGGTAGACCGTTGGCGTCTTTGTCGAGTGTCGGCACAAGCGCTTCCCAGGTGGCCGTGTCGAAGGTCGCGTCCGGGTCGACTCGAATCCCGTGGCTGGCTTGGAAGTCGGCTACGGCGGCGTTCATGTCGTAGCCGAAGTCGCCGTTCGGGGTCAGCGGGTACCCGAGATCCGCGAGCAGGTACTGCGCGACCTGCACAACCGGGCCGTCGACGAAGCGCCAGATGTCGGGCCACCGGCGTGCGGGGATGTCCGATTGTTGGGTTCCTAGTGCTGCCGCGACACGCGAGCGCACCATCGGGAACAACCGGTAGAAGGCGATGCCCGGGCACTGGGTGGTGTAGAAGTCCCAGTGGCCGAAGATGTCCCATGGCTGCAGCCGGAACTGCTGGCACACCGCGGTGCACAACCCCACCAGCGCGTCGAGCAGTGCGTCCGGCGGCGTCTCGGTGATGTACGTGCCCTCGTTCTCGATCCCGATCGCGTTCCCGTTCTCGCCCGGGCAGTGTGCGGCGCTGACCTGGTGCCCGCCCGTGTCGAGCGTCTGCAGGCTGCGGTGGCGGCCCTCCAGCACGTAGCCGCCACGGCTGACCGTGAAGTGCTGTCCGGTGTCCACCCAGCCGTTGACGTCCATGTGCAGGTTCTGACAGTCCCGCGCCAGTTGCATCGCGTGGTCGCGCGAGTAGTCCGTGACGTTCGGGAACGCCATGTGGTGCAGGATGATCTTGTTGGTGACGTTGCCGGTGATCTGGATCGCTCCCTTTGGCGGGCGCGCACCCCAGGTGTCGCAGTCGATGATCCAGGGGAACATGTCGCTGGGTGCGGCACCCGCTGGTGCTACCGCGAACAGTTCAGTGCCGACGATCGCCGCGATCCCGGTACCCAGACCTGCCTTGAACAGGGTGCGACGACCGACCTCGTGCCGATGAGCTGACATGCGCTGCCTCCTTGAGGAGTGTGGAACCGTTGTGGATCGGCTGACGGTATTGATGCATGTCAGTCACGTACGTGTATCGCTTGCCCGGCTCGGCCGTCGGGTCCGTGTGCGTCGCCGAACGGGCCCGTCTCGCTGGCCGTCGGCGCCACCTTCATCCGCGAGGATCGGTGGTGAAACCTTTCGACTATTCCACCGCAACGCTTGGCAATTTTCAACAGGATGAACGTGCTTCTCCCGCTGCGGGTAGACGCGTCCGGCCTCAGATGTGCGCGGCACAACCCGGTGTTCACATCCCGAGGGAACCTCGCGGACGGTCAGTGGAGACGGGCTCGCAGGTCGGCGATCCGATCCGTCGCGGCGATGAAGCCAGCGGCGTCGAGCTGGCCCGCGGTCTGGGCGGTGAGCAGGGCGGCGGTGGCGGCTTCGCCCTGGCTGACGTCACGGGCGGAGCACAGAATGAGGTCCATGCCGGCGGCCGCGGCGGCGACCGCCCGCTGGCCGGTGCTGCCGTAGTGAGCCAGCGCGCCGGCTTCCAGGGCGTCGGTGATGGTCACTCCGGTGAACCCGATGCGGCCACGCAGTTCCTGCCTGACCACGGTCGGCGACAGGCCGGCCGGGCGGTTCGGGTCCAGGGCCGGGTAGATGGCCCAGGACAGCATGACGAGGTCGACGCCGATGGCGACGGCGGCTGAGTACGGGAACTCGTCGGTGCCGCGCAACGTGGCCAGCGACTGGGACAGGGTGACCGGCCGAGTGTCGGTGTTCTGGTCCGTTGCCGCCCGTCCCAGCCCGGGGAAGTGCTTGGCGGTGGCGGCTACGCCGGTGCGCTGCTGGGCGGTGATGAACGCCCGTCCCAGAGGCGCGACCGTGCCGGGGTTCGCGCTGTAGGAGCGCTGGTACTGGTCGATGAAGTTGCCCGCAGTGGAGTAGACGTCGAGAACCGGGGCGAGGTTGACGTTCATGCCGACTGCGGCGAGGGTGCGGCCGGCTGCGGTGCCTGCCGCGGCCGCCGCGGCCACCGAGTCGGCGGACTGGCCGATCCGCTTCTCCGACAGCGCTGGCGCCCCCGGCAGCCGCTGGATCAGGCCCCCCTCCTGGTCGACCATCAGCAGCAGCGGCACCTGGACCCGGCTTTGTGCCTGGGCCCGTCGCAACTCGGCGATCACCGAGCTGATCTGGGCGGTGCTGGCGATGTTCTCCCCGAAGAAGATCACCCCGGCTGCCTCACCGGCGCGGATGACCCTCAACAGGCTCGCCGGTGGTGCCAACCCGGGATAGGAGTAGATGATCCGCTGCCCGGCCAACTGCCGCCTGGTCAGGCCGGCCGACCTGGTCGGCGCCGGCACGGACGGTAGCGGCGCGGGTGACGTGCCCGGGGCCCTCGTGGGCGGCGGCGCGGTCGACGTGGACGGCGATGCCACCCGTCCGCCACCCAACCCACCGGGCGCGGACCAGATTGAGCGTGCCGCATCAGGGGCGGACGGCCCGGGCGTGGGGACGTGCGAGGACTGGCAGGCGACCATGGCGAGGCCGAGCGCACCGGCCGCCATAACGTTGCGAACTTTTGCTGTTGGATACATGACCACCTCCGCCTAGCCCGCACCGATCCCGGTGCGCCTGACGGGACCCGGCGATCGGTCGACGGTGACCGGTCTGCGGTGTTCCGATCTCATCCGCCGGCGACGATGAACGGTGCATCAGCTCCGGCGGCAATCGCCAGCGCTACGCCTGCCGGCATGGGTGCCTCTTGTCACCGGACCCCGGCGGCTCTATCAGCAGTATGGGCGGGAAATTCCTCGGTGACCAGTCGCCTACGTCGTCGCCCTACGCGGCCATTCGGCCATGCCTTTGTCCAATGCTCCCTGCCCAAATCACCGGGACTCCCGGTCAGCGAGCTCGCCGCGCTCCCCGCCTGACTTGTCGCGGTCCGGCTTAAGCGGAGATGTTGGGCCTTGGCGCTGCGATCACCCGTGCCGCAGCCGAGTTGGCCTCCTGAAAGCCCTTGGGCTGGTTCGCTGCGCGTGCGAGCCCCAACGGCTGAGGCAGCTGCTACACCTCGTGCAGGGACGGCGACCGGATAAGGGCCGCCGCCGCGGGGCACGTAGGTGCGGCCAGCATCGTCACGGGGCGTGCGGCGATGGCATGGGTCCGCTGCACCAGGTCATCATGGCCGTAGATGCCCTAAAGCACCTCTTGACCGATGGTCCCGCCGAGTGCCGCGCTCTCGGATCACTCGGCTCGGCAGCCGCTTCAGCAGTCCAGACGCCGACCGGCTCGAGGTCATCGTGCATCACGAGGGCGGGTCGGCGAAATCGGCCGGATTGAGATTGAGCGTCGCGAGTACGCCTGAGTGCTGGGCGGTGTCGATGCGGGCCGGCAACTCTCGGTCGACCCAGTCGGCCCGGCTGTGTTGGCCGCGGTGGCGCAGGGCCTCAACGGCCTTACCCTTATCGATCTTCATCGTCAGTATCGGCTTTCTTCGCGCACAATGGATCTGGATGCTGTCGGGCTCGTCAAGCGGCCGCCCGGAGGCGAGTCATCGGCCGGACGCCCTGCTGAGCGGCAGCGGCTGAAGACATGCTGCACGGTCAGTACGGTGCGTCTATTTCGTCTGCTGCAGAGGGCCGGCCGCGCGAAACCCGATCGTCACGATCGGTCTTAGGGGTCCAGCCACAACATGCCCGCGGGCCAGTCCGTGCACCTTTTTGCACACCGCCGCCAGGAGATTGTCCCGGCGTATCACGCCGCAGTTGGGTGGCCGGGGCCCGCCGGCCGCCGACCTGATCGGCGTCGTGGCTTGAGCACGCTCGTCAGGTGAATTTGCGCGTCTTCGGGAGCGCTGCTCACCGGCACCTTGTAGGTCGCCACCCGCTCCAGCCAGTCATGGGGCACGTGACCCCGGTCCGGATCGCCGACGAGGATCCGACCGCCCTTCGCCGCGACACGGGCGAGGAACGGCAGCATCCGGACCGCCACCGACGGGTGGTAGAGCGCGTCACCGGTCAACACCACATCCGCGCCGTCACCGTCGCCGTCCAGCAGGTCGCTCGACGACAGGGTCAGGTCGACGCCGTTGGCCTGGGCATTGGCACTGATTGCCGCGATCGAGTACGGGTCGATGTCGTTGGCGGTGACCCTGGCGGCGCCCGCCATCGCCGCGGCGATGGCGACCAGTCCGGAGCCGGAGGCGAACGTCGAGGACATGGCGGCCGGCCACCATGTCCGGGTGATCCAGGATGTAACGCGCGAGAGCCTGTCCGCCGGTCCAGGCCGACGCCCAGAACGGCGGCGGGAGGACGTGCCCCGCCTCGGCTTCGAGCCGGGCCCAGAGGACGATCGCGTCCTCGGCCATGACCAGTCGCACCTCCGGCACCAGCGGCACCGGCGCCAGCCGGAGCCGATCGATGCTGGCTGTCCCGGTCACGCGCTCGGGAGCGGACAGCGCGTACAACACCAACGGTTCGAGGCTGGGCACCGCGGCGTCGGAACGAACGATTATTCGCCGGTCCGTGGTCTCAGCCGCCGCCGTGGCGACGGGCGAGGCCTCGCCGCCACGGCTCCGCGGAGTCAACGTCAGACCAGACGGATGTTAGCGGCCTGAAGCCCTTTCTGGCCCTGCTCGACGTCGAACTCGACCCGCTGATTCTCGTCCAAGCTGCGGAACCCGCTCGACGAGATCGCGGAGAAGTGGGCGAAGACGTCAGCGCCGCCGTCATCCTGCGTGATGAAGCCGAAACCCTTGTCCGCGTTGAACCACTTGACTGTGCCGAATGCCATGTCTTCTCCTCTGAGTAACTAAAATAGTCACTTTCGACCCCGGTTGTCGCCGCCGCTCGTCCGGAAGAGCCGGCAAAACAAAAAGCGCCCCGCGGGTTGGATACCCACCAGGCGCTGGCAAAGTATGCGACAAACCAAAGCTTGCAATCCACTCACGCTAGCACAGCGCGCCGCCCGCGGTGTCCTGGCTGTCAGCACTGACCACGCCGGCTACCACACCCGGTGCCGCAAAAGAATGCCGCCACCCCGCGCCGGGCGGGGCGCGCCGTAGAGCCTCCTATGTGGCAGCCGGTCCTGTGGCAACGGACGTCGTTTCCACGACAGTCGTTCGGCGCTACGGCACGCGTCACCCACGCCGTACACCGTGGTCATTTTGGGATAGGATCGGGCGGGCGGGCCGAGCGAGATGGGTCCGGCGCTGCCCCGGCGAGCGGCCTGATCCGCCCCGCTCATCTTCTGCCCCCGACTTGCATGTGTGAGCGGGTGAGTCGCGCGTTGACGCGCAAACCTTGGAGCAACTGTTGACTGATGTAACCACGCATGACTCAAGTCCCTTCCGGGATGCACCGCAAGCAAATGCGCCTTTGGACCACGCGCCTGCTGTCGACGTGAGTTCGGCTGCGATGACTCGGCTGCGCACCCCGTTCGACGCCGAGGGTGACGCCGACCGGCAGCGGACGGTCACGCCCTTCGCCGTTCGCTAGGCCATCTGAGGCTCGCCCTGCTCGTCCTTCCGTGACTCGTCTGGAGGAGCACGCGGGCATCGGCGGCACCGCCAGGTCAGCGATCGCCTCCCCGAGTCGGCCAGTACGCGAAGGTCGGCCGGAATCTCGCCGCCTACGCGGGGCGCCAGCAGTGGCACGGATGCACCCACTGGACCGGCTGCGTGTTTCTCCCGATCGGCGGCCTTGACGACAACCGGCCAGACCCTTGGCCAGGGAAGTGGGGCGACGAGCCCGCCTTGCCGCGGACTGCACGGCACCCCTGTCACCCCCTGCCGCTCAGCGCTGTGCCGCAGCGCCGCCACGAACCGGCGGTAGTGGTCGCGCATGTAGCGACCCAGGTCGTCGTGCAGCGCCAGCGACCGCTCCTCAGCCGGGGTGCGCAGGGCGGTAGACGCGCCGACGGATCGGCCGGATCGGCACCGATCCGCGCCGCGGCGGTGTCCCTGCCGTACAGCTGGACGCCCAGCGGGCCAGGTCGCCGCAGAGGCCGTCGGTGAGGTCGGGGGAGCGTGGCCATGGCCGGACGGGGTGTTGGCGTCGGCCCCGGGTCGGCATCTTCAGCCGCTTGCCCGGGTGGGGAATGCCTCGACAGGAGGCGAGGAATTCCCGACCACCGGGCCTGTCGCGGACTACCTAACGGAGCGGTACGACCTGCGGGTGCGCCGGCCTGTCGGGGCCCAGGTTAGGACCTCCTAAAGGGCGCATCTTCACACAGGAGGTGGTGCAGTCCGGTCAGGTGAAGCACTCCGTATGCGGGGCTTGACACCGGAGCGGTGACGGTCAGGTCGCTGATCGTCTGGGCGGCCTGGTGAAGGGTGTGGACGCCGGTGCTGCCCAGGTGGGTGACGGCCGTGAGGTCGATGGCCAGCGGGAGGCTGCCGCCCCGGCTGGCCTGCAGGATCGCGGTGCGCAGTTGTGGGCCGGTGGTGAGGTCCACCGGACCGGCAACTTTCAGCATGGGGCCGGTGAGTGTGTCGGCGACGGCGGTCGAGAAGTGGTCGGTGGGCGTGGAGTGTTTATGAGGACCGGTCGCCTGGGCAACGTTCGTGGTCGTGACGGTGGCGGGGTGGCCCATACGGTGCCGCATTCGCACGGTGGTGCCGTCGTGGGAGTGCCTGACCTCGACGTCGTCGATGAGGCCGCGGATCATCGTCAGGCCACGGCCGCGGTTGCCCGGATCGTGCGAGGGCGGGCGCCACCTACCTTGATCGACGCAGCTCACGGAGACGGCGCCGTGACCGTCGAGTTCGGCGTGCACCGTGAAGGATGCCTCCCCGCCGGGCGGGTAGGCGTGCTCGATGGTGTTGGTGGCGGCCTCACCTGCCGCGTGGAGCAGGTCACACGCGGCCCTGTCGTCGGCGCCGATCCCGTCGAGCCAGCCGCGCAAATGCTGCCGGAGAAGGCGCAGCGCTGTCACGTCGGCGGGCAGCGTCAGGTGTAGCGCGGCGATGGGTTCGGCCAGGACATGGGCTGCCAGGAGCGTGGCGTCGTCCTGGTAGCCACCTTCGAACAGCGCCAGTCGCTCCGTGACCAGGGTGCAGATGCGATCGGGCAGCCGTTGCGGAACGGTGGTGGGTTCGCCCAGCAACTCTTGGCGGGCCGCCGTCGCGACCGTGGCCAGCGCGCGGTAGCTGTCACTGACGCTCTGCCGAGGTCGCTCAATCAGTCCGTCGGTGTAGAGCAACAGCACCTCGCCGCCGGTGAGTCGGCAGGTGTGAATCGAGGCGGGACGAGAGTTCGTTCCGAGTGGTCCTGTCGGTGTCAGGGGCAGGAACCTGCTCTCGCCGTTCGTGTCGAGCAGCAGGGGCGGCGGGTGCCCGTAGCTGGCGAACTCGAGGGCACCGGTCGCGGGGTCGAGCACGGCCAGGCAGGTGGTGGCTGCCCGGGTGGCGGCGGTGTGCGCCGCGAAAGCGTCCAGCACGCTCAACACCTGAGACAGGCTCCCGCCCGCGCGCAGTGTATGCAGGGCGACGGTGCGTAACTGTCCCATTGCTGCGGCCGCCGCGGCGCCGTGCCCGACGACATCACCCACCGTGAGTGCGAGCCTGCCGTCTGGAAGCGGGACGGCATCGAACCAGTCCCCACCGGCAGCGAGCTCGCTGTCGGCGACGAGGTAGTGAGCGGCTACCTGCACGCGAGGCAGCACGGGCAGCATGTCGGGCAGCAGGCTGCGCTGCAACTCCAGGATCAGCCCGGCGGCCTGGCGGTAGCGGCGTTCCGCAGTGGCAGCGGCGGCTTCGGCGGCCTGCCGGGCGGCCACCACGGGCGTGGCGTCGACAGCCTGCACGATCACCCCACGCACCGATCCGTCCGGGTGGCGCCAAGGCGCGATGTCGAAGGTGTAGAACGCCTCCGTCAGCTGCCCGTCGCCCTCCCGGTCGGTCAGTACGCGCTGCTCGTAGCCGTGTGAACGGATCCCGCGCAGAGCTCGATCGAGCAACTCGAAAATGTGTTGGCCCGCCAGCTCCGGCACCGCCTGCCTGAACGGCTTGCCCAGCAGCCCAGCGCGGTCGCCCACCGCCGCCCGCACCGCGGGGTTCGCCGCCACCACCCGCAGGTCAGGCCCCTCGAACAGCCACATGAACCCCGGCAGCTGCTCGAAGCCTTCCAACGCTGCCTGCGGATTCCCGGACGTCCACTTTGCCGGGGGGTCTGTCATTGACGGCCCCCCTCACATCTCTCGGATCCAGAAATACTTCCTATGCCCATCCTCATCGTGGCGTAACCCCCGAACTCCTGCTCCCGCGTGCCGCCGAGGGGCGTCAGATCGCGGGCGGATTGAAGAGCCCGTCAGTCGGGATGTCGGTTCACACCTGAGAGGTGACTGGCAGAAGCTCGAAGTCGGTCAGGGTGAGGAAGCAGGCGACGCACGGTGCGGGGTGGGCGAGAAGCAGCGGGACGATCTCGTCGCTGGCGGCGGCGCGCACCTGGAACAGGGCCCCGGATCCCGTGACACCGGTGGTGGTAGGGAAGCCAGCGGGTACGGGCTGCACATGAGCCGATCGACGCGTCCGGTCACGCGTGAGCAGCCGAGCGGGACGACCGACCAACACCCGCCGGGAGGGTTGGGCCTCGGCTCGGTGGCGAACAGGCCGTCGCCGAGTTCGGCGGCGGTCGTATCGGCCCGAACCCCTCGCTGGCGTGCACCCCGATCTGCGTGATGTATCGCGCCATGGTCCAGGGGGTCGGGTCGGTGGTTTCCGCGCCGCATCCGCGCTTCCCGGCAGGTGGCGGACAACGTCGCATCAGGTGCGCCGGACAGGCATTGATGTAAATCTGTCCGTTGGTCGGCGGGGACGAGGGTGGGGTCGTCGGGGCCGATCCAGAGCGCGTCGGTGGACGAGGCGTCGTCGACCAGTAGCACGGTGTCGATCTGCCCGCGCGACGCTGGGGCGATCAGGCGCGGTCTGTTCCGGGCTGAAGGAAGCGGACCATGAGTACGGTGGCGTCGTCCTGAAGACGGTCGTTCTGGTAGGCGAGGATGGCGTGGACGAGACGCCGGGCGGTCTCGGGCAGCGGAAGTCCGTCGGCGAGGGCCCGGACGGTGAAGTCGACCAGCCGCTCGGTGCCGAACCGCTCCCCGTCGGCGGACCGGGCTTCGATGATGCCGTCGGTGTAGAACAGCACGTCGTCGCCGGGTTCAAGGGCTTCCTCGACCACCACCGGTGGGCGCCGGTCGCCGAGGGTGACCGGCAGGGCGGTGGGCGTGGGCAGCACCATCGCGACCTTCCCTCGCCGGATCACGAGCCCACTCGGATGCCCGGCGGAGATGACCCGCAGCCGACCGTTGCGCTGGTTGAGTTCGGCCAGCACCCCGGTGATGAGGCCGCGCCGGTCGTGGTCACGCACCGCGTTGTCGATGTGGTGGTACGTCTCGACCAGGTCGAACCCGCCCCGGCGGGCGTTGCGGTACGCGGCCAGGGCCAGGCTGGCGAGCATCACGGCCCGCATCCCGCCACCGGAACCGTGCCCGACGGCGTCGAACAGAGCGAGGTGGGCGATGTCGCCGTTGACCGCGTAGTCGAAGGCGTCGCCACCCACGTCGTAGCAGGGCTCCAGGATTCCACTGATGATCATATTGCCGGTGGAGAAGGTGAGCGGTGGAAGTTGGGCCCGCAGCATCTCGGCGGCCAGGCGCATCGGTGCCCGGCGGCGAAGCTGCTCGATCCTGTCGCTGTAGTGCGACCGCGTGATCACCAACTCGGCGAGCAGTGAGGCGACCGCCTCGAACGCGGCCACCGAGGAGTCGGGCACGGCAGCCGCGGCGACCACCTCCGCGACGCCCATGCGCTCCAGACCGTTGAGCAGCGGCAACCACAACCGCGCCCCGTCGTCCACAGGGCCGCCGAAGGGCCGCATCATGCTGAACGCCCGGCCGGCCAGGGTTCCCTCGATGGTCAGCGGTTCCCGGTGCGGTGCATCGGGACCGGGCAGGGGAAGCAGCTCACGCTGCTCGTGATCTACCAGGTAGAGGGCCATGTCATCGGCACCGAGCTGCCGAGCGGCCCGCCGCGCCATCCCCGGCAGATCCTCAGGCTGGGCGTGGTGCGACTGCCGCAGCAGACACTGCAGTGCGTCCCGCTTGCCCACGTCCACCGCCTTCGCCGCTGCCCAACCCAGGGCCGCCCGACCGCTCAGGTTACGCGGGCACGCCACCAACCCTGCACCGCTGCGCTTCGGCGCGCCCGACGCACGCCACCGCCCGCTCGCGCCTGCGGCGACCGGGCGGTGGCCGCAGGAACGCCGCGACCACGAGACCGGCCACGCTCCGTTCGACCGGGTTACCTACCATTCGACGTGTCGCTCGCTCCGGATGATCCGGGTCGGGGACTGGCCGCTACGGCTGCTGGCGCACCAGCGAGTGGAAGCAGCCGCCCGGGGGCATTGGGTGGACCGGTGAGAGTCACCTGGGATACCGGGGACGGCCTGAGGAATTCTGCAGCTGACGTGGGGCGGCTACCAGACCGGTGCCCGGGGACGCGCAGCCGCGCGATTGCTGTCAATGAGCCGCGACAGGAGTGGCAAGAGCCGAGCGACTCTCTTGGCAGCGCCCCGGCCAAGCGGACGGTGGTTGTCTGTCGAGCAGGTCCGCCGAGGCTGAGTGGATGCGTCGCCGGCCAGGGCCAAGGCGACGAATGTCCCTCCCCTAACCGCACTAGCTGCTGGTCGTCTGCGTTCTAGCGGGCCTTCTTCGTCGCCCGCTTGCGGGGCGGTGTCAGCAGCTCGGCGATAGCTGCGATCGCGGACGGCACGAGCCTGTAGTACGCCCAGACGCCGCGCTGCTCGCGCTCGAGCAGGCCGGCCTCGGTGAGGATCCGCAGGTGATGGCTGACGGTCGGCTGGGAGAGCCCGAGCGGCGCGGTGAGGTCACTCACGGACGCCTCGCCCTCCGGAGCGGACTGGATCAGGCTGAGCAGTCGCAGCCGGGCCGGGTCGGCGAAGGCCTTCAGCGCTCCCGCGAGCCGCTCGGCATCGGCACGCTTGATCGGCTTGCCGGCAAGCGGCGAGATAGCAGGCATAGCAGTCTTCGTGGTTCCCACGTCTTTCATCGTTCCACGAACACCATCGATCGGCCGGTGGAACCGGAACCGATGTCGACCGCGAGGGCTGGGTGAGGGGTATGCCACGGGCCAGGTCAGCGCCAGTGACTGGCGGTGGCGTGACTCGGGAGGGAGCCACGATGTCCCCCGGTGTGGTGTCTGAGATCTCCCAATCGGCCGGCAAGCCGGTAGCATGCGGCGGACGACGGGCGGCAGTCGGAGCGCGGCTCCGGTGCGACTCGGCAGGCGGCACTGCCGGGTCGGGCGGCCGCGGCGCCGGTCAGGCCGTGGCCGGGCCGGCGCGGCCCGCCTTGATAATAGAGCGGAGTTCGGCAACGTCCTGCCGCAACGCCCTGTCCCGTCACGGGACATGCTTGACTCGCGTCCCACCAGATGCTTGACATGATCGCGCGGTCAGGGCCACCGGATCCTTGCCTGGTGGGCTAACGTCACGCCCGTGAACCGCACTGGGGCTCGCGTCATCTGAACCGGGAGGCTCGTCCATGCGCCGGTGGCGTGTGCTGGCGTTGGCGCTGCTGGTCGTCGTGGCGTTGGGCGTCTTCGTCGTGTGGCGGATTTCCGCGACCGACGGGCGGAAGCTGCCAGCTGGGCCGCTGCGGGACCAGCTCTCCGCGCGGGCCGTGGAGGTGCTCGAACACGACTCAGCCTTTCGGACTGAGCTCACTCGCGACCCAGGGCAGCCGGTTTGCGTGGCGTCGGTGTTCGGGGTGGCGCCGGATGGGGCTGACGCAGTAGACGAGGTGAGCACCATCTACACCTGGGTGGACTGCGCTTGGTTGGGGCCGGCAGATCTCGCCAAGGGGCCGGCTGAAATCGACATCAACCAGCTCTCCGGGCTGAGGATGCCGATCGCCCTGCATCTGGGGCCAACCGTCACGTACGAGGCCCCGGATGATGGTGAAGGACACCCCGACAGCGTCCGGCGGATCTTTCCCAAACCGCTGGAAGACGCTGCCTTCTCCCCTCCCTGGCCCTCGGCGCAGGACGAGCTCCGACAACGCGTTCTGCAGGTAGTGGCCTCATCGTCGCCCTCGCCGACTCCCTCGCATTCGTAATGCCACTTGTTGATCGGCGGTGATCCAGCATGGTTGAGGGGCATGGATCCCCGGCCACGTCTCAGTCAATGACCTAGGTGTTCTGTCCATGGACGTTGGTAACGCGGCTGGGATCTTGAAAAGGTGAGGACCTCCGGGTGAGGTGGAGCTTGTCGAAGGTTCCGCACCACCCGGGAGGTCCTCGTGCCCCACGCTAACGCACCCCTGACTGAGCGCGGCAGGCTGCGTCTGGCCCGCTGCGTCGTCGAAGATGGCTGGCCGCTACGTCGGGCGGCTGAGCGGTTCCAGGTCAGCGCGAACACGGCGAAGCGGTGGGCCGACCGCTACCGGTCCGACGGGGTCGCGGGGATGGTCGACCGGTCCAGCCGTCCGCACCGCTGTCCGCGACGCACCCCGGCGCCGATCGAACGGAAAGTGCTCCACCTGCGGGCGAAGCGGCGGTGGGGTCCGGCCCGGATCGCCGGCGGTCCACGCCGAACCACAGGGCCAGGGCCTGGTGCGGCAGGGCCAGCCGTAGCCAGGCCAGGGTGACCAGCACCCGGTCCCGCAGGGTCAGCGTTTCGGGATGCCCGGCACCGGGCCAGCGGCGGCGGTCTCGTCCGCCCCGGCGGCGATACAGCCGTCCTTCCCGGGCGGCGTGGAAGGGATCGGCCAGTTCGGCGACCAGACGGTCCAGATGGTTGCGGGCAACGCCGGTGAAGACAGAATGGGACAGGGCCGCACGGGCCTTCTTGATCGACACAATCAGCAGACCGTGCGGCCCGCAACTCTGACGATCAAGCCGACACGCCGCGTCGCATCAATTCATGGCTCCTGATCCCCAGGTCGTAAGAGGGGAAGCTCGGCTGGCCTAAACCGTCGCACCGTTACTTAAGGCGGGCCTGCTCACCAGGTCGGGCCGCTTCTCGCAGAGGTGGGTCGGCTGGGGTCGTCTGACGGGTTCGCCGCGTGGCGTTGGTAGTGCCGGGACACGCGGGCGCGGTTGCCGCAGGACGGCTTGCACCACGCCTGGCGCGGATGTTCCTTGACGAAGTAACGCACGCAGCGTGGCGCCGGGCAGGCAAGCAGGGTGGCGAGGCAGTTGCGAGGTCGATGCCGGGCGCCAGGCGCGGCGGTGCCGCACTCATCACGCTTGGCTCGGCCCCGAACTCGCCCGAAGAGGCCGTACGGACACATTGCGTGTGATCCTCGCCGGGTGCAAGGCTGGATCGGTGGGTTGGTGGAACCGATTTCGACGTGGATCGCCTCAACCTCTGCGCCGGCCAGGCCCGGGCGTACCACCGGCCCCCTGGCCGTCCGACCTGCGGGAGCTGATCGGGGACCTTTCGTCGGCCCAGCCGGAGTACCGGGCCGAGCTGCTGGCCCTGCTGCGACGATTTGAGTCGGCGAGGTACACGCACATACCCGAGCCGGTGTACGAGATCGGCGAGATGATCCGCCGGCACGCGCCGCTGCCGGACGACGACGCGACCGCCGCGGCCTGGGCGCTCTGGCACGCCGTGCCGGAGCTGGACCTCATGGCGAGCGCCCGGGATCGCTGCAAGCACGGCAAGAGCCAGCTCGGCACGCTGCGCGAACTGGTGCTGCACGGCCCGGACCCGGCTTTCGAGATCGGCGACCCGGACACCACCATCGCCGATGCCCTCCGGCTCGAGGCGGAGCGGATCGGTCACGCACCGATGGCCGGCGCGGGTGAACACCAGGTCGGCTACCGGGCCGCGTACGCCGGGTTCGTCAAGCAGATGGCGCATCGGGCGAGGGAACTCGAGGGGTTGCCGGAGCGCAACCCCCGCCGCGGCGTCCTGGCCACGCCTGCTCCGTCCGCAGACCCGACCGACTCGCCCACTCCGGTGCTGGTGGCCCTACGCGACGCCGTGGCGGCACTCCCGCGCCAGCGGGACGCTCGGCGCGAGCGGTGGACGGCGCGGGTGACCAACGCAATCGAGCCGTTGCATCGCGGCGGACCGAGCGTGGATCCGACCGCCCTCGGGCGGGCGATCGTGGCCGACCTGCCGGAGCTTGACCGTCTCGATGAGACGCTGGCCCGTCTCGAACGGATTGAGGAGCAGTTGGCCGCGACGCAGCGGCGGTTGGCGGCTCAGCGGGCGCACCTTACCGAGGAGGTGATCCGCTGGCGTAACGCGCTTGCCCGCGAGCTGCGTCAGCAGGCCGACCATCACGTCGCCGCGACCGGTATCTCCCTCGACGCCGATTTCACCGCCGGCTTCACCCTGGCCAGCGACCAGATCGCCCGGCACCTGCGCGAGCGGGCCGACCGGCTTGCCGTCGCGGACCTACCCAAGCCCTCCTTTCCGATGACCCGGGCCAGAGACGCGACCTGACCGCGGACCACCGTCAGCGCAACGGTGATGGGGACACTCGGCACGGTGTGACGCGGTAGGCGCGTCGAAGGCCGGCGCCACGACGGCGAACGCCTGACCCATCAGCTCGGCCAAGTGCTGTTCGTCGTCGCCCGGCTGCGGCATGTTCCCATCGGCCGAGCCAGGTCCGCAGCGATGTCAGGGATGGGGAGTCCGGGCTGTCGGCGATGATCGTGGAGTCCGTCAGGATCCTGGCGGCTGAGGTCACGTTGGTGTGGCCGATGCCGCCTCCGCAGTCGGGTAGCGCGGCAATGCTGCGTTGATGGCCGCCGACGATAACGGAGAAGGCCATCCACGACAGCGAATCCAGCGGCGCGCCCGGCACCGAATCGGCCGCGCGCCTCGGCGTCGAGCCGATCATGGTCCCAGCACCCACGAAGCGATGCTGACCCATCCCGACGATGTAGCCGGAGCACTGCTCGCGAACACGTGAGGGGTCGCCGACAGGTCCCGTTCGAGGTCGCCAGCTGGCAGATCGGACGGCTGCGCCTGCTCCGATGACAGGGCCGGGTATCGACTCACACGGGAGGCGCCGTCGTGGGCATGGCACCCTCGGCGAGCTTGAGGCGCGTCCAGATGTTCATGTTGATCACAACGGCCACGATCTCCAGGATCTCGTCCTCCGTGAAGTGCGTAGCCACCCTGTCGTGTGCCTCCTGGACCCGATCGTTGACGGTGGCGTCGGCGGCTCGGGTCAACACCTCGGCGTAGGCCAGCGCGGCTCGCTCCTCCTCGGTGAACAGGTGCGTCTCCCACCACGCTGTGAGGGTCTCGATCTTGGACGGCGGGATGTCGGCGGTGCGGGCGGCGGCGTGGTGCACCAGAAGGCAATAGCTGCAATTGTTGATCTGTGCGACGCGTAACCGCAGAAGCTGGGCCAGGGCCCGGTCCACCTGGAGCGTGGCGGTATGGCCGAAAGCCGCGGCCCCGGCGTTTGCCAGCGCCATGAGTTGCTCGTTTGACATGGCGTTCAGCCGGACGTTCTGGATCCTGGTATCCAACGGATGACCTCCTGTATGTCACAACGACAACACCGGTGGTGGAGACATCGCGTCGGTGGATAGCCGTACCGGGATTTTCGGCAGCCTTGACAGGCGGGCGCGGGCCTAACCGCTGTCTCGGCCTCGCCGTAGGTGACCGGGTAGACGTCGGGTGTAGTGCGCAGGCCGCGATGAGCTGCAGCTCGCCCACGAACCGCTCGAAGTAGCGGCCGGGTAGGCCCGCCGGAGGCGACCGGGTAGCGGCTTGGCCTTGACCTGGCCGGGGTTCTCGGGCAGCCGGCGCCTGCTCAGGTTGTCATCGCGATCGATCCGCGCAAGGCGTCCTGAACGGCTGTCGCAGTGGACGCTCGGCTCCAGCCGCTGGCCTCCATCCGCGTTGCGGTCAACCGAGACGGCTACCGGCAGCTACGCCCTTCGTCCCAGTGTCACGCTTGATCAGTCCGGCGGGTTCGCTCTGCCGTTAGTTGCCTCCGTGGCTGGTGTAAATACTGCGGCCCGCCGGACGTCGAGGACCGGCCGGCATGGCTTGAGAGGAGCGTGCCAGCGCCCGACTGGGATATGCCCACCGACCGGTCCGCGCCCCCTCGGTCAAGGAGACACAACCCTCATGGTGGTCATCGGCATCGACGCGCACAAGCGCACCCACACAGCCGTCATCATCGACGGCAACGGCCGGAAACTCGTCACGAAAACCTGCGAGACAACCAGCAAGGACCATCTATCGCTGCTGCGCTGGGCAGCCGGGCACGGCGAGAACCGCGTCTGGGCCATCGAGGACTGCCGCAACATGACCCGCCGCCTCGAACACGACCTGCTCGCCGCCGGCGAGCGCATCGTCCGCGTGCCACCCAAGCTCATGGCCCACGCCCGCGACGCCGCCCGCACCTACGGCAAGTCAGATCCCATCGAAGCCCTGGCCGTCGCCCGCGCCGCGCTCCGGGAGGACGGCCTGCCCACCGCGCACCTGGACGGCCCCGACCGCGACCTGCGCCGGCTGGTCGACCACCGCGAGGACCTGATCGCCGAACGCACGCGTGCCGTCAACCGGCTCCGCTGGCACCTGCACGAACTCGACCCCGAATGGGACCCACCAGCGCGATCCCTCGACCGGGCCAGCAATCTCGACCGCATCCTGCACCGACTGACTGATTCATCCGGAACCGTCGCCCGCCTCGCCGCCGCGATCACCCAGCGATGCAGGAGCCTCACCGAAGAGATCAACACAATAGAGGCCGAGATCCGCAACCTGGCCGAGAAACTGGTACCAGCCCTCATCGCCATTCCCGGCTGCGCCGCTTTGACCGCCGCGAAGATCCTCGGCGAGACGGCCGGCGTCACACGATTCCGTTCCGCGGCAACCTACGCCCGGCACAACGGCACCGCACCGCTACCGGTCTGGTCATCCAACCGGACCCGCCACCGACTCAGCCGTACCGGAAACCGCCAGCTCAACGCCGCCCTACACCGCATCGCGACGACCCAGGCCCGCTGTCACCAGCCCGCCAAAGACCTCATCGCACGTCGCAAGAACTCCGGCGACGGCGGCCTCGAAGCCCTCCGAGTGCTGAAACGACGCCTATCCGACGTCGTCTACCAGGCCTTACGCACCGACTACGTACTCGAGGCTTGACAGAGGAGCTATTTACAGTCCCTCCAAGGACCGAAGAGCGGGGACTAATCCTCTAGCCCAGGGTCGTTATCTAGACGGTCGGCGATGAGTGCGGTGGTTCGGCCTGGCCGACCCGGCGGCGGGAGTGGACGCGGCCGCCGCGCGATCATCGGTGGCTTGTGGCTTGTGGCTTGTGGCTTGGTGGTGCCGAGTACGTGGGCGATGACGTCGTTGACCAGGCTTGGGGGGATGGGCCGGTGGGCGATGAAGCGGTGGTAGAAGAACGGGCTGGTGAGCAGGTCGACGGTTAGCTCTGGGTCGAGATGGCTGGGCAGTTGGCCACGTTCACGGGCGCGGGTCAGCGCGGCGAGGAGCGGTTCGCGGCGGCGGTGGGTCAGGTCGGCGTGGAGTGCCGCGAGGGTGGGGTCGCGTTCGGCGGCGTCGATGAAGGCGGCGAGCAGTCGCGGGAACGGGGTGTGCTCGAGCAGGGCGACGAAGGCGGTGAGCAGTTGGGCGACGTCGGTCTCCACGCGGCCAGTGTCGGGCACTGGGAGGGGCTGAAACGTGGCGTCCATCGCGTCGACCATGAGCGCGCCGGCGGTGGGCCAGTGCCGGTACAAGGTGGCCTTGCTCGCGCCGGCGCGCCGGGCCACGGCCTCCATGGTGAAGCCGGGCAAGCCATGCTCGTCGAGCACTTGGAGGGCGGCCTGCAGCACCCGCTGACGGGCGGCCGCTCCGCGTGAGATCGGCTCCCGGGGCTTGGCCCGGGAGCGGGGCGCGGCCGTCGAGGCAGCCCGGCGATGTCCCGCGGCTGGCGACGCCGCGGGTGGAGTCGCCGGCGAATGCGTGGGGCGCTTGCCGCCTTGTCGAGGACCACTGCCCATTGTCTCACCCCCATCGAAACGATACCGTACTCATATTATGGGAAGGATTCGTATCGATAGGAGAGTCCCATGGCACGAACGCCGGCTACCGCGTCCGGGCCGGATGGTGGAGCCACAGGGCCGGCGGTCAACGCCCCGCCAACTGCCCCATCAGCCGCTACTCGACGCCGTTACCGCACCGGCGCCTACTGGCTGGTCACTGCGGTCGTCGTCGGTGAATGCGCGGTGGGCGGCGCGATGGACCTGTTCCGAATGGCGCCGTTCTACCCGGTGATGATTGACCTGGGGTACCCGAGTTACCTGGCCACCATCATGGGCACCGCGAAGATCATCGCAGCCGTCGTGGTGCTGGCGCCCGGGCTGCCACGATTGAAGGAGTGGGCCTACGCCGGCATCGTGATCAATATGGTTGGTGCGGTCGCCTCACACGTCGCCATGCACCAAACCCCGAGCACCCTCATCGCCCCCGCCATGTTCGCGGGGCTGGCGATCCTGTCTTGGGCATGGCGTCCACCCGCACGTCGGCTCTGAGTGCTGGTGGCGGTGAAGGCAGGTCGGAAGCGTTGCCGCGCTGTCGCCGCGCGCGAGTCCCGTCCCGGGCCGGTCACCCTGATGGGCCAGATCCTGCGCGGGCTGGCGCTGCGCCTACCGGAGGAGGTCGAGCGGGCTCGACGGAAGATGCATGAGCCTGCCGGTTCGGTCGATTCGATGCCGGTCATCGATGCGGGACCGCCCCCGGTTCGGTTGACTCCTTTCGTGGGTCAGGCCGCGTGTGCGGGCTGTTGATTGTCTCGAACTCGGTGGGCGTGAGCTTGCCGAGGCGTCGTTGCCGTCGGCGGCGGTGGTAGGTCCGTTCGATGCAGGCCACGATCGCCGGGCGCAGCTCCTGGCGGGTTGCCCGGCGTTGCCGATCGGGGACATTCTTCTGCGGCAGGGCGAAGAACGACTCCATCGCGGCAGCCACCGCAGCTTGGACCTGCGGTGGACGGGGGCGACGGTGCTGACCGTGTCGGCCTGAGCCCGGGCGGCCGACGGCGGGGTGGGCGCGCTGATCACCAGGCGCAGGGCGCGTAGTCCTTCAGGAAGCAGCCGTACAGGTCTTCGCCCTGTTCGCCGCGGACGATCGGGTCGTAGACCCGGGCCGCGCCATCGACCAAGTCCAGCGGGGCGTGGAAGCCGGCGTCCGCCAGCCGCATCTTCGTCGGGTGGGGCCGCTCGTCGGTGATCCAGCCGGTGTCGACGCTGGTCATGAGGATGCCGTCGGCCAGCATCTCCTGGGCGCTGGTCCGGGTCAGCATGTTCAGCGCGGCCTTGGCCATGTTGGTGTGTGGGTGCCCCGGCCCCTTGTAGCCGCGGGCGAACTGGCCTTCCATCGCCGACACGTTCACCACGTACTTGCGGCGGGCGGTCGCTGCGGCCATCGCCGGTCGCAGTCGGCTGACCAGCACGAACGGCGCAGTCACGTTGCACAGCTGCACTTCGAGCAGCTCGATCGGGTTCACCTCGTGCACCCGCTGCACCCAGCTGTTGACCGGGTCGAGGTCCGGCACCAGACCGCCGGCGTCGATGGCGGTGGCTGCCGCGATCCGTTCCGGGGAGGCGGAGCCGCTGGTCAGCGCCAGCGCGGTGAGCGCGTGCGGGGGGATCGCGGTCGACTGCGGCGGGGCGGTCACACTGCCCGCCGGGTCGCCCCGGCCGGCTGGTTTGGCGAACGTGATCATCTCTGGCAGCGGGCCGTCCGGCAGCGCCGCCGCCTCCGCGGCGACGAGCTGCGCGTATGCCCCGGGCGTGCGGCGGACGGTCTGCGCCGCGTTGTTGATCAGAATGTCGAGTGGTCCCTGGGCGCTGACCGAGTCAGCGAGGGCGATCACCTGGGCGGGGTCGCGCAGGTCGATCCCGACGATCCGCAGGCGGTGCAGCCAGTCCCCGCTGTCCGGCATCGCGGCGAATCGGCGGACCGCGTCGTGGGGAAACCGCGTGGTCACCGTGGTGTGCGCGCCGTCGCGCAGTAGCCGCAGCGCGATGTACATGCCGATCTTCGCCCGGCCGCCGGTGAGCAGCGCGCGCCGGCCGGTCAGGTCGGTGCGGGCGTTCCGGCGCTCCCGGTTGAGCGCGGCGCAGGGCGGACAGAGCTGATGGTAGAAGGCGTCCACCTCGCGGTAACGCTGCTTGCAGACGTAGCAGCCGCGCGGATTGTGCAGGAAACCGGCCGTGGCACCCACGGTGGGGGAGGCGAGCGGGATGCCCTGGGTCTCGTCGTCGATCCGGCCCGGGGCGCCGGTGGCGGTGGCCTCCGTCACCGCGCGGTCGGCCGCCGCAATGGCATCCCGCCGTTCCTCGCGTCGCCGCTGCTTGATCACCTTGTAGAGCTTCGCGGTAGCCCGTTGCACCCGCACCACGTCGGGGTGATCGGGAGGCAGGTCCTCCAACGCCTCAAAGACGCTGAGACAGGTCTCCAGCCGGCCGCGGTCAATGCCGTATTGACCGGTTTCCGTAATGTTGTCCGCCGTCATGCCGTCGCTGTCTCGTCCCGTTCCCTGCGCCGGATCTACCCGGCCCACCCCAAGTCCGACCCGGAACTGTACGCACCGGACGGCCTTCGACGCATCCCGCGTCGGCTCATCAACCCAAAGACCGTCGAGGCCAACCTCGCCCGGGTCTACCGAAACTATGCATCTCCAGCCACACCGAGCTCGGGGCGACCACGGGCAGGCCAGCCACCACGCCACCGGAGTCGATTCCCATAGGACGGCACGACGGCCTGCTCCTGTGCCGGCTACTTGCCGACCAGCGCCGCCACCCCGCCGTCCCAATGGGACGCCGGCCAGGTTGCGCTGCTCGTGGGTACGCCCGGTCAGGTCGACCGAGCCGTCCGGCAGTTCGTGCCCAGCCACGGCACGCAGGTGGCGATGGTGTCACCGTCGCAGTCGCGGAGTTGGTCGAGTCGGTCCGGCCAGCCGGCCGGGGGAGGCGGAAGTAGTGCACCTCACCGGCGAGCAGCAGCTCGGGCCGGCTGTCGACGAGGATCCGGCGATTCCGGAGCAGTACCTCTGGCATGTGGTCAGGCCTTCTCGCACGGGGGAATGTGGACCCGAGGGTTGTGAACTTCGTCTCAGCTGCCTATGGTCGCCTGAAACCGGTTTCCGTGAGGGGCGTTACGGAATGAGGCGCGATGGGCAACAGCCGTATGACGGTTCGCGAGATCGCCAGACTCGCCGGGGTCTCCGTGGCCATCGTCTCGCCCGTCTCCAACGGCACCGGCCAGGTCTCGGACGAGATGCGGCGACGGGTGCTGGAGGCGATCGAGAAGCACGGATACCGCCGCGACCACCTCGGCCGGGCCCTGGCCGCCGGGTTGCTCGCCGCCGACCAGTTGCTGGTTAGCGACGCACCCAGCCACTGGGGTGGTCTGCGCCAACGACGAAATCGCCCTCGGCGCGCTCGGCCGGGGACTGCGCGTGCCGCAGGACCTGGTCATCGCCGGCTTCGACGACGTGCCGGCCGCCGCCCTCGTCACCCCGTCCCTGACCACCGTCCGGCAACCCGTACGCGAGCTCACCGCCCAGGTGGCCCGCCTGATCCTGCTTGCCACCGACCAGCCCGGCGACACTCCCGCGGGCAGTCTCGTGCTGCCCAGCGAACTCGTCCTGCCCCGCAGTTGCGGCTGCTCGGCGCCTCCGACCGGAGGTACCGGCAGGTGAGTAGCTCACACCCATCGAAACCACCAACCTCCGGAGGTACGAGATGAGAAGTAGGCGGTTAACCGCCGCGGCCGTGGTGGTCTTGGCCGCGTCGGTCGCGCTGGCCGGTTGTGGCCGTGACTCGGGCGGCGGCCGGGACGAGGCGAAGTCCGTCGGCGCGGGAAAGGCGAGCGGGGACATCACCGTCTGGGCGATGGGCACCGAAGGCGAGAAGCTCGCCGAGTTCGCGAAGGAGTTCTCCACCGAGAACCCCGACGCCAAGGTCTCCGTGACGGCGGTGCCCTGGGACGCGGCGCACCAAAAGATTGCAAGCGCGATCGCCGCGAAGCAGACGCCGGACGTGTCGATGATCGGTACCACCTGGCAGGGCGAGTTCGCCAAGTCCGGTGCGCTCGACCCGACCCCGCCGGACCTGATCAAGAAAGACGACTTCTTCCCCGGCGCCTGGGACACCACGATCGTCGACAACACCTCGTACGGCGTCCCGTGGTACGTCGAGACTCGGCTGATCTACTACCGCAAGGACCTGGCCGCCAAGGCCGGGTTCCCGGACGGCCCGAAGTCGTGGGACGACCTCAAGGCCATGGCCAAGGGCATGAAGGAGAAGGCCGGCGCCAAGTGGGGCCTCAACCTCCAGCCCGGAAAGACCGGCAGCTGGCAGTCTGTTCTGCCGTTCGCCTGGTCCAACGGCGCGGACGTGGCCAGCGCCGACAAACTGAGTTTCGACACCCAGGAGATGACCGAGGCGCTCGGCTACTACCAGTCCTTCTTCAAGGAGGGCCTGTCCCCGACCGCGCTGCCGGAAGGCTCGCTCGAGCCTGGCTTCGTCAAGGGTGAGATCGGCGCCTTCATCTCCGGACCGTGGCACATGGGCATCGTCGAGGAGCAGGGCGGCGCCGGCTTCACGGACAAGTACGCGGTCGCGCAGATGCCGATGAAGAAGTCGTCTACCTCGTTTATCGGCGGCAGCAATCTCGCGGTCTTCAAGGACGCCAAGAACCGTGACGGCGCCTGGAAGTTCGTGCAGTGGCTGAGCAAGCCCGAGGTGCAGGTCAAGTGGTACCAGGCGGTCAAGGACCTGCCCGCGGTGCAGTCGGCCTGGAACGACTCGACGCTGTCCGGCGACACCTTCCTGGCCACGTTCGGCCAGCAGCTCAAGAGCGCCAAGGCGCCGCCGGCGATCACGACCTGGGAGCAGATCGCGGCCGCGTTCGACCTCGAGGTCGAGAAGCTGTGCAAGCAGAATGCGGACCCGGCCGCGACCGCCAAGGCGATCCAGGACAAGGCGAGCGCCATCGGGACCGGGAGCTGACATGGCCGACGCCTCCGCGGCGACGGCACCGGCGCGACCGGTCGGGGCGACCAGCCCCGACCGGCCCGCCGGGTCGGTCCGGCGGCGGCAGCGCCTGCGGCGGGCGCTGACCGGCTGGGCCTTCTCCGCGCCGTTCACCGTGCTGTTCACCGTGTTCATGGCGCTGCCGGTGGTGGTCTCGCTTGCCATGAGCTTCACCGACCTGCGCTCCACCGACCTGCGTAACCCGCTGGCCGTCAACGTCGTCGGCATCGACAACTACACGCGCCTGTTCTCCGATCAGCTGTTCCTGCGGTCGTCGGTCAACACGCTCGTGTTCGTCGTCGTCGGGGTGCCGCTGACGATGGTGCTGGCCCTGGCCGCCGCGACGGCGCTCAACTCTGGGCTCGTACGCTTCCGCGCGCTGTTCCGGGTCGGTTTCTACCTGCCGGTCGTGGCCAGCATCGTGGCGCTCTCAGTGGTCTGGCGCTTCCTGCTCGACCCGGAGGTCGGGCTGGTCAACAACCTGTTGCGAGTGGTCGGGATCGACGGGCCGAACTGGCTGTACGACAGCAGGCTCGCGCTGCCGTCGCTGATCGTCATGGCGGCGTGGCGCAACTTCGGCTTCCTGATGGTGATCTTCCTGGCCGGACTCCAGTCGGTGCCGGCCGACCTCTACGAGGCGGCGACGCTCGACGGCGCGACGCGGTGGCAGCAGTTCCGCAACGTCACCCTGCCGATGCTGCGGCCGACGCTGCTCTTCGGCGGGGTGGTCACCGGCATCGGCTATCTCCAGTTCTTCGAGGAACCGCTTGTCATGACGCAGGGCGGCCCGCTCTCCTCAACGCTGTCGGTGTCGTTCCACATCTACAACCAGTTCGGCTTCGGCAACTACGGCTACGCGGCCGCCGGCAGCTACGTGCTTTTCCTGGCGATCGTGGCGCTGTCGGTCGTGCAGTTCCGCCTGCTGGGGGAGAGGAACTGACGATGGCCACGAAGGACACCGCCCTGCGTACCCGTGATCGGGTCGCGAAGACCGTGCTTTACGTCGTCCTGGTCCTCGGGCTGCTCGCCGTGGCCGGACCATTCGTCTGGATGGCCCTCTCGTCGCTCAAACCGGAGCGGGAGATCCGCGATGTGCCGCCGACCTGGTGGCCCGAGACGGTCACGCTCGACAACTTCCGTGGGCTGTTCTCCCGGCTCGACTTCCCGCTCTACTTCTTCAACTCGGCACTGGTCGCGACCCTGGTCATGGTCGGCAACCTGCTGTTCTGCTCGCTCGTCGGGTACGCGTTGGCCAAGCTGCGATACCCCGGCAAGCGGGCGCTCTTCTTGGCCGTGCTCGGCATGCTCATGGTGCCCGGCATGGTGACCTTCGTCCCGCAGTTCGTGCTGGTCAGCAACATGGGCCTGACCAACACGTACGCCGGCCTGATCCTGCCGTTCCTCGTCGGACCGTTCGGCGTGTTCCTCATGCGGCAGTTTCTCCAGTCGATCCCCGACGAGCTCATCGAGGCGGCCCGGGTCGACGGCGCCGGCGAGTTCCGGATCTTCTGGCGGGTGGTGCTGCCACTGTGCCGGCCGGCACTTGCCACCCTCGGGATCCTCACGTTCCTCGCGTCCTGGAACAACTTCCTGTGGCCCCTCGTGGTCGCCACGACGGAGGACAAGTACACGTTGCCGGTCGCCCTCGCGCTCTACAGCGTCGGCGAGAACGAACGCAACTACGGCCTGCTCCTCGCCGGCGCGGTCGTCGTCGTGCTCCCGGTGCTTCTCGTGTTCCTGCTCCTGCAGCGGCACTTCCTGCGCGGCATCGCGACCACCGGAATCAAGTGATCCATCCCCCCAACCAGACAAGGAGAGCCATGCGACGCCTACTCGCACCGCTCCTCGCGCTGGCGCTCGTGCTGACGGGCGGCTCGGCCGCCGGCGCGGCATCCGACGAGCGCGGCCCCGACCGGGCCCTGCTCCGCTACGCCACAGACACATGGCGGTCGATGGCCGCCATGACCGACCCCGGCACCGGCCTCATCGCCGACAACATCACCGGCGACCTCGCCGCCGGCGGCCGCGCCACCTACACGTCCCCCACCAACATCGGCGGCTACATGTGGTCCGCGGTGGTCGCCAGCAAGCTCGGCATCATCTCGCGTCTGGAAGCCCGCCAACGGATCGCCAAGACCCTCGACACGCTCGCCCGGCTCAAGCACCACACCCCGTCGGGCATGTACTACAACTGGTACGACCCGCGGAACGGCTCAGTCGTCACGGTCTGGCCCGACAACGGTGACACCGTCTACCCGTTCCTGTCCAGCGTCGACAACGGATGGCTCGCGGCCGCGCTCAATGTGGTCAAGGGCGCCGTGCCTGAGCTGCGCGGCCAGGCCGACGCGATCCTGCGCAAGATGAACTTCGGCTTCTATTACAACCCGGCGGCGTCGACCCCGTTCGGGGCCAGCGGCCTGATCGCCGGCGGCTTCTGGGACGCGCCGCCGCCGGGGTGCGCACGGCAGCGCGACGGCGTCTGGTTCACCTGCAACCACTACGACATCACCGTCACCGAGCCGCGCATCGCGACGTACCTCGGCATCGCGATGGGCCAGATCCCGCCGAAGGCCTACTACAACACCATGCGCACCCTTCCGGCCACCTGCGACTGGAGCTGGCACGAGATGCAGCCGGTCGGCTTCAACACCACCTACGAGGGCGTTGCGGTGTACGAAGGCGCGTACCGGTACCGCGGCATCCAGTTCGTACCCAGTTGGGGTGGCGACATGTTCGAGGCGCTGATGCCCGACCTGTTCGTGCCCGAAGCGCGGTGGGCGCCCAACAGCTGGGGCCGCAATCATCCCGCGACGGTCGCCGGCCAGATCGAGCACGGGATGAATGACGCCGGGTACGGCTACTGGGGCTTCTCCCCGGCCAGCGATCCGGCCGGCGGTTACCAGGCCTGGGGTGTCGACGCGATGGGCATGGACACCGACGGCTACCCGTCCGATATGGAGCACTCGAAGTATGACGCCGGATTCGGCGACTGCCGCCCGGCCGGACCGGACCCCGACTACGGCAACGGCGTGGTGACTCCGCACGCGGCGTTCCTCGCCCTCCCGTACGCCAAGCCGGCGGTCGTCGACAACCTCGCCAGACTCAAGGCCAACTTCGACTCGTACGGCCCCGGCGGCTTCTACGACGCGATCGCGCTCGGCAGCGGCACCGTGGCCAAGCGCTACCTCTCGCTCGACCAGGCCATGATCATGGGTGCGCTCGGCAACGAGCTCGCCAACGACCTCCTGCGCCGCGCGTTCGTCTCGCCCCAGTTCGAACGCCGGATCCGTCCACTGATCGCCCAGGAGACCTTCAACGTGCCGGCCGACCAGAACCTTCCACAGCTGCGTGGGGCCGCCTGACGGCGCCGCAAGGGTATAGGTCGACCTGCCCAACCCGTCGATCGCACCGGTGCAGCGAAGTAGGGCCCAGTGCCACGCGCCGTAGGGCCCTACTTCCGCGATCGAGCATGATCTTGCGAGTGGCCGGCAGCGCGGAAGCCGAGCCGAGGTGCCGTCGCTGACGTGGGTGGGCGTGGCCCCCACTCGCACTCGGTCCTTGAG
This sequence comes from Micromonospora halotolerans, assembly GCF_032108445.1. Classification (NCBI taxonomy): domain Bacteria; kingdom Bacillati; phylum Actinomycetota; class Actinomycetes; order Micromonosporales; family Micromonosporaceae; genus Micromonospora; species Micromonospora halotolerans. Next base: position 6,144,233 of record NZ_CP134876.1, on the reverse strand, counting down.
CACCGTCAACGACCGCGTCCACCCGATCCGCTCGGCGATCACCGTCGCGGGCATCTCCGGCCACTGCTGCAACAACGCCCGGATCTGCGGCTCCACCGCATCCACGATCGACGGCTTCGCCGGCCGCGAATACCGCGGCGGCCCCTCCGGCGCCAACGCCCGCCGAACTGTGTTCCGGCCGACACCCAACTTGCGAGCGAGCGCCTTGATCGGCATCCCCTCAGACCGATGCAGACGGGGGATCTCCGCCCAGTCCTCCACGCTCAACACCCTCCCGATACTGGAAGGGGGTCCAGATTCGCCCGCCCCCTGAGGGTCAGTCTTCACGCGTCGCCGACACCGGCGGCAAAATAGCAGCCCCGAAGGCTTCAGTAGGCAGGCCGAGGCTGTGGACCAGAGAAGGCACGCGCCGGGCCGTCCACGGGCCAGTAGTTGAAAGGCTAAGCGGTCACGGGCGGGCACGAGCGGCCAGCACCACGACCGTCGCGAGCAGGCGTTCCAGGCATCACGGGCGGCGAATCAGGCACTTCCAAACTGGCGCTCTCCAGCGCATCGGACGGCCAGTTAGTTGTACAGCCACAAGGCGGCGCAGCCGAAAGACAGCGCCAGCAGAACGGCCGATGCGAGCAGCAGAACGAGTAGTGGGGGCAGTTCGCTCCGCGCCGTCGGCGCAGACGGCTCCGTAGGCGGACTGCCGTCGGGGGGCGCGGGGTCGGGCACGTTGTGATCATGTCAGACCCGCAGTAGCCAGCGCCGGCCGACAGGAGTCTTGATCTTTGCAAGGCAGGGGTTAGGGGTTCAAGTCACCCTGGGCTCCACCTGCACTTCCTTGGTTGATCTCCCGAGTACAGCCATCCATACAGCCAAGCGGTCTTCGCCCTCGCTTGAACCAAGCGGTTCGAGTTCCTGCTCGCCGAGCCCGTGCTGCGCTGGCTGCTCACCTCACCCGAGGTCATGCGCGGCCAGCTCGGCCGGCTGCAAACCGTGGTCGGCGTGCCGAACATCCGGCTCGGCCTCCTACCCCTCGGCGTCCCACTCGCCACCGCCCCTCAGCGAGAAGCGCTCCTGTCCCGCGTCCGATTTGCTCACCCGAACGCGACATAGTCGCCACGATCTTGTGCAGGTGGGCGATGCCGGACGCCTCGCCGCCCGATGTGCTCTTATGTTTGAGGCGGCATCTTGGGTCGCCTTCCTCACCTGGTGGCGGAGTTCGTCACTTCCGTCGCCACCGACATTTGCATCGAGTGCCCTGGAGCGAACGGAGATGACTTTGCAACCGACGTGGCTCCTGATGCTTTCGTGGGCTTTGCTCTTTGTGGGGTTGGTCAGCACCGTCGTTGTCGTTGTTGACCAGTTTGTTTTTGGATATCGTCAGCCGGTCAAGGTCATGGAGTTGGTCTGGCCAGCGACCGCCCTCTACCTTGGCCCAGCAGCTGCCCTGGCCTACAGAAAGTGGGGTAGACCGCTGTCTCCCCGGTGGCTGGACCGGCACGGCGACCCGCCCAGAAGGTCGCGACATGCTCCTACGATAATCCAAATTTATCATTGTGGCACGCACTGCACTCTGGGTGTCATCATTGCTACGCCTATAACCTACGGCGTTGGCCTCGAAATATTCGGTAGCACAGTGTGGCCCGAAGTCGTCGGCGACTATGTAGGCGCAGTGGTCATAGGCATTGCATTTCGCTACTCTGCTGAGGCTCGGACGGGTGGTCGAAGAGCGTGGGCCGCAATGCGGAAATTTTTCAGGAGCGACCTGCTGACCGTGTCCGTCTTCGAGTTTGGCCTATTTGGTTGGCTGGCGCTAATGCATTTTCTTGTTTTCCACGAGACCCTTCGGCCCAGTAGTCCGGTGTTTTGGCTCATTATCCAGGTCGGGCTGATCATCGGCTTCTTCGCCGCTTGGCCGCCGACCTCGTTGCTGATCCGCCGCGGCGTCAAAATGGAATCGCTGGGCACAACGCAGTAGGTGGTGCTGTGCTGACGCCCCTGGGGCGGCGGGGTGCACGTTGAGCTTGGCGTCGCGCGGCACGGCGAACGCCAGCGCGACGGCGGGCCACCGGCGTACTTGCCCGGGTGCAGCCGCTCGCCAGCGACGACCCACGCCCGGCGGTGCCTAGCGCAGCCTGGCCGCAGCAGCCCGTTCACGAGCCCGGGCGGGTGCGGCAGCGACATTATGCCCACCGCGGCCAGCTCATCGGCCGTCGAGTTCTCGCATGTGCGTGATGGTCGCGGGTTTGGCAGACTGCTGCGTCGCCTGCCCTGTCGACCAAATGAGGTGCTGACGATGCTTGACGAAAGTGTCCAGCCCAACGAGACCACCGTGCCGATGCTGCCCTGTGTGGCACCGGAGGAAACCCTGGCCTTCTGGCGCGCCCTGGGCTTCGCCGTGACCTAAGAACGGAGGAAGCCCTACCTCTACCTGGCGTTCCGGTGGCGAGGGTTCGACCTGCACTACGGGCGCGCGCCCAGCAACCTGGACCCGTCGGAGAACACCGGCGGATGCCTGGTAATGGTGGACAGGGTCGCGCCGTACCACGCAGAGTTCACCGACGCGATGCGCCGCGCGTACGGAAAGGTGCTTGCCACGGGTCTACCTCGGATAACGCGGTACCGGCCCGGTGCCTCACGGTTCACCGTCGCGGACCCGTCGGGAAACTCGATCATCTTCATCCAGCGGAACGAGCCGACGGAGTTGGAGTACGGCGGCTCCAAGCAGCTGCAAGGGCTTGCCCGGGTTCTGGACAACGCGCGGATCCTGCGCGAGTTCAAGAATGACGACCGGCAGGCCTTCCGAGCCGTGAACTCGGGACTGCGCCGCCACGGCGACGGCGCACCGACCGTGCAACAGGCAGTGGCGCTGGCCGTGCTCATCGAGCTGTCGACGGCGCTGGAGGAGTCGGAACGGGTACCGGAGTGGGGCGCCAGGCTCCGGCAACTCAGCCTGACCGTGGAGGAGCGTCGTCAGGTCGAGTCCGTGGTAGCCGACCCCACGCTGCTCGAGCCGTGGATGCCCGCCACGGCCTGACGCACCGGCCACCGTGTGACGCCGATGAGGAGCGCCTCCAGAGCCAACGGCTGTAAACCTTTGAAGACACTGCCTGGCAGTCCGGCCTGCGGCGCGGGGCAGCCGCAGCGCGGTGTGCAGCACGGCCCGGTGCTCGGTGGCGTTGAGGTGCGCGCCATTGCCGACGTTCGACCCCACCGCCCCCTGGCGATGGGCAAGACGTTCGCCACCGCTGACGGTGTCGCCACCGCCACCATCTACTCCTACCGGCACGTCGTCGCCCGGACCGCACCCCGCCCCGACGAGCAGCCGGGGTACGTGTGGGCCGCGATCGACGTCAAGGTGTGCGCCCACAAGCCGGCCGGCGAGCAGGAGCACCAGGGCAATCGCCGTGTCCAACTCCCTGTGGAGGCTGGTGTACGCCGACGGCAGCCAGATCGAGGCGTCCTCCGCCGGCTACAACCAGTTCCCTGAGGCCGGCTACAACCAGTTCCCTGAGCCGCAGTACCCGTCTGGGGAGAAGAACGTCGCCTGGGGCCGGTGCATCCGGGGCTGGATCACCTACCCGGCGCCCGGGAACAAGCGGCCGGTCGACGTCGAGTACGCGCCGGAGCGGCCGGCGGTCGTGTCCCGCTGGACCGTCACTTCGTAGCGGGCCTCTGGAGAGTCTTGACCGGCGGCAAAGAGAGTCGAGTAAGCGGCCGACGTCAGGCGGCCGATCATGGATAGGAGTCACACGTTCCGACCAGCCATGTCTTAGATCATGGGTGCCGGGTCTGGCACGCCTGACCCGCCAGACAAGATCAGGGCTCCTCCGTCCCAGTTTGACGAGCGTCTCGGTAGGGAATTTCGCGGACACGTCAATGAAGGAGGCTGTATGGAGACGTCCGCTAGCGTCGGGCGCAGTTACCGACAGCCGACACGTCCATGCGTGGCGGTGCCTTTTGCAGTGCCAACCGCGAGGGGGCGAGCCTAATGGCTCGCGTCGGTCGCTACGGGATCCCAGGGTTCGTGTGGTTCCTGATCTGGCTCGTCGTCTGCATCTTGATCGTCATCCTGTTGGCCCTGCTCATTCACCACTTCGGAGGCGCCTCTCTCTCGCTCAAGCTCGGCCACTTCTACCTGAACGTCGGGGTCACCTGACCTGCCAGATCGTCGGCACTCCGGCGCCGGTGCCGCAGCAGGTTTGTTAGCCGTCACCTTCGGTGACGGCTAACACGGCTTGAAGCGCCATGCTGCATGGGCGTACGGCTTGGGGGTACGGCTACCAAGGCTGGTCACGGACTTGGCGGCTCATCCGTCGATCGGAGCACATTTGCGGGGGTCCGGGTGGTTGCTGCTGCCAGCGCGGTGATCGCCGTCGCGGCCCTTCCGAGCGCGCTGCCTCGATCGCGGGGTCAGTCCCACCAGAAGCTCCAGCAGTTCAAGCCCATGATCGCTTCGGCATACTTCGGGAAGGTGTCGGTGTGGCTCTGCCAGATGTTGTCCGGGCAGAACGCGAAGTGTTCGGCGGTCACCTGCAGGGCCAGGTCGAGGGTGACCGGTGGCGCGGCGATGCTCAAGTGAAGGGTGTCGAAGCTCAGCCCGACGACCGTGGCCCCGAACCGGCGCTGCCAGTCGCGGGCAACGGCGGCGAAGCGGGCGGTGTCGTTGTCGTGGTTGAGCGGCCCGGTCCAGCCGATCTCTGTCAATGCATGTGCGCCGTCGGTCGCGGGGACCAGCGCGAGGCGCGCCGGGCTGGTGCAGGGTACGTCGGCGTACTGGTCGGCGAAGCGCTCCACCGGGCCTTGCCGATCCGGGTCAGGTGTGAGGCCGGGCCATCGTGCACCGACCGGATTGAGGTAGCCGAGGTTGGTGGCGGCTTCTTGGTCGAGGTCGTCCTTGGTAATCCACTGCCACCATTCGCCGAGGACCACACCGCTGTCGTGGTGCTCAATCGTGGTGATGCGGTCGTATTCGGCGTCGATGCCGAACGGTTCGTCCTCGCCCTCGACGTGCAGCGCGAGCAGCGGCCAAAGTCCGGTTCGGTGATGCTGGGCCCGCCACCGGGACCAATCACCCGCTGCGGCGGGACGTGAGGAGAGCCAGTACACCGGCGTGGCGCCGTTGTATGGCTTCATCAACCGGCCCTCAGGGATGCCCGGCGGTAGCCCTTCGTACCACGTCATGGCCGACACCATAGGCGCCGCCAACGACACGTTGTCCGGCGCGTCTGACGTCGCGAGCATCACGGGCCACCATGACAGCTGCCTCCCAGGAACGCGGGCCGGTCATGGCCGTCGAGGCGTCGCTGGCTCGGCTCGGTGAGCCGGTTGACGGAGGCCGGGGGAGCGGATTGGGAGCTTGGGGATGCGGTGACCCCAGACAGTGCGTCGGTTGAAGCAGGGCGGCGCCGGCGACGCTCTTCGATGGCGCTGGTCAGCGGGTCTTCTTCGTTGCTCGCTTGCGGGGTGGGGTCAACAGGTCGGCGACCGCCGCGATGGCGGACGGCACGAGCCGGTAGTACGCCCAGACGCCGCGCTTGTCACGCTCGATCAGGCCGGCCTCGGTGAGGATCCGCAGGTGGTGACTGACGGTCGGCTGGGAGAGTCCGAGGGGCGCGGTGAGGTCACTGACGGACGCCTCCCCCTGCGGAGCCGACTGGATCAGACTGAGCAGTCGCAGCCGGGCCGGATCGGCGAACGCCTTGAGTACTCCCGCGAGCCGTTCGGCATCGGCACGCTCGATCGGCTCGCCAGCGAGGGGCGAGATGGCTGGCGTCGCAGTTTTCGCAGTTCCCACGCCTTCCATCGTTGCACACCACTGTCGAGAGGCCGGGGATGAGGGCGCGGTCACCGTCAGTCCGCGGGTAGGGAGCGTGCCCGGCAGTGTCTTCGGCCCGACGGCGAGTGGGTGCATCGACCCAGCGTTCCGGGAGCTTGGGCGGTGAGCTAGCTGCTCTCGGCCGCGCCGCTGGCTCGACGGCCCGCACTCACCCCGGAACTCGAGACCGACAGGCAGCCGACGGCCGCAGGCCGGTGGCCCGACCGGTGGACGACCGCGGTCGTGCTGGGGGACGCACGAGGACGGCACGGTGATCCTCGACGGTGAGCGCGCCACCGGAGAACCTACTGTCTGGCGCACGACCTCTGGGTCGAGGAGGGACAGCGCACCTCATGGTCATGTCGATCCGCTACCAGGACACCTTCGTCCGCCAGGGCGGCCGGTGGTTCCTCGCCGAGCGCCGGCTCATCACCGACTGGGTCGACTGTCGTCCTTCGACCGCCTGAGGGTTTCCGGAATCAGCACAGGCCCCGACCATTGCCTCGTCAGCGAAGGGAACCCCCACTGACGAGGCAATGATCACCGGAGGGCGGCGTGGCGCCCGACTACGGCGCGATCGTGATCGTCGCCGTGCGGTAGTTGTTGCGCTTGTCGTTCTTCGACGGGTCGTAGTTCTGCTCGATGTTGCCGGCGCTGTCGACCGAGAACCAGTGGAACGTCGTGGTCTCGGTCACGTGGAACACCTGCCCCGGCTCACGGAACTCGGTCGCCGCGTAGCGCGGCGACTCGAGGGTGGGCCGGCTGCCGTCCGTCGTGTAGTAGATGGTGGCTGGCTCGCTCGTCTCGAAGCGCATGTCGACGGGCCCGGTGTACTTCCCGCCGCCGGGAACGAGCTGGGACGTCGGATTCTGGTGGTCCTTGCCCCAGTCCGCCGCGATCCGGAACATCTCCATGATGCCGTTGGCGTACTCCATTGTCTCGGAGTGGCCGCTGACGAGGTCCGGGTTACCCACCCACGCCGGTTGGAACGAACCGCCCTGCCAGTTGCCCGTGGCCGGGTTGTAGACCGAGCCGCCGACCTCCCAGCCGAAGGCGTAGATCCCGTAGGTGTAGTAGAGATCCTCGCGCACGTTGCCCGCGGAGGAGTAGAGGACGTCCGACGAGCCGCCGACGTTCTCCGGCGTGACGACGGTCTGCCGGTGCGCCTTGACCTGCGACAGGATCCGGGCGGCCGACTGCCAGTAGAACGCCTCGTCGCCCAGGGGCGGACGCGGCGTGGTGATGCGCCCGTCCGCGATGTAGGCGCCCGGCTGCCAGAACAGTTGGCCGCCGTTGGAGTGCACCGACATCATGAACTTGATGTTCGAGTACTTCTCGACCAGCCAGATGATGTTCTTCGACTCGGGCTCGGACAGCTTCTCCGGGCCCTGGTAGGTGTCGCTGACGCAGCTGTTCGACCCGCCCGAGTAGCCGTCGTGAGCCGACCCGACCCGGTAGTTCCGGTTCAGGTCGACGCCCCAGGAGTTGCGCCGGGCCGGATCGGCGTTGTCATCCGGGCAGTGGTTCGTCATGTTCCGGCGCTGTGAGGCGAAGTTGTAGAAGCTGTAGTTCGCCCCGTCCGGGTTGTTGGACAGGATGAAGAAGATGTCGGTGTTGTCGACGATCTTCTTGGTCTCCCGGTCGGACCTGTAGTTGTGCACCAGACGCTCGGCCGACTCCAGGCTGGTCGTCGCGGGCACCCATTCGCGGGCGTGGTCCTGCGCCTGGATCAGCACACCTGGGTTCCTGCCGTCGCGGTGCTTGCCGATCCGCAGGACGGGGATCGTGGCCGGGCCGCGCGGCACCTCGCCCTCCGGCGCGCCGACGCGCTTCTGGTCGAGGAAGTCGGTCAGCGCGACCGGGCCGGAGGTCGCCGCGACGATGCCGGTGCCCGCGTTGGTGCGGTACGGGTGCGCCCGGTCGATCAGGCTCTGGGATTGGCTCTCCAGAGCCGCAGCCACCTGTGCGGCTGTGCTCGCCGCCGCACCGGAGGCGTCCTTGGCAAGGAGGACGCGGATCGCCTTGCCCGCAACCTCGACACCGAGCGGGAGGTTCGCCCCCGGCCGGTCCACGAACTCGACCGTGATGTCGTTGCCGCCCTCGTGGCCCCAGGCAGCCGAGCTGACAACGACAGCACTCTGCCCGGTACCGCCGATCGTGGCCTGCGCCTTCCGCTGATAGCCGTTCGTCTTGTTCGGCAGGTAGACGATCTCGGCGATGTCCGGGTACTGGCGGGCGATCTCCTCAGCGCGGCTGAACAGCTGCTGCGGGTGCCGGTAGCCGTCGACGAAGTCCCACTTGTAGGCGGGGTTCGCCGTCAGCGGCGGCGCGCCGTCCTCGAGCCAGTTGGAGACGTAGCCGGTGGCGACGCCTCCCGTCGAGCTCGTGACCCGGATCTGGCTCGGGCGCGCGTCGAGCTTGAACAGGTTCCGGTGGAACATGTACTGCCCGGAATCGACGAACCGGCTCATCGTCCGGGCGGAGCCGAACGAGGTGTCCGGGCCCGAGTCGTTCTCGAGCTGCATCGAGACGACCGGGTTCGTCTGCGCCCCTTCGGTGGTCCGCGCCTCGACGTACAGGAAGCCCTGGCCCTTCGTCGTGAACCAGTCGGCACGGGCGATCCGTACCGTCTCCTCGTGGGTGAGCGGCTGGACGGCCTTCGTGCGGAGGGTCTGGAGGCCACCGTCGGCCTCCTCGCTCCAGACGAAGCCCTCGCCGTCGCCGAGGATCTCGACGCCCAGCGCCTCGAGTTCGGCGACCTGCTCGGCGGTCGCCACCGCCTCGCCTTCGATGCCCGTCGGCACGCGCTTCAGACCGTGTTCGAGGTCGAAGCCGGCGGCGGCCACCTTGTCCAGCATGTCGGCGCCGGTCAGCTTGATGCGTACGAGGCGTGCGGCCTCCGGAACCTCGAGGCGGGATCGTTCCGAGCCTGCCGTGGCCGCCGACCCGGCGGGGTCCGCACCCGCGGGCCCGGTCGCCATGAGGACGCTTCCCACCAGGGCGGGTAGCGCGAGAAGCGCGATGCGTCGCTGTACGGGTCTCATTCTCCCCTCCTTCTGCTTGCGACGTGCGGTTGACGCGGTGGGCCGGCCTGCTGCGGGTAGGCCGATCCATCCGCGACGGTCACGCCGAGCTCGCGCAGGTCTACCCGTGTACGACGGTGGACGCCGCCATGACGGGTCGGGGAGGACCATGAGAGAGCCGGGCGCGTTGAGCGTATGCAGGTCCGTCGCATCGAAGGATCGGCCGAACTGGATTTGAGCATTACTTGAGGAGCTGCGGGTGATCGGCTGTCAGGTCGGCAGCAGGCCCGCTACCAGGCGGACCTGGAACGGATGCTGGACGACGTCTTTCCGGTGCTCCGCACGCACGGCATGCGGGCGGAGCGGAACCGCAAGCAGCCCGCGCGGGCCTGCTCGACTGAAACCCGATAGCGGAGGCGGTTGGCGGTCACCGGCTATCGGTTCAGCGATGGGTTCTGCCCGCCCGACGCCGGGGCGGGACGGCCGTCGTAATTCCCCCCGGAGTCGTACGTGGAGGTGCTGCGGGTGTGAGGAATGCCGGAATCAGTCGTCGTGCCGCGTTCGACAATGAGACCGCAGTCTCTCCCGAGAGGACGCCGACAGCCACGACCGGCGCTCAGCGCAACGGCGAATGTCGATCAACGAGGGGTCCGCGCCCCTCACCGCCGTCTGGTCCGATGAGGGGCGCGGCGGGCTCGTTCTACTTCGATTCGATGCGGCCCAGGCCTTCGGCGCTCGCCGTGGCCCAACCGGTGTCGGTGGGGTAGAGCGTGCTGCGCAGGTAGGCCCAGGTGAGCCGCCGGATCAGGGCGACGCGTTCGGGGCTCTCGTCGGTCGTCTCCGTGACGGTGTAGCCGGCGATTCCGCCGAGGGAATGTTCCGCCCCGAACAGAGTGAGCAGGCTCTTGGGACCGGGGCTCAGGTGGTACGGGTCGGTGAACCAGTCCGGTCCCCGGACCGACAGCGGCGAGTCGTCCCGGTCGCCCGCGATCACCAGGGCCGGCGTGGTCATGTCCGAGAAGCTCGGGCTCATGAAGGGGAAATGCTCGGCGGCGAACGGACTCAGGTCGGCTCCGCCGGTGCCGGTCGTGGCCAGCAGCACACCGGCCTTGACCCGCGGGTCGGACATGTCTTCGCCGGGGACGCCGTCGGCGTCGAGGACCCGGGCACCCAGCAGCATGCTCGCCGTCTGGCCACCCCAGGAGTGTCCGGCCGCGGCGACGCGGCTTCGATCGAGGCGCCCCCGCAGACCGGGTACGGCGGCCTCGATGAGATCGAGTTCGTCGAGGACGTGCCGGAGGTCCGCCACGCGGAGGCGCCAGATCTCGGGGTAGCGGGAATCGTCGGGCGTGACGCCCAAGGTCCTGGAGTCGAGGTGTGTGGGCTGGACCACCACGAAGCCGTGGGCGGCCCAGAAGTCGACAAGCGGGGCGTAGCCGTCCATCGACCAGCCGAAGCCGTGCGAGAAGACGATGATGGGCAGGTCCGATCCGGTCGCCGGGGCGGACACCCTGACCTGCAGGTCCTGGCCGCGGCCTCGGTCGGGCAGCACGACCGGCGTGACCGAGACGACCGGAGCGGACGCGGCGGAGCCTTCAACGGAGTGGGACATGGCTGTTTCTCCTTGACGGGTGAACCGAGTTGGTGACGCGCGGCTTGGACATGGGGCTGCAGCCCTGACATCATGAACAAGCGGAACAGCGTTCCGTTAAGACGATACGGAACACCGTTCCGTTTACCAACACGTGTGACGGAGGCGACAGCACCGTGGCCGACATAGACAGCGCGGCGGGAAAGGCCGCCCCGCGCAAGCGCGCCGACGCCCGACGTAACGAGCAGACCCTGCTCGACGCGGCCGCCGCGGCCTTCCTCGCCTCCGGCGTCGATGTGCCCGTGCGCGACATCGCCGCCCAGGCGGGTGTCGGTGTCGGCACGATCTACCGCCACTTCCCGACGCGGGCTGATCTTGTCGTCGCGGTCTACCGGCACCAGGTCGAGGCCTGCGCCGAGGCCGGCCCGGCCCTGCTGGCGAGCGGCGGCAGTCCGCACGCCGCCCTGGCTCGATGGATCGACCTGTTCGTCGACTTCCTGGTCACCAAACACGGGCTGGCGGAGGCGTTGCAGTCCGACGATGCCGCCTTCCAGTCCCTGCACGCCTACTTCCTCAACCGCCTCGTCCCGGTGTGCGCCCGGCTGCTCGAGACCGCCGCCGCGGCGGGCGAGGTCCGCCCCGAGGTGCACGCCTACGAACTGATGCGCGGCGTCGGCAATCTCTGCATCGGCGCGGGCCGCGACCCGCGCTACGACGCGCGCCGCCTGGTCGGACTCCTCATCGAAGGGTTACGTCCCACCAGGGAGGAATGATTGTGCGTTCGGGGTGACGGCGCGGGCGCGCCTCGCGGTCAGCCGGACGCCCGTGGCGATGTCCCGCACCCCGCAGGATGCGTCAGGCCGTCCGGTGGCCTGGCCGTCGCGGACGCGCGACGCGCCGCCGGCCGCTGGGACGAGGTCACCCGCCGTACGTCGGCCGCGGTGGCGGCCGCCCGTTCCGCGTCGGAGGCGTGAGATGCTGCGGATCCGGCCCGCCGACGACTGTCGGTACGACCTCGTCTCCCTCGGCGAGATCATGCTGCGCCTCGACCCCGCTGAGGGGCGGGTGCGCACCACCCGCAGCTTCCAGGTCTGGGAGGGCGGCGGCGAATACAACGTCGCCCGGGGACTGCCCCGCTGCTTCGGGCTCCGCACCGCGGTGGTCACCGCCTTCGCCGACAACGAGGTGGGCGCCTGCTCGAGGGGGACCGGAAGGGCGACCTGATCGTGGCACGGGTGCGCCAAAGGGCCCACCGGAACTCTCCTCGACCGGACCAGCCGGCGTACTTTTTCGCGGCCACCAAGTCGAGGGTGCCGAGGTGGGCGATCGTCTCCCGCTTCAGGGAGCGTTGGTGGTCAACGTCGAACGCTGCAGGCCATTTGCGGGCGGGAACGTCTCTGCCCGGATGCGCCCGTCACCGCCAGGCATCCCGGGCGGCGACCTCGCGATGCAGGGAGGCGGCGAGGAGCTCCTCATCGTCCACGACTCGGCCCAGGCCGCTCCGCTAGGTGCTTGACCGACGCGGCCAGGGACGGCGAGGTGTCCGGTCTCAAGGGGCCATCTCAGACCACCGGGGGCGTAGGTGGCTAGCCGGCACATTGCCGGCAGGCCCGCTCAGCAGCTCTCGCCTGCGGGTCGGTGGCTCGCCGTCACTCGCAGACCCGCCAGTCGCCGTCTTCCTTGACCAAGGTGAGCACCTGGGTCCCGCTGGCACCGTTGGGCAAGAGCCAGCGCACGTCGGCCTGCCCGCGGACCCGGCCGTTGCTGTTGGTGATGTTCACGCCGACGATCTCGTAGCCGGTGGACGTGAACAGCTCGGATTGCTGGCGGACGAAGTCGGCCTGGCTCTGCCGGTTCCGCAGTTGGCTGCAGAGTTGTCCGTAGGCCGCCGGGAAGTCCCGCGCGACCATCGCCCCGGCGAAGGTGTCCACACTCTCATGCGCGGGCCCTCTGGCCTCCCGGGACAGGTTCCACAGTACGGAGCCGCCGATGACGCCACCGAGGCAGCAGAGGGAGACCATGACACCGACGACGATGAGCACTGTTCGTCTTGTACGCGGGTCCTTCGGTGGCACCATGACCGGCTCGTACGCCATACCGCGCACGATAGGAGAATCGCGCAACTGTGCGGGGGTATGGGGCGGTCCGAGGAGGCCCTGCCGTTGAGGCAGCGGGCGTTGGAGGGAAGAACGCTCCGGTCGTGCTCACGCCCAGGTCGGCTACTCAACAGCAGAAGGGGGAGCACCGCCGCGATCGCGGAGAGGGGCGCCCTTCCCATTGCCTGCAGCGATCGAGTTGTGCGGGCGGCGTGCGTGCTGCCACCGGCGGTGCACGGTGGACGACTTGATCCTTCGGTCAGGCGATCCCCGTTGAGCCGGTCGTGCCGGTCACCCGCCACCCGCTGCCTGCGTCCCTCTGTAGGGCATAGGTCAGCCATGTGGCGCCGAGGCAGGCGACGAACCCGTTGATCGCGACCTTCGCCTTGCTGTCGTCGCCGTCGACGGTGCCGAGAGTGATCAGGATGCCGCCGTCCCTGACCTGCGGGCAGCCGTCCCTCGTCTCGATTACTGCTTTCCGGTCGGCGATGAACTCGACCGGCGCCACCTGCGCCAGGGCGGCCGTGATCTGGTGTTGGGCATTCAGCGCTATGGCAGTGCCTCGCTCATGCTTTCCCAGCGGATCTCCGGCGTCCGGATGGGCCTGGTCGAGCACGTAAATCTTCGTGAAGGTCCGCGCGGGAAAGGAGTTTTCCGTGGGCGTGGTGAGATATCGCTGCAGGACCGGAATGTAGATCTCGGCCTCGCGGAGATCGGCCGGTGCATCTCCGGCTGGCGCCAGGGCCGGCGTGGGCACCGCAGTGGTGCTGCGGGCGCAGCCCGCCGTACCGGCGAACGCTCCTACAACAATCGCGAGGACCAGCACACGCCGCATCAAGAGTCCTCCTGTGCCGTCTTTGATTGGCCGTCACCGCTAAGACGGGCGTTGCCTCCTCCCGGTTCCCGATCTCAGCCGGACCGGCGGTCGGTGCTGTCGGCTGCGCAGCGTCGCGCGGGCCGAGAGCTGGGCTCCGTGTCCGCAGTCGCGGACTCCAAGCGGACTCTGCTGTGCACTTACCTGTCGGCCGTGCTGCTCGTCCGGTTGGCGGTCAACTCCCTGTTCGGCTGGTGGTGGGCCGACCGCGCCGCAGCACTGGTGATCGCCGCCGTTGCCATCAAGGAAGGCCGCGAAGCCTGGCTCGGCGTCGCCTGCTGCTCCCCGGCCGCCGCGCTTCGGCCCGCGACCGGAGCGGGCGGCGACGCCGCCGGCTGCAGCGACGGCTGCTGATGATTCGCTCTGCCAGATCCAGGCTGCCTGTCCGAGCAGGCGGGCCTGCCCGACCTGCTGCCCAAGTCACCCTGACCAACCGGTCCTTGGGATGCGCGCACAGGAACGCGTGCGCAGCCGGGATAAGACGGCGGGAGTAGCCGTAGTCGGGGAGGTCCGGGCTCGCGGACGTCGTCGAGATGCCAACAGGGGCCGCTGGTCTGGCGCGCATCGGACGGGTCCTCGGCGGGCGTTCGGGGGTGAGCGCCCTGGTCTCATCGAGTGCGGGGCTGCCGGACGGCTTGGTTGACGCTGGCAAGTCACCGCCGGGCTGCGTCCGCAGCCCGCTTGAGTGCCTGCCGCAGCGCCTCGATGGGCGGTACTCCTGACAGTGCGCCGTTGCTGCGGTAGATCCGGCATGCCAACGCCGGACGCGAGTCGGGTTCAGCGAAGGGGTCCCAGCCGTTGATGTGGGTGCTGCAACATCGCGCTGAGGGCGAGCGCCGACCAACTGACTGCCGGCCTCTGGCGTTTCGCAAATCGATTGGCTACCGTGCCGATCGAACCCTCACACCAAGGAGAAGCATGGACAGTGGGCGCACCCGTCAGGCTCTGGTCGTCCGGGGTGGCTGGGAGGGGCACAGCCCGGTCGCGGCGACCGAGAGGTTCATCCCGTTCCTCGAGGAGCACGGCTACGCCGTCGAGGTGCACGAGAGCCCCGAGGTGTACGCCGACGGCGAGAAGCTCGCCGCGATCGATCTCGTCGTGCAGTGCTACACCCAGGGCGTCGCCACCGACGAACAGGTACTCGGGCTGTCCGCCGCGGTCGCGGGCGGCACCGGTCTCGCCGGCTGGCACGGTGGCGTCTGTGACTCCTTTCGCGGCTCGCCCGACTACCTACACCTCACGGGCGGGCAGTGGGCCGCGCATCCCGGTGGCTTCGTCGAGTACGAGGTGACCGTCGTGCCGGAGCGGCGCGGGCATCAGATCGTCGAGGGCCTGGACCGCTGGGCGCTGAACACCGAGCAGTACTGGGTGCTCACCGATGAGCTGAACGACGTGCTCGCTACGACCACGTTCGGCGTGCGTGACGACACGCCGTGGCGGGAGGAGCTGACCTGCCCCGCGGTGTGGACCCGCCAGTGGGGGAAGGGCAGGGTCTTCGTCTCGACGATCGGCCACAAGCTGGAGGACCTCGACCACCCAGATGTGCGGACGCTGACCGAGAGAGGTCTGCTGTGGGCGAGCCGCTGACCCGGGAACCGATGCGGATCATCCTCGACACGGACCTGGCCATGGGGGCGCCGGGGTCGGACATCGACGACGGCTTCGCGCTTGCGCTGGCCCTGGCCGACCCCGGTCTCCGCGTCGAGCTGGTCACGACGGTCGGTGGCAACAGCGACGTCGTGACCTCGACCCGGCTGACTCGTGAGCTGCTCGAGGTGCTCGGCCGCGGCGACGTGCCCGTGGTGCAGGGTGCCCCGGCCGATGTCGTCGCGGCCGAGGAGATCGCGCGTCGGGTGCTCGCCGAGCCAGGGCAGTTGACCATCGTCGCGATTGGACCGCTGACCAATGTCGCACGCGCGCTCGCGCTCGCACCGGGGGTCGCGGGCGCGGTGCGCGAGGTCGTCGTCATGGGTGGGGTGTTCCTCGAGCAGACGAACGTCGCGGCGATGCCGGGTGAATACAACTTCTGGTGCGACCCCGAGGCGGCCCAGTCGGTCTGCGAGAGCGGCGCGCGCCTGCGGTTCGTCGGACTCGACGTGACCCGTCAGGTGCGGCTGAGCCGCGAGGACGCCCGAGCCCTGGAGTCCGAAGGGAAGTTCGGCCGGATCGCCGCCCGCCACAGCGAGGCCTGGATCGACTTCCAGGAGCGGGTCAAGCCGCGAGAGGCGATCGAGCAGGGCAGCTGCGCGCTGCACGACCCGCTCGCCGTCGCGGTGGTCACCCGTCCGGATCTGGTCACCTGGACCGAGGCGCACGTCGCCGTGGAAACGGCCGGCCGGGTCACCCGCGGGGTGGCGGTGGCCGACCTCCTGATGTGGGAGAACCCGCCCGAGCCCAACTGCCGGATCGCGACAGCGGTGGACGCGCCTGCCTTCCGAGAGTTGTTTCTCGAGCGGATGGCGGCTCTGCCGTGAGCTGTCGGTCGACGTCGTGGCCGGCCTGTCGTCAGGGGGGAAGCTGTCACCAGGTACCCGCGAGCGAGTTGAGCCTGGTCAGCGCGGTGCGGATCATGTGACCGAGGCGTACCGCGCGACGCACCGGAGGATGCGCCGTACGACACCGCCGGGCTGCCGTACCTCAGTACCTCCGGTGCCGTCGAGCCGCTGCCCGGCGCCCTCGTCGGAGCGGAGGCCGAGCCGGTAGCGTACGGGTCGGCGGCGTCGCGGTTGGCGAGACTTCCCCCGAGGATTGGGCCGACGCATTGTCCTGGTGACGCAGGAACACCACCTGTTCATCGGCTCGCTGCGAGAGAACCTGGCGATGGCCATGCTCCAGGGCCGTACGGTGATCGCCATCGCCCACCGCCTGCACACCGCGCGCGCCGCCGATCGGGTCGCAGTGGTCGAAGGCGGGCGCATCACCGAGCTCGGCACGCACGGCGAGCTGGTCGCCGCCGATGGAGCGTACGCCGCGCTGTGGCGTTCATGGCACGGACCCGACCCGCCCGTCTGACCGGTTGACTGCGTTGACCGGAAGGTGCGCAGCACTTAGCGTGTTCCTCTAGCAAACCGATTTGCGCCGGTCCGAAGGAGAGATCATGAGCGCGCATCAGCCTGGCGGCCCGCGGTCCGAGCTCGGGGTAGCGATGATCGGCTACGCGTTCATGGGTGCCGCTCACTCCCAGGGGTGGCGCACCGCGCACCGGTTCTTCGACCTGCCGGTCCGCCCGGCGATGAGCGTCATCTGCGGCCGCACCGAGTCCGCCACCAAGGCGGCCGCCGACAAGATGGGGTGGGCGGACTGGACGACGGACTGGCGGCAGGTACTCAACCGGGATGATGTCCAGGTCGTCGACATCTGCACGCCAGGCGACACGCACGCCGACATCGCCATCGCGGCCTTGGAGGCCGGGAAGCACGTGCTGTGCGAGAAGCCGCTGGCGAACACCGTCGCCGAGGCCGAGCAGATGACCGCCACGGCCCAGGCGGCACAAGCGCGAGGCGTCCTGTCCTCCGTCGGATTCAACTACCGCCGTACACCGGCGCTCGCCTACATGAGGCGGCTCGTCGAGGAAGGCGCCGTGGGCGCGGTTCGCCACATTCGTGCTCACTACCTGCAGGACTGGATTGTGGACCCGGAGTTCCCGTTGGTCTGGCGACTGCAGAAGGACAAGGCTGGATCCGGCGCGCTCGGCGACATCGGCGCACATATCGTCGACCTCTCCCAGTTCCTCACCGGCCAGCGCCTGACCAAGGTCTCGGGCCACCACACCCGCTTCGTCGAGCGCCGTCCCGTCGCCCAGGCGACGTCCGGGCTGAGTGCGAGCGGCGGCGTCGAGACCGGCGAGGTCACCGTCGACGACGCCGCGGTGTTCTTCGGGCGCACCGACGGCGGCGCGCTCGCGACCTACGAGGCGACCCGGTTCGCCACCGGGCGCAAGAACGCCATGCGGATCGAGCTGAACGGTTCGGCCGGCAGCATCGCCTTCGACTTCGAGTCGATGAACGAGCTGCACGTGCACGACGGCACCGCGCCTTCCCGTGACGCCGGGTTCCGCCGGATCCTGGTCACCGAACCCGACCATCCCTACACCGGCGTCTGGTGGCCTCCCGGCCACGGACTGGGCTACGAGCACACGTTCGTGCACGAGATCGCCGACTTCGTGCGCGATGTCGCAGCCGGCACGCCGCCGGCGCCGTCGTTCGCCGACGGCCTCCAGGTCCAGCGGGTGCTGGACGCCGTTGAGCGATCCTCGGCAGCGGGCGCCGGCTGGACCGCGGTCTGACCAATGCCCGACGGGAGCACCGGTGCGTGCGCCCCCCGGCAGCGCATCGGGCCGTCTGCGGCGTCGTTCGACGCCGCGTTCTCCCCAGGCCCTGACCGGTCGCCCTTACCGGCCAACCCACTACCGAGAGGTACACAGTTGAGCAAGCTGCGCGTCGGCGTGATCGGACTGGGCGAGGTCGCCCAGGTCATCCACCTGCCCGTCATCGAGTCGTTGCCCGACCGCTACGAGCTCGCGGCGATCTGCGACATCTCGCCGGGTCTGCTGGAGCGTCTGGGCGCTCGCTATCGGGTCGAGCACCGCTACACCGACTTCCGCGAGATGCTCGCCGCCGGCGGCCTGGACTGCGTGGTGGTGCTCAACAGCGACGAGTACCACGCGGACTGCACGGTCGCGGCGCTCGACGCGGGTCTCGACGTACTGGTCGAGAAGCCGATGTGCCTCAGCCCCCGCGAGGCACAGGAGATCATCGCGGCGCGCGACCGGTCGGGGAAGACCGTGATGGTCGCCTACATGCGGCGTTTCGCACCGGCGTTCACCGAGGCGGTCGAAAAGCTGCCCCAGCTCGGCCCGATCCGCTACGTGCGGGTCCACGACGTGATCGGCGAAAATCGGCTGATCGTCGACCAGACGTCGTACGTCGACCGGCCGGACGACGTCCCGGAGGAGGCGGTCGACGAGAAGTGGGCGCGCCGCTCGGCGCTCGTGAAGGAGGCGCTGGGCGACGTTCCCCAGGAGCTGGAGTGGACCTACGGGTTGCTCTGCGGCCTCGGCAGCCACGACCTCTCCGCGATGCGGGAGCTGCTCGGCCGCCCGAAGGAGGTCTCGGCCGCGAAGATGTGGCGCAACGGCGGCTACCTCGTCGCACTCCTCGACTACGGCGACTTCGTCGTCACGTACGAGACAGGGGTGGACGACCAACTGCGCTACGACACCTACATCGAGGTCTACGGCGCGAGCGGCACGATGAAGGTGGAGTACGACACGCCCTACGTCCGGCACTTCCCGACGACGCTGCATCTGGAGCTCACCGACGGCGACTCCTACGAGCGTTCCGTGCGGCGACCACACCTCAAGGACCCCTACACCTACGAGCTCGAGCACTTCCACGAGGCGGTCACCACAGGTGCGACACCCAAGACGACCCCGGAAGATTTCGTGCACGACATGGAGCTCTTCGTCGAGATCATCCGAGCCCTGGAGAAGGGCTGATCCCGGGACGACGTCGAGCGGGGCGACATTCGGAAGATAAGTCGAGCCCAGCCGAAGATAGGTGTCGTGGCCCCGGTCGCCGCGCCGTAGCGTCGTCCTCGCCCCTGTCCCCCCGAACACCTTTACCTGGAAAGGCGCCACCGCGATGACTGAGACCCTGACCGACGCCGATGTGGCGTTCTTCCGCGAGAACGGCTATCTGTTGCCCGGCCGGCAACTGCTGTCGGAGGATCGCCTCTCGCAGCTCGAGCTGATCTTCAACGAGCACCTCGAAGCCAGGGGCGACAAGCTCTCCGACGAGCTCGACACCCCGCACTACCACGACGAGCGGCTGCTGGATCACCTGCTCTCCGACGAGGTTCTCGACTGGGTCGAGCCACTGGTCGGCCCCAACATCGCTCTCTGGTCGAGCCACTTCATCTCGAAGGACCCCTTCACCGGCCGGGCGACCCCCTGGCACGAGGACAGCGCGTACTGGGAGGGCCGCTTCGACGACTACGACAACATCGTCACGATCTGGCTCGCCCTCGAGGGCGGCTCGTTCAAGGAGAACGGCTGCATGCGGGTCATTCCGGGCTCGCACCTGGACGGCGGGTTCTCGGACAACTACCGGCCCACCGACATGACCGAGCAGACCTTCCACGCCGAAATCGCCGGTGTGGACGAGGGGAAGGCCGTCTACTTCGAGTTGCAGCGCGGCGAGTTCTCGATGCATGACGGCCGGATCGTCCACGGCGCCCGAGCCAACACCAGCGCCACCCGGCGCACCGGCTACACCATGCGGTACTTCCCAAGCTCGGTGAAGATGCAGGACGTCCCACAGAACGAAGGATGGAAGATCTGGCTGGCCCGAGGGGTCGACCTCGCCGGTAATGACTACGCGAACGCACCCGCCCGCGCCTGAGGTTCGGCTCATGAGACTGGGACTTCTGACCGCCTGCCTGCCCGGCGAGTCGCTCGAGGACATCGCCCGGTGGGCCGGCGGCCACGGGTACGCCGCCCTCGAGGTCGCCGCCTGGCCCGACCGGCCCGGCCGCGACTGGGAGGCCAGCCACCTGAACGTCGAGGCATTCGGGCAGGCCGACGCCGACAGCGTCGCCGCGATGCTCGACCGGCACGGCCTGACCCTGTCGGCGGTCGCGTACTACGAGAACAACCTGCATGAGGACCGGGAGGTTCGCGAGGCGACGCACGCGCACCTGCGCCGGTGCATCGACGCCGCCCACCTGCTCGGCGTGCGCCTGGTCGGCACCTTCGTCGGCCGCGACGTGACGCTCACGGTGGCCGAGAACCTCCGGCTGGCCGAGCAGGTGCTGCCGCCGCTGGTCGAGTACGCCGCGGCCCGCGACGTACGCCTCGTGATCGAGAACTGCCCGATGGAGGGCTGGCATCCCGACGGCTATCCGGCGAACCTCGCGTACTCGCCCGAGCTCTGGGGCTGGATGGCCGACCTCGGGCTGTGGCTCAACTACGATCCCTCGCACCTGGTCTGGCTCGGCATCGACCCACTGGCGGCGCTCGAGGCGCACGCCGAACGGATCCTGCATGTTCAGGCCAAGGACGTCGAGGTGCACGCCGCCGCCCGCAACCGCTACGGGGTGTTCGGGCAGGTGCTCAACAAGCAGCCCTGGAAGAGCGGGTGGTGGCGCTACCGCATCCCCGGCCTCGGTGAGGTCGACTGGCGGCGCCTGATCGACGCGCTCCACCAGCACGGATACGAAGGTGTCGTCTCCGTCGAGCACGAGGACCCGGTCTGGAGCGGTGATCCCGGCCGCGTCCGCCAGGGCCTGACCATCGCACACCGCACCCTCGCCCCGCACGTCCACGTCTGATCGACCGCCCGGGAAGGCCCCGCCCATGCACCGCGGCGTCTACTTCGATGCCTGGTTCCCCCGCCAGCACTGCTACCACCCGAGTCTCCCGCCCCGCCGCCTGCGAATGGTCGACGAGCTCGTCGACTACCGCGCCACCGTGCTGGTGTGGTCTGCCATGGGCGGTGGCTCACTGGCCCTGCCGTACCTCGAGCAGGAGGCGTCCGGCCCGGTCGACGCCCGCTCGCGCTTCTACGGCTTCGTCAACGACAGCGAGTTCATCGCCGCTTGCCACGAGCGGGGCATCAAGGTGCTAGGCATCATCTTCGAGGCCCAGGGCTGGGAGTTCCCGGTCGAGTTGACCGACCAGGAGGACGCCGTCCTCGCCCTCAACGAGCTGCGCGGCGTGGGGAAGCGCGACTGGATGGGGCTGCGTGAGTTCTCGTCCAACCGCTACCCCAAGCTCTGGAAGCCGGTCGAACACTACTTTCCCGGCGGCCTGGTGAACTCCGACGGTGATCCGGTCACCGACCTGATCGAGGAGTGCGTGGCCCGCGACATTCACGGCCGGCCCTGCCATGCGCACTGGGTCGAGTGCCCGGATCGCGAGCACCAGTGCTTCTACATGGACCGCAACAACCCGGTCTGGCGCGAGTACCTCAAGGCAGTGATCAGGATCCAGGTCGATGCCGGTGTCGACGGGATCCAGCTCGACGAGGCCGAGCTGCCGATGGGTGCATTCCAGTACGGCGCTTGCTTCTGCAAGGACTGCATGAAGGGTTTCCGCGCCCACATCCAGGGGCTGAAGCCCTCGGCGGTGGACGTCGTGCTCGACGGAGTCGACCTCGAGACCTTCCACTACGGCGACTGGCTGCTCGCGCAGGGCTACGACTTCAAGTCGGACCGCGAGTCGACGCCGCTGTTCGGCGACTACTACGCCTTCCAGTGCCTGTCGATCAAGAGGTATTTCGCCGAGCTCGCCGACTACGCCCGCGAGTACGCCCGGTCGCGCGGCCGCGAGATCATCGTCTCCGGCAACTTCTTCAACCTCGAGCCGATGTACCTCGCCCTCGCCGACGACGTCGACCTGGTCATCACGGAGATGCGGAACACGACGTACCGCCAGCCGGACTGGTACCGGTACGTCGCGGCGTTCGCCGGTGACAAGGATGTCGTAGTCGTCGAGAACCCGTACGGCGGTGTTGTTCCGGAGCTGATCGACCTGCTCGGAAAGGGCAAGGGCTACGACCTGTTCCGGCTCTCGCTGTTCGAGGCGGCGGCGATGGGCTCGAACATGTCGGTGCCCTACGGTTCCTGGATGGGCAGCGTCATCGAGGACTCGTTCTACGCCCCCCACGAACTCGCCAGCGGGATCCAGGCGTTCCTGGCCGACCACGAGCAGCTGTTCGCGCGCCGGACCGCCAACGACGTCGCGGTCGTCTTCAGCGTCGAGAGCACGCGCGAGCTGATCGGCAAGGCGGACGCCGGCGACAACACCACCAACGCGCGCGACGAGTCGGTGGTGGTGCCGTATCGCGTCGTGACGAAGACGCTGTCGGACGCCGCGGTGCCCTACGACGTGGTGATCTGGCCCGACGGCGTCACCGCTCCGGACCGCTCGAGCACTGAGGCGCTGCTGCGGTACTCGACCGTGATCCTGCCGGACGTCTTCGCACTGACCGAGGGTCAGGTCGCCGCCGTCGAGGGATACCTCGCGGCCGGCGGGACGGTCGTCGTCACCGACCGGGTGGCAAGCTCCCTCCCGCAGCACGCAGGTGTCCGCACCGCACGCCGTGCCGTGCTCGACGAGCTGCTCCCGCACGGGCGGCAGGTCGAGACCACGGTGTCGGCCGCCGCGAACCTCCAGCACCTGGCCGACGGCTCCTACGCGCTGCACCTGGTCAACTACGACTACGACCGCGATGCCGACGCGGTGCGCATGCTCACCGATGTCCCGCTCCGCGTGCGGCTGCCGAAAGACCGGAAGCACGCGACCGTGGTGGCGAGCGACGGGACGCGAACGCCGCTGGAGGTGGTCCGCGAGGAGGGTGCGCACGTCGTACGCCTCGACTCGCTGGGCGTCTACGCGATCGTGGTCTTTCACGATGGGGAGCTGGCGTGAGGATCGCGGCGCTGCGTGGACGTGAGACGTTCGAGGTCGAGGAGGCCCGGGTTCCGTCGATCGAGCCGGATGAGGTGCTGGTCCGGGTCGTGGCCTCGGGCGTGTGCGCGTCGGAGCTCGAGCCGTGGCTGACCGGTCCGCCGGCGGGGGAGGTCCGGTACCCGGGCCACGAGGTCAGCGGCGTGGTCGTCGAGATCGGCGCCGAGGTGACCGCGCCGGCGGTCGGGGACCGGGTCGGCGTCTGGGTCACCGAGCGCGGCTTCGCGGAGTACGTCGCGGTGCGCGCGGCGTACTGCTTCCCGGCCGGCGACGGCCCGCTCGACGAGGCGCTCGCGGAGCCGATCGCCTGCTCCGTCAACGCCGTCGAGGCCGCCGACGTCCGCCTGGGCGACGACGTGGTCATCATCGGGGCCGGATTCATGGGGAACCTGGTGCAGAAGCTCGCCGCCTTGCGCGGCCCGCGGCACCTGATCGTGGCCGACGCGCGCGCCGACGCCCTGGAGCGCGCCGAACGGCTCGGCGCCACGCGGACCGTCGACGTGACGAAGGAGTCACTGCCCGACGTCGTACGGTCTCTCACCGACGGGCGCGGCGCCGATATCACCTTCGAGTGCACGGGCACTCAACGCGCCCTCACGGTGTGCGGTGACACCACCCGGATGAGCGGCACGGTCGCGATCGTCGGCTTCCATCAGGGCGCCGACCGCACCATCCCGCTGGCCTACTGGAACTGGATGGCGTTCAAAGTCGTCAACGCCCACTTCCGTGACGTCGCGGTGATCATGCGGGGCATGTCGGTCGGCATGCGCCTCCTCGCCGGCGGCGTGCTGTCGATGGACGGCCTCGTCAGCCACCGCTTCCCGCTCGAGGAGATCAACACCGCCTTCGCCACGCTGCGCGAGAAGCCTGATGGGTTCGTGAAGGCGGTCCTGACGTTCCCCGAGCCGTGACGGTGGTCGGTCGCCGCTCAGGCGGTGCCGCGCTCGATCAGCGGGCAGGGCAGCACAACGGTCCGTCCGGCACCGGTGTAGCGGCCCGACATCCGGCTCATCAGCAGGTCGCCGGCTGTGCCGCCGGCCTCGTAGGCCGGGTTGCGGACCGTGGTCAGCCCCGGTGTCACGATAGTGGCGGCGTCGACGTCGTCGAAGCCCACGATGGCCA
This sequence comes from Micromonospora halotolerans, assembly GCF_032108445.1. NCBI lineage: Bacteria > Bacillati > Actinomycetota > Actinomycetes > Micromonosporales > Micromonosporaceae > Micromonospora > Micromonospora halotolerans. The sequence continues at coordinate 6,120,249 of NZ_CP134876.1, read as the reverse complement.
CGTCCTGCGGGACGGAGAGTCCGAGCTCGTGGGCCACGTCGAGCGCGCCGATCGCCATCAGGTCGTTGGCGCAGAAGACGGCGTCGGGTCGGACCTCGAGCGCCATGAGCGTCTTCATGGCCTCGTAGCCTCCCTTGCGGGTCCAGTCGCCGCGCACCATTCGTTCGACGGGGACCTTCCGCTTCGCGGCCTGCATGGCCGAACGGAAGCCCGCCGTGCGCGCCGCGCCGTAGTGAGGCGGGCCTTGGATCATTGCGATCCGCTGGTAGCCGCGCGAGGCCAAGAAGGAGGCGGCAGCGCGAGAGCCGGTCTCATCGTCAGGGATGACCGCGTCGCAGAGGGGATGGTCGAGCTGGTCACCGATGCAGACGATGGGAGTCTGCTTGTCGGCCTCCCCGAACGTGACCTGCGAGGCGGTCTCGCCGGACGCGAAGACGATGCCGTCCACTCCGCGGTCCATGGCGTCCTGGAAGAACCTGCGCTCTCGGTCGTGCTGGCCGTCGGTGTTGCAGACGTATGTCCCGTGCCCGGCGGCGTCGACGGCGTCCGCCAGACCTCGGGTGAGCACGGCGTAGAACGGGTTGGTGATGTCGGGGACGACGACCGCGATCATGTGCGACTGCCGGGTCCGCAGGTTGCGGGCCACGATGTTCGGCCGGTACCCGAGTTCGCGGATCGCCTCTATCACGGTGCCTCGGGTGGCGACTGCGACCGTGCGCTTGCCGGACAACACGTGGGAGACGGTGGTGGGGCTCACCCCGGCGCGGCTGGCGACCTGCGCGATCGTCACGCGCGAGCGTTGGTCGGACGCTGCCTCGCTCCTCGACATGGCCGTATCCTACTGGGAGATCTGGTGCCAAAACGATTTGGGGTCGTCCCATGAGCGACCTGGTCGAGCGGTTCAGCAGCGAGTCGCTGCTCCTTCCCGACAGCGGTGCGCGGGTGATGCGCCCACGGCTGCGCACCGTCGACGTGCACTGGCACGACTACTACGAACTGTGCCTGGTGGTCTCAGGGGCGGCTGAGCACGTGGTGAACGGTGCTCCGCGAGCCATCGGCCGGGGGAGTGCCTTCCTGCTGTCGCCCGCGGACTTCCACGCCATCCGGTCTATCGGTCACGAGCCGCTCGGCTGCTACAACACGGTCATCGACCCGGGGCTCATGGAGCGACAGCTCGCCGGGCTGGGGCCGCCCTCGGTCGGTGACCTCCCGTGGCAGAGCGACGACTTTCTCGATGCGGAAGTCGACCTGCGCCGGCTCCAAGCCGAGTTCGAGCAGCCACGGCTGGGCAGCGCACGACTGGTCGAGGCGCTCGTGGGATGCCTGGTGGTCGAGCTCGCGCGGCACCAACCGGTCGAGGCGGCGGTCGCCGACCACCGCCTCGGCGTGACCGATGAGCTGCGGGTCGCGGTCCGCTACGTCGATCGGCATTTTCGCGAGCCGATCTCGCTCGCCGACGCCGCCCGGCGGGCGCACTTGTCGCCGAACTACTTCAGCGAGCGGTTCCGGGAGTACACCGGCTCGTCCTTCCAGCTCTACCTGCAGGAGCGCCGTCTGCGGTTCGCCCGTTCCCTGCTCGCGTCGACCTCGTTGTCCGTGACCGAGGTGTGTCACGCCGCAGGCTTCAACAGCCTCTCGCACTTCGGTCGTGCGTACCGGCGCCGGTACGGCACCGCTCCATCGGAGCGTTCAGGCGGACACGCGGCAGCGCTCCCAGGGATCTCGGGGTCGTCACAATGTGATGCAGCACACCCGGATCCATTGACAAATGCCCGGTTCCTTGGCGAGACTGCCCGCCAACTAGCCAATCGATTTGCATCCGTTCAAGGCTCCGTAACTTCCACACAGCGAGTAGTAGGGAGCAGGCGTGGTGAGGTTCCATAAGTCCTGGAAGACTGCGGCAATCGTTGCGTTGGCCCTCGCGACATCGCTGAGCGTCGCGGCGTGCGGAAGCGATGGGAAGAAGCCGGACACCAACATCGGCAAGGGTCCGGGTCCGGTGAAGGACCCGACCACGCCGCAGACCGTGACGTTCTTCTCCTGGGTCGGCAACGAACCGCAGATGAAGAAGATGGCCGCCGAGTTCCACAAGCAGCATCCGAACATCACGATCAAATTCGAGAACGCCCCCGCGGAACAGGCGCAGCAGGTCCTCAGCACCCGCATCGCCGGCAACACCCCCCCAGACGTCGCCTACATCAACGCAAGCGACACCAGCGACTACGCCGCCCGAGGGGCGCTCGTCGACCTCGGCGGCTACATGGAGCGCGGCGAGATCGTGAAGCCGGACAACTACGTCGATGGCTTCAAGACGTTCGTCACCTGGAACGACAAGATGTGGGGACTGCCGTTCGACGGCGAGACGACCGGTCTGTTCTACCGGACCGATCGCTTCAAAGAAGCCGGGATCGACGGCCCGCCGAAGACCTGGGACGAGTTCAAGGCCGCCGCAGAGAAGCTCACCGACACCGCGAACGGCAAGTACGGCTTCGAGATGTTCGCCTCCGAGTCGGCGTACTACTGGTACCCCTGGCTCTACCAGGCCGGTGGCGACGCGCTGACCAAGGACGGCAAGGACATCGCCTTCGACAGCGCGCAGGGCAAGACGGCGGCCGAGTTCTATGTGAACCTCGCCAAGTACTCGCCGCGGGACTACCTCAACTCCAACTCCTACGACGGCCGGGTGGCGTTCGCGAAGGGCGACGTGGCGATGTACGTGGCGGGCGCCTGGTTCGCCGGCACCCTCGCAGACGAGTACCCCAAGCTCACGGGCAAGTGGGCGGCGGCGCCGCTCCCCGACGGGGCCGCCGGGTGCAAGACCACCATCGCCGGAGACTCGCTGGTGATGTTCAGCAAGACGAAGGTCTCCGACGCCGCGTGGCTGTGGATGGAGTTCCTCTCGCAACCCGACAACCTGGCCAACTGGACGTACAAGACCGAGGGCACGCTGCTGCCTCCGACGAAGTCGCTGCTCGGCAGCCCCGACCTCGCCACGGAGAAGCCGGTGCTCAAGCCCTTCGCCGACCTGATGTCGTGCGGCGTCGCGAGCACGGTCTCCAATCCGAAGTACCCGCGGATCGAGACCATCCTCAACGAGCAACTCGGCAAGGCCATCTATGGCGACCAGACCGCTGCGGAGGCGCTGGACAACGCCGCCGAGCAGGGCCGGGCGATCCTGGCCCGCTGACCGAGCGGCCACAGCACCGGCGATGCGTCACCGGGCCGGACCGGCCCGGTGACGCACGGAGGAAAGGAGACGGTGATGGCGACGGCACGGCCGCTGGGGCGGACCGAGACGGACGCGGTCCCTGTGAAGGCCGGCGGGCGATGGACCCGGCCACGCCTCAGACGCGAGATCCCGCACGGGAACCGGCGCGGCGTTGCGGCCCGGGTCTGGACGCAACGGTCGGCGTACGTCTTCCTGCTGCCCGGCATGCTGATCTTCTCGGTCTTCACACTGGCCGCCCTGATCTTCGCCGTTTACCTGACCTTCCACCGGTGGAGCATCATCGAGCCGGACCGGCCGTTCGTCGGGTTGGACAACTATCGCGACATGATCCAGGATGAGCGGTTCACCGGGTCGGTGCTGAACACCATCTACTTCAGCGGCGCCTCGGTTCCGCTCTCGATGGCGATCGGGCTGCTGCTGGCGCTTCTGCTCAACCTGCCGCTGCGGTTGCGCGGCCTGTTCCGGGCCGCGTTCTACCTTCCGGTCGTCACGCCGTTCGTGGTCTCCGCCATCCTCTGGAAGTGGCTCTACAACGGTGACTACGGGCTGTTCAACCACTACCTGCTGCAGGCGCACCTCATCGATGCACCCTTGCTGTGGCTGTCGGACAAGAACCTCGCGATGCCGGCGGTCATTTTGATGAGCGTGTGGGCGGGCACCGGCTTTTCGATGGTGGTCTACCTCGCCGGGCTGCAGGCGATCCCCGACGAGCTCTACGAGTCGGCCCGCATCGACGGTGCCGGCGTATGGCAACGCCTGCGGTACATCACGATCCCCATGCTCCGGCCCACCACCCTGTTCTTGGCCGTCATGGGGATCATCAGCTCGCTGCAGGTCTTCACCCAGATCTTCGTGATGACCAGCGGCGGACCGGTCAACAAGACGACGACGATGGTCTACTACATGTATCTCTGGGCGTTCAAGTACTTCGACATGGGCTATGCCAGCACCCTGGCGTTCGCGCTCTTCCTCATGCTGCTCGCGTTCACGGCGCTCCAGCTGCGCCTCATGCGGCAGGGGTTCGACGCATGAGCGGCGTCGTCGCAGGAGTCGACCTGCGTCAGGCGGCGCCGGAGCCCGCTGCGCCGGACCGAAGGTCGCCGCGGAACGGGGTCAACCGGTTCACGTGGCAGCAGAAGGTGGTCACGTACCTGGTTCTCGCCCCGCTCGCGATCTTGTTCGTGGCCCCGTTCGCATGGCTGATCAGCGCGTCGTTCCAGCCGATGGGGGAGATCTTCTCCACCTCGCCGCACTGGGTTCCGAAGGACCCGACCCTGGAGGGCTACAAGGGCTTCTTGAATGTCGGTCACCTCACCAAGGCCCAGCAGGGCCAGGGACACGGTGACTGGCGGTGGTTCGTGAACAGCGCCTTCGTCGCGATCGCGATCACCGTGCTGCAGACATTCTTCAACGCCCTGTGCGCCTACTGTTTCGCCAAGCGCCGGTTCCCCGGCCGTAACGTGATCTTCATGCTCTTCCTGGCGACGATGATGGTTCCCGGCCAGGTCACGCTCATCCCGAACTACCTGATCATCAAGCACATCCCGTTCTTCGGTGGCAACGACTGGATGGGCAACGGCGGGCACGGCTGGCTGGACTCCTACTGGGGTCTGATCATGCCGGGGATCGTGTCGGCGTTCGGCATCTTCCTCATCCGTCAGTACATGCTCTCGATCCCGGATCAACTGCTGGAGGCCGCCCGCATCGACGGTGCGAGCGAGTTCCGGATCTTCCGGTCGGTCGTGCTGCCGCTGTGCGCGCCGGCGCTCGCGGCAAACGCGATCTTCACCTTCCAGGGGGCGTGGGAGGACTTCTTCTGGCCCCTGATCATCCTGTCCAGCCCCGAAAAGATCACCGCGCCCGTGGGGCTCGCCCTGTTCGTGGTGCAGAACCGCACGTCCTGGACCTTGCTCTTCGCCGGGTCGGTGATCGCGACCCTGCCGATGATCATCGTGTTCCTCGTCTTCCAGCGGAAGTTCGTGCAGGGCATCGCCCTCACCGGTGTGAAGGGCTGACCGTGGCGACGGCGAATCCGGGTGGAGCCCGCGACGTGCTCGCCCGGCTACTCGAAGCCGGGGACGGCGTGCTGAGGTGTGAGCCGGCGTGGGTCGCGCGCGACTTCCTGCCGCCGGGCCGGCGGCTGGGTTTACCCGAGAACGCCTACGACGTCGGGGAGCGTGGCGCGATCTGCGAGCGGTGGCTCGCCTCGACGACGAAGGCGGACAACCGCGTCGGTCCGCAGGACGAGGGGCTCAGCCACGTCGTGGGGGAGCACGGTGAGCGGCTCCTGCTGCGCGACGCCGTTGCCGCCGATCCGGCGGCGATCCTGGGCGCGGCGTACGCCGCCTCGCATCCCGCGGGACTGGGGCGGCTGGCGAAGATCTTCGACTACGCCCACCGGTTGCCCTACCACATCCATCCGCCCCAGGAGTTCGCGTCGCTGGTCGGCCGCAACGCCAAGGACGAGTCCTACCATTTCCTGCCGGGTGTCGACCCGGGCGCGCACCCGGAGACGTTCTTCGGCGTGCACCCGTGGATCGCGGAGCAGTCGGCGCACGAGGTGCTGTTGCCCTACCTCGTCGACTGGGACAGCGACCTGATCCTTCGGCATGCCCGCGCGGAGCTGCAGGTAGCCGGCGAGGGATTCCATGTGCCGTCCGGCGTGCTGCACGCCCCCGGCACGGCTCTCACCCTCGAGTTGCAGGAGGACTCCGACGTCCTGTCGATGTTCCAGGCATTGAACGCCGGCCGGATCATCTCCAAGGACCTGCTGTTCAAGGACGTCCGGCCGCGGGACCGCGACAAGCACGGCGAGCGGTTCCCGCTCGGCTTCGTGGACTGGGAGGTCAACGGCGACCCGTGGTTCTACGAGAACCGCCACCTGAGCCCGCAGCCCGTCGTCGGCGCGGACGGCGATGGCGAGGAGACCTGGGTCTTCTACAACACCAGCAAGTACGCCGGGAAGCGTCTCGTCGTCCCGCCGGGCGGCGTCCACCGGCTGCGCGAGCCCGGCGTCTACAGCGTCTTCGCCTGGACCGGTGACGGCAGGCTCGCCGGGCATGAGGTGCGCGGCGGCGAGCCGGGCCGGGACGAACTGGTGGTCACCCACGACGCGGCGACCCGCGAGCACGAGGTCGCCAACACCGGAAGCGAGGACCTCGTGGTATTCCTGTTCTTCGGGCCCGACCTCCACACGGAGGCGCCGTCCATCGCGGGCCGTGCGCGATGACCGGCGAGCTGACGGTCGGCCTGCTCGGGGCCGGCATGATCGCCGGCGTCCACGCGCACGCCTACCGCGACTCCCCGGGCGTCCGGCTGGCCGCCGTTGCCGACACGGTCCGGGGCAAGGCCGAGCGGATCGCCGACCGGCACGGCGCGAAAGTCGTGCCGGACCTCTACGCGCTGCTCGACCTCGGCGTCGACGTCGTCGACATCTGCACGCCGCCGACCGCCCACGCCGACGCCACGATCGCCGCCCTTCGGGCGGGCCGGCACGTGCTGTGCGAGAAGCCGATCACGCGCACCATGGACGAGGCGCGCCGCGTCCTCGCGGCCGCCGACGCCGCGCCCGGCCTGCTCTCGATCGGGCAGGTGGCCCGCTACGGCCCGGACCACCGGCTCGCCCGCGACCTGGCGGCGTCGGGCGAAATCGGGCTCGTACGTATGCTCAGCCACTCGACGACGACCTCGCTACCTGGGTGGAGCGAGGGGGGATGGCTCGCCGACCCCGCGACATCCGGTGGTCCGCTGCTCGACCAGGCCGTGCACAGTTTCGACTACGCCCGGTGGGTGATCGGCAGTCCCGCCGTACGCGTGCACTGCATGGCGGCCGACAGCGACGCGGGCGCGCTGACCTACACCCTGACGACGGTCCGCTACGAGAACGGCGCCATCGCCCACATCGAGTGCAGCTGGGCCCACCCGGCCTCGCGCGGCTTCAAGCTCCGGGCCGAGATCACCGGCACCGATGGCCAGCTGTCGTGGGACTACGACCACATGATCGGCGGCGTACTGCACGCCCACGACGGTGACTCGGAGTGGTGGGACGTGCTCGGCGACCGCGAGTTCACCCACGAGCTGAGCGCGTTCTTCCAGGCCTGCCGCGACGGCGGACCCCCGCCGGTGCCCGCCGTCGAGGCGGTCGAGTCGCTGCGCACGGCACTCGCCGCCCTCGAATCGGCCCGCACCGGCCAGACGATCGACCTGATCAGGTGGGAGCTTTGATGAGCCGCAAGCCGGTCGGCGTCGCGATCCTCGGCGCCGCGCACATGGGCCACGTGTGGGCCTACTCGCGGGCGCTGACCGCGTCGCCGAACGCCTGCGTCGTGGGCCTGTACGATCCCGAGCCCGAGCACACCCGCTGGATCCGCCAGGATTTCGGCGTACCACTCACCGGCGACGCCGAGGCGCTGCTGGCCTCGCCCGCGGTGGACGCCGTGCTGGTGTGCAGCGCCAACGACGAGCACCGCGTCCACGTCGAGCTCGCCGCCGCCCACGGCAAGCACGTCTTGTGCGAGAAACCGATCGCCACGACGGTCGAGGACGGCGAGGCGATGGTCGCCGCCTGCGCGGCCGCGGGCGTGCAGCTGCACCAGCCGTTCGTGTCCCGCTTCCTGCCCATGGTCGAGCGGGCGCGTACGGCGGTCCGCGACGGCCGGTTGGGCGATCTGATCGGCCTGGTCGGTGGCAACCGCGGCCGCCCGCCGCTGCCCCCGGCGTACCCCGGCTGGATCACCGACCCGGTGGCCGCCGGCGGAGGGGCGCTCATCGACCACTCCGTCCACGTCACCGACGTGATGCGGCACGTCAGCGGGCTCGAAGTGACCGAGGTGTCGGCCGAGGCCGGGTCGCTGCTCTGGAACCTCGACGTCGAGGACGTCGCGGTGGTCTCGTTGCGCCTGGAGAACGGTGCGGTCGGCAGCATCGACCCGAGCTGGTCGGTGCCGGCGAATCACCCGCACGACTACGACTTCTACCTCCGCCTGGTCGGCACCGAGGGCTCGCTGGAGATCACCGACGGGGCCGAGGCGCTGAACGTCATCAGCGCCGGTGAGGGCGGTCCGCGGGGCCTGCGTCAGGCGTCGTTCGCCGAGGACGCCGATCGGGCGATGATCGAGGCGTTCCTCGCGTCGGTGCGCGCAGGCGTGATTGAGGACCCGTGTGCGACGGGGCAGGACGGCGTGCGCGCCCTGGAGGTCGCGCTGGCGGGCTACCGTTCCTCGAATCTGGGGCAGGTCGTCAAGCTCCGATAGCGCGGTGCCCAGTGATGCTCAGGCGTGCAGCACGACCTCGCCGTCCAGCTGGGTGACCCGGTAGGTCTTGAGTCCGAAGCGTTTCGGCTCCAGGAGCGACCGGCCGCTCTCGAGGTCGAACTCCCAGCCGTGCCAGGGGCAGCGGATCACCCGGCCGGCCTTGCCGTAGACGTACTCGTGCGGCTCGGAGGCGACGAAGGTACCGCTCAGCGAGCCCGCGCACATCGACGCACCCATGTGCGGGCACCTGTCGATGATCGCGAAGAACTCCTCGCCGATGCTGATGACGCCGACCGACCGCCCGTTCACCTCGACGATCCTGCACCCGTCCCGGCGCACCTCCTCGACGCTGCCGACCCGAACTTCCATGCGGCCCACCCACTGATCCGTCTACCGACCTGCCAATCGATTTGCTATGCATAACTTTGGCGGCTTCGAGCCATCTCCGCAACGACTGTCCGGACAGGAGTTCCCATGGCCGACCTGCTCGACCAGCCCATCGCCGAGGCGGCCGCACCGAGCCGCTACCGACTCGTCGACTGCGACGTCCACCCGATCACCAAGAGCGGCCTCGGGGAGCTCCGGCCGTTCCTTTCCCAGGCCGCGCAGCGTCGCCTGGGCCTCGACGAGCGCCGTAGCCTCACCACGATCGGGCACCGCGAGGCGGTGTCGATCCCGCGGAACATGCTCTACCTCAACCCGGCCGGGGTGCTCCGCGACGACGCCCGTGCGCCGGACGGGTCCGCGCCGGGCGCCGACCCGGCCTTCACGGCGCAACAGCTGCTCGACGGCAACGGTATCGACCGTGCGGTGCTCATCGGCGGCGAGGTGCTCGGGCTCGGGGCCATGCCCGACCCGGATGCCGCAGCGATGATCGCCTCGGCGTACAACCAGTGGCTGGCCACGACCTGGCTCGATGCCGACGACCGGTACCGCGGCTACATCGTGGTCGGTGCCCAGGACCCGGTGCTGGCGGCCCAGGAGATCCGGCGCGCGGCCGAGGACGAACGCTTCGTCGGCGTGCTGCTGCCGCTCACCGGCATCCTGATGGGGCTGCGGCACTATTACCCGATCTACGAGGCCGCGAACGAGGTGGGCCTTCCGGTCGCCGTCCACCCCAACTCGGGCGAAGGCGTCTTCCGTACCTCGCCGCCGATGGCAGGCGGGACACCGACGTACTACGTCGAGTGGCACAGCGGGCTCAGCCAGGTGTTCCAGGCGAACGTGATCAGCCTAGTCTGCCACGGGGTCTTCGAGCGCTTCCCGAACCTCAAGGTGATCATCACCGAGGGCGGGCTGGGCTGGATCCCCGACGTGATGTGGCGGCTCGACAAGAACGTCAAGGGCCTGCGCGACGAGGTGCCGTGGGTGAGACGACTGCCCAGCGAGTACGTCGTGGATCACGTCCGGTTCACCACGCAGCCACTCCCGGAGCCGAAGCGCCGCCACCACCTGCACGTGCTCTGCGAGATCGCTCGCGCGGACCGTACCCTGATGTTCAGCTCCGACTACCCGCACTGGGACTTCGACGACCCGCGGCACGCCCTGGCGTCGTTGCCGCCAGCGATCAGGCAGCGGGTGAGCAGCGACAACGCCGTGGAGACCTACGGCGACCGACTCTGATGATCCGTGCCGATCCGGTGGCGCGTGAGGAGCCCTCGGGTGGCCACCGCTATCTGGGTCCCAGGCTCTGACCGGCGCGTTTGCGCCGGTCAGAGCCTGAGAGTGCACTTTGCCGAATCTGATCACAGTGGTGTGCGTGCCGGAGCGTTCTGGAAGGCCTGCAGGATCGCGGTGTAGGCCGGCTTCGGCTGGAGGTTCTCGTCGAAGGGCAGCGGCCGGCGCGCGGCTCCATCCTTGCGCGGGAAGTCCTCCTGCAACCACGTGTAGCGGTCGCTCAGCCCGAAGTTGAGCACGACCTTAACCGCGGGCTCCTGAAGGGCCACGGACAGATATTGCGCGTACACGTTCGCCACACCCGCGTCACGGCTGGGGATGTCCGCCTTCAGGCCGTCGTCCTGAACATCCATCTCGGTGATGAAGATGGACAGCCCCCGCGCCGCGACGTCCGACAGGAAGGTCCGGTAGGCCGCTATATCGAATTGCCGGCTGAACCCGTTCGCATTCAGGTGTGCCTGGATCCCCAGCGCGTGCACCGGGACGTTCTTGCTCTTCAGATAGTCGATGGCCTTGAGCATCGACGTCCGCCGAGCCACCGCGTCCGACCCGGTCTCGAATCCGAAGTCGTTGATGAGAAGCAGAGCGTTCGGGTCACACTGGTGGGCGAGGTTGAACGCCTCCTCGACGAAGGTCGGCCCGATCGTCTGGTACCAGGGCTCGACCGTCCAGAACCCGTTGGCGTCCTTGCGCCGCCCGTCGGTTACCTCATTGGCCACCACCCAGGCCTTCACCCGGCCGGCATAGTGCGTGACCTCCTGCTGGATCGTCCCGAACAGAAGGTCGCGCGCGTCCTGGGTGCTGAGGTTGTAGAGGGCGTCCGGTTCCCACCCGTCACCCAGTCCCTCGTCCCAGGCCAGGTGCGCCGCGAGCACCGGCTGAGCGTTGCCGGCGGCGAACGACACGATCTGGTCGCCGTAGCTGAAGTCCAGGGGCGCGGTCTGCGTTGGCTTGAGTCGATACCACAGCAGGTCGTCCTCGGTGAGCAGCATCCCACTCTCGCGCGCATACAGCGCCGCGTAGTCGGGGTCCGGCTGCACCTGCCACGTCGCGGTCGAGGAGCCGTACCGGATCCCCTTGGCCAGCGCCGCCTGATACAGGTTGCCTGTCGGTGCCGCCCAAGCCGCTCTCATGTTCATGAACTGCGACGCACCACCACCCAGCAGCACCGCGGCTCCCATGCCGCCGAAGAGGAACGACCTCCGACGGAGACCTCCCTGACCTGCCATCGCATTCTCCTTCACCGAGTTGTTCGAAGAACCGGGCCTGAGGTGCTGTGACAGGGTCAGGCGACCACTGTCACAGCGCTGGCCGCCCGTGGCGAGCCGATCCATTGCCACTGCGCAAATCGATTTACACACGTATACACCCGTCGACCACCTCGTGGGAAGGCTCAAGAGTGAGCCGACTGCGAGTCGCCGGCAGTGGAGTCGAGCAGAGTGGTCACCAGGGCGGCACTATGGCTGGGCCAGGCACAGAAACGTGCTTGGTGGTGACTCGGCGGGAGTCGAGGTGACGGCCTGGAGTGGTCGCCGCATGACGGCCACAGACATGCCCTCGGCTTCTTCTGGGGGCACGGACCGGCAACAGGGAGATGCGCCGTAGAGCGCCGAGCAATTGTCAAGACTTGTGCAGAGTGCTGCTGTCACTCGCGTCGGGGGATCGGGTCGGTGTGCTCGTCGACGCGGATCAGTGTGCGGCCGTCGTTGACGGCCGCGCGTCGGTCGCATCCGACCGCCAGGACGTAGCCGATCCCACGCTGCTCGAGGTCGCCGCGCAGGCTGGGGTCGGCGCCGTAGACCTCGTCGCCGATCACCCAAATTATCGTGGGGGAGGGGACACCCGGCCGGGCGAAGATCCGCGACAACGAATGGCAAGGGTCGGTGACGCCCAGCTCGGCCCGCTCGTTTAAGGATCTGGGCGTGGGCTATAGGGGGTGTCCGGCGGATCATGTGATGGCCTTGCACGGCCGAGCCATTTCCTTGACTGGCTTCCAAGCGCGCCGGGGTGCGGTCGTAGGGTTCTCGCTGTGACAGTTCACCGAATGCCCGCTGCGGAGGTCCCAGTCTCTGTCGAACTGGTGCGTCGTCTGCTCGATCAGCAGCACCCCGATCTAGCGGACTTGCCGGTCGAGGTCCTGGCCAACGGCTGGGACAACCTTGTGTGTCGGCTTGGTGAGGAGTTCCTGGTCCGGTTGCCGCGGCGCGCCATGGCCGCCGAACTCGTTGCGCACGAGCAGCGGTGGTTGCCGGAATTGGCCGGCCGCCTGCCGTTGCCGGTGCCAGCGCCGGTGCGTGTCGGGCAGCCGACGACTCAGTACCCGTGGTCATGGAGTGTCGTGCCGTTTTTCCCGGGCCGGATCGCGGCGCGGTCGAAGCCCGACGACCTCTGGTCGGCCGCGGCGACGCTCGGCGGTTTCTTGGGCGCGCTGCATGCCCCGGCTCCTTCGGAGGCGCCCGTCAACCCGTTTCGCGGGATTCCACTGGCCGGGCGCGCCGAGGGAGTCCTGGCCGGGCTGGCGCACGTCGATCCGGCTGACCGTGTCGCCGCACTGCGGATCTGGGAGGCGGCCGCCGCTACACCTGCTTGGGACGGTCCGCCGCTGTGGCTGCACGGGGACCTGCACCCGGCCAACATCCTGGTCGACCGCGGCCGAATCAGCGCCGTGATCGACTTCGGTGACATCACCTCGGGCGATCCCGCCACCGACCTGTCCGTGGCCTGGATGCTGTTCACGGCGGAGCAGCGTGCTGCTCTTCGACAGACGTATGGCCGCGCAGACGACGCGACCTGGGAGCGGTCGCGTGGGTGGGCGCTTGTCCTGTCCCTGGTCTTCCTGACGCACTCGGCGGACAACCCGCTGATGCGCGGCATCGGCGAGCGCGCCTTCCGTGCGGTGCTGAATTAGCAGCCGACCTCCAGGTACTACATGGCAGAACATGACGTCGTAGGCTCCAGAGCGCTTGACTTGCAGTAGCGGCCAGGGGGCTGGACGGCGGGCTGATTGACGATCGTGCGGACGAGGTGACGATCCGTGCCTGCGCGGACTCCGGCACCTTCCAGGAGGTTGGCAGGTAATGGGTCCTGCGCCGCTGCCACGACGCCCCGGGCAGCGCGGCGCCGATCGCGGCCACGAGGCCCGGGGTGGGCATCGGAGATGACCAGGCGAACCCCTGTCAGGCCACGGACGGTCAGCGACCGTACGTGCCCTGGGAGTGATTGTCACACCCGTGGGTAGATGGTTCGTTGCGGGAGGTGTGATGGTCAGGCGCAGAACGTTCCGTGACGCCGTGGTGTTGATCACGGGGGCGTCGAGTGGAATTGGCCGCGCGACCGCATTGGCGTTCGCTGCCGAAGGGGCCAGGCTGGTACTCGCCTCGCGCAGCCAAGGAGCGCTCGCGGAGGTGGAACACGACTGCCGGGCACGGGGCGGGCAGGTGCTGGTTGTGCCCACCGACATCGCAGATCCAGCGGCCGTCGAGCGGCTGGCCCAGCTGGCGGTGCAGCGGTTCGGGCAGATAGACGTCTGGGTCGAGGCGGTGGCCGTCGGCATTGCCGGGCCGCTGGGCTCTGAATCGGTAGACGAGATTCGACGGCTGGTGGACACCAACGTATTCGGCACCGCGCTGTGCGCCCGCGCTGCCCTAGCTACATTTCAGGCGCAGGGCCACGGCATCCTCGTGCTCCTAGGGTCGTTGCTGTCAGTGTTCCCGAACCCGCTGGTCCCGCTCTACTCCATGACCAAGTTCGCCATCAGAGGACTGGCCCTGAACCTTCAGCAGGAGGTCGCCCGGCATCCTCGGATAAGGGTCTGCCTCGTGATGCCCGGGCCGGTCGACACGCCGTTCTTCGAGCGGGCAGCCAACCACTCCGGTCGCCAACTACGAGCTATCCCGCCCGCGTACGCACCCGAGCGTCTCGCTGCCACCATCCTCACGTGCGCCCGCCGCCCGCGCAGGCAGGTAACAACTGGTGTGGTCTCACACCTGGCGCTGTCCGCCCACCGAATGGCACCGCGTGCCACCGAGTGGTTGGTCGCCCGGTGGAGCGCGACGTTGTTGACCAAGCCCGCCGCAGCCGTACCCCGGTTGGGATCGCTGTTCGATCCACCACCAACCGGGGCGGTGCACGGCGGATACCGCCGCAGCCGCATCCGCCGTCGGCTCGGCGAGTGGCTGGGCGTCGCGCAAGCACGCAGGCACCGTCCGACCACAAGCTGACCGGCAGTATGACGCCCCGCAGGACGGGCCCGCTGATGTCGCCAGACGCCATGCAATTCCTTCCTGCCAAACGACCACCAGGCTCCGCCGGCACCCACTACAGGAACGCTCTTTTCGTCCCACCGGCGCCGGACACCGACCGCCTGCCCCAAGGTCATGTGCGCTGTCTGCCGCTGACCGCGCGACCTTTGGCTCACCTCTGTGTCATCGATCAAGGAGTGGGGGCCGGTCAGGGCGGAGGTTTTGACCCGGCGGCACTTGTTTGCCCGTCTTCCCGGACGGCTTCTGGGCAGGCGTCCGCGCGGTGCCGGGGTCAGGGCTGGGCCGGAGGCCCACCAGTAGGGCTTGGCCTTGACGCCCGGGCCGTGGGCACCATCGGTGATCCCGTACAAGCAGGCCCGCCACACGACGGTCTCCCCGCCGCCGACCAGCACCTGGCCGTCACCCGGTCCGCCCTGCAGCAGCACCTCGACCCCTCCGAAGGTAGTTGACCAGCGAGGGCTGGGCCCGAACTCGACCACCTTGGTGCCGGCGACCGCCGGCGCTGAGCCGCCGTTCCCAAGTGAGCGGAGCGGCTTAGGAGCAACCCGGTGCACTGAGTAGACAGGCGGTACGGGTCGGCACGGCACCGCCTGTCGTCGGCCGGATGCGCTCGACGGCGGATTCGATGTGTCTTACCGGGCGGCCAACTCCCGGATCTCCGGCGTGCCGAGGAGAACGGTCATGCCCAGCAGCGTGCAGCCGGCCATCGGGGCACTCCGGCGCGGTCAGCCACCCGGGCGCAGCAGGCCGGACTCGTACGCGAGGACCACCAGTTGGGCCCGGTCGCGCAGGGCGCGCTTGGCCAGGAGGTTGGCCACGTGCGTCTTCACGGTGCTCTCGGCGAGGAAGAGTTCAGCGGCCACCTCGGCGTTGGACAGTCCCCGGCCGACCAGCCGCAGCACGTCCGTCTCCCGCCCGGTCAGGTCGGCGAGACTCGGCGGGGTACGGGTGCCCGGCGCCGGCCGGCGCAGGAACTCCTCCACCAACCGCCGGGTGATCGCCGGGGCGAGCAGGGCGTCGCCGGTGGCTACAGTACGGATACCAAAGGCCAACTGCTCGCCCGGCACGCTCTTGAGCAGGAAGCCGGCGGCGCCCGCCCGCATCGCCTCGTAGACGTACTCGTCGAGGTCGAAGGTGGTGAGCACGAGCACTCGGGGCGGGCGCGGCAGCCGCACCACCCGACGGGTCGCCTCGATGCCGTCGAGCAGCGGCATCCGGACATCCATCAGGACGACGTCCGGTTCGACGCGGCGGGTCTGGTCGATCACGGCGAGCCCGTCGGCGGCCTCGCCGACCACCTCGATGTCCGGCACCCCACTGAGAATCGCGGCGAGCCCATGCCGGATAAGGGTCTCGTCGTCGGCGATCAGCACCCGGATCATGCGGCCGGGGCCAGCGGCAGGCGGGCACGGATCCGGAAGCCGGCCGACACGTCGAGTTCCAGGCTGCCGCCACAGAGCGCCACCCGCTCCCACATGCCGATCAGCCCCCGTCCGGTGCCGCCGGAACCGCCGCGTGGTGTGCCGCTGTCGCGGACGTCCAGGTCGAGCGAGTCGGCGTGGTACCGCAGACGCACCACCACCTCGCCGCCCTCGGAGTGCTTGAGCGAGTTGGTCAGCGACTCCTGGATCAGCTGGTGGGCGGAGAGCCCGATCCCCTTGTCGATCGGGCGGCTGGCGCCCTCGATCTCGAGCCGGGCCGCCAGTCCGGCCGCCCGGAATCGCCCGACGAGCGCGTCGAGCTGCGCGAGGTCGGGTTGCGGGGCCAGGTCGACGCGGGTCACGCTCCCCGGCTCGTCGTCACCGAGCAGCCGCAACAGCCGGGCCAACTCGACGAGCGCCGAGCGGGACGCGTCGGCGATGGCCACGAAAGCGGCCCGCGCGCTGGCCGGTTCCCGGTCGAGAAGTTGGTGGCCGGCCTCGGCTTGCACGGCGATCACGCTGACCGTGTGCGAGACCAGGTCGTGCAGCTCGCGGGCGATCCGCCGGCGTTCCGCGGCGACCGCGAGGCGGGCCTGTTCCTCGCGGGTCTCCTCCGCCTGCCGGGCCCGCTCCGACAGGGCGAGCCCGTGCAACCAGCGCCGCCGGTAGGCCGCACCGACCACCACGGGCACCGCGATGAAGAGCACGATCGACGGCACCACGTTGGCAAGGTTGTCGGAGGGATCCAGCGCGATCGCCACCACCATCGCCACCGACTGGGCCGTCGCGGCCAGCGCACCGGCGGTCGGCGCCGCGTAGGCCCCGGCGGCGAACGCCGCGACCACGACCGCGACCAGACCGGCCACCTCATCGGGTGGCTCGCCGCCGAGCGAAACGGCGACGACCACCGCGCTCGTCGCGACCGCCACCAGCACCGGGTACCGACGGCGCAGGACCAGGATCAGGGTGAGGAGCACGGTGCCGACCAAGTGCTGCGTCCGTGCCGCACCGATCAGCCCGCCAACCAGGACCTCGACCACGCCGAGCACGCAGAGCACGACCGCCGGGGCGACATCGAGCAACCAACGGCGCCAGGCGGGGGTGGGTGTCATGGCGGCAGCCTAGGTGGTTTCGTCCTGGGCCCGCCTCCGCCTGTCGTACCGGTCACGCCGGGCCGGTTCCGCCTGTGGAGGGAGCCGATCGCGACTCCGGGCGGGGGTGTGCTGGGGTCCGCTTCCCTAGCGTCGGTGCCGGTGCCGATCGACGGCACCCGCCGGCAGCGCCGGCTCAGCCACCTCCAACAGGAGATCATCATGACCGATCCATCGAGCCGCCCGGCCCGGCCGCTCGCTGCCGCCCTGTGCGCCGCACCGCTGCTCTTCCTCGTCTCCGAACTGATCGTGCCGCGCGATAACACCGAAAACCCGGCCGCGGAACTCGCCCTGTTCGCCGAGCACAGCGCTGCGTTCCGCGCCGCCGATCTAAGCTACTTCGCCGCTATGGTGCTGCTCGCCGCCGCGGTCCCCGCCGTTGTCCGGCTGGTCCGCGGTCGCGGGCGGATCTTCGTCCGGGTGGCCGGGACGATGACGTTCCTCGGGACGATGGGCCTCGCGGCGCACGCCGTACTGCTGCTCTCGACCCTGGACCTGGCGCTCGACCCGCGCCACGCCGAGATGGCGGCGGCGGACGGGGTCATCTCCAACGGGACCGGCGCGATGGTCATTCTGTTTCTGCGCCTGTTCGGCTTCGACCTCGGGCTGACCCTGCTCACCATCGCGGCCTGGCGCGCCCGCCTGGTGCCGGTGTGGGCGGCTCCGCTCGGATTCCTCTGCCTCGTCGGCGACTTCTCGCCGGGCAACTGGAACGGGATCTTGTCGGCAGTCGCGGCGACGGCGGTCTTCGGGATCCTCGCGATGGGAGTGCTGCGGGCCGGGAGGACCACGCCGGCCGAGTCAGCCGCGCCAGCTCCGATTCCCGCCACCACCTGAGCCGGGGGTGGGGAAACAGGGCCCGCCACCGGATCGGGGCGGGCCCTGCCGGGCAGGCTGCCGGCCTCCGCGGGGCACCGCGAAGCCGTCACTGCTCTGATCGGAATCGCCTCTCGCTGCGCTACGCCGTGGGCTGTACCGCCGATGCTGGCTGCGGGCCGGTTGGCGATGAGATCCCTACCGTGCTGAGGATCTGACGGTGAACTTGAGATCTCTGGACCCTGGAAGGTCTCGACCTCGACGCCCTCGCCCAGTTGCACTCCTAGGCTGTGGCGGCGTTCGACACCCTGGCCGACGATTCGGCCCTGGACGCTGACGGACTTGCCCGGCTGTGCGAGCTGGCCACGCTTGTCCACTTGGTGCACCCAGCAGCGGCAGATCGAGCAGGCGGCCCAGGAGGGGATGACGGGTCGCGCAGCCCCTGGTGTACGTGGACGCCCCGGCGACAACGCCGCACAGGATCGGGCTGTTCTCCGCGGCGGTCATGCTCGACCCGGCCGACCAACTGGCCGGTCACGGCTACCGCTGGATCCGGCTGCGTCGCGGCCACTGACCGCGGCCCGTCCAGACCGGAAGGGGCGGCCCCCGACCGTCGCCCGCCCGGCGGGATTCAGCGGGCGGCGGGCCGGGACGACCGGCGGAAAGCCGCGGGGGCCACGGCATACACCGTGGCCCCCGAGTTCGTGCCGTCAGGCGGTCACCGCACTCCGAAGGCGCGGATGACGGTCTGGTCGACCGCGTTGCCCGAGCCGTCCGCGGCACTGGCCCGCAGCGACACGTACGACGCGCCCTTCGGCGCCTTCAGCTTCGCCGTCCAGGAACCGTCCTTCGTCCGGGTCAACGACTGCTTCTGCCAGTGCGCGCCGTCGTCGTACGAGACCTCCAACCGGACCGCCCCGACGTCGCCGCCGCCCGTGACGCCGGGCAGGTGCGCGGCGGAGACGGAAAGGGCGGTGTTCCGCTTCGCGGTACCGGCGGTGTCGGTGTCGACGGCGTAGTCGAGTTGCAGCAGCGGCAGCACGCTCGACTCCACGCCGGCGGCCGGCGCCTTCGACCGGAACTTCCACTTCGACTCCGTACGCGTCGAGTACGCGCCGGCGGTCGGGTCCTGGGCGGTCCGCACCACCAGCTGGTACGGCAGGTCACCCGTACCCGGCGCGGTGCCGCTGATCCAGGTGCTGGTGCCCTCGGCGAGCAGTTCGTCACCCTGGTAGAGCTGATTGGTCTGGGTGGCGCCGTTCAGCGTCATGCCGACGTGGTCGGCCCCGCCCCAACCGGGCACGTCCAGGTTGAGCGTGTCGCCGGCGCGGGTGGGCAGCTTGAAGTTGTCGTTGAGGTGCGGCCGTTCGATCGGCTCGAAGAACTGCTCCGTCCCGCTGCTGCCCGCCGGGTAGCCGGTCCGCTGGTCGATCTGGTAGGTGCCGCCCTGGACGTATGCCTCCTGGCCCCACTGGTAGAGCTCGCCGGTGGAGACCCAGTCGGTGCGTACCGGGGCGAGCGGCCGGTTGCTGGTCTGGCCGATGCCCCAGTCGGAGTACGACGGCCAGTCGAACCGGAACTCACCGCCCCGGGTCTGGCCGGGCGGGAGGGCGAAGCCCACGTCGATCCGGGCGAGTGTCTTCTTCGTCTCGGTCCGGCTGAGTTCACGCGGGATCCGGTTGTGGTACGCCTGCGCCAGGTCGTAGACGTAGTCGGCGACGGGCTGCGAGGTCACCTGGACCGCCGTCGCCCCGTGCTGGATCTGCTTGATCAGCGCCTCGCCCTCGTCGTGGCTGACCAGCGCCACCTCGACGGGGGTGGGGGTGAAGAAGTCGATCGAGTAGTCGCGCACGTCGCGCCAGGGCTGGTCGCTCACCACGAGCATCAGCTTCGCCCCGGCGGCGGTCGCCGCGGCGGCCTGATCGGCGTCGAAGAGCTCCTGGTTGCGCCGGACCACGACCACCTTGCCCCGGGCGTCCAGCCCGGCGTAATCGCTCGCGGCGCCGTTGCCCGCGTAGACGGCGGGCAGCGTCCAGCGGCCCTTCGGCAGTTGGGTGGTGCCCTGCTGACGGACCAGGTCGTCGAAGTCGACCGTCCCGGTGCCGGCGCTGAGCACCGGCTGCTCCTTGCGCCACCGGGCGCCCATGTAGAAGTCGCCGTGCTTCACGTCGCGGCCGGTCGGCTGGGCCCAGAAGCTGTCGTAGAAGACGCCGCCCTCGACGAACGAGCGCCACCGGCCCTCACCCTGCGACCGGTAGTAGTCCAGTCGGGTGTACGTGTCGGCGGTCTGCTGCGGCACCCGCGACTCGAGCCGGCGCGCCGCGCTGGCGTCCAGACGGACCACGGTGTCCTCTCGCAGGTCGATGTCCGGGTCACCGACCAGCGCCACACCGAGCGAGTTCGGCCCGTGCGCCCCCGTGACGTTCAGGAAGCTCATCGCCGAGTAGACCCCCTCGGGCAGGTAGAGCTGCGCGACGCCGTTCTCGTCGGTGTTGAGGAAGTCCGGCCCGTACGCGCCCGGCTGGCCCAGCTCGATAAGGCCAGCGGTCGGCTTGCCGGACCGGTCGGTCAGCTCCAGCCGCAGCCAGTGGTAAGGGGTGTACGTGCCGACGGAGATCGCCGTGCGGGTCAGTGTGGTCCGGTCCGGCCCGCTGGCGATGATCTGCCCGGTGTACCGGCTGCCGACGGCCGCCCGGGTGGTGTCCGTGGTGAGGGTGACCGTGGCGGTGCCGTTGGCGGGCACGGTCACCCGTGCCGCGGAGAGGCCGAACAGCCCGGCCGGTGCGTTCGGCGCGTCGACCGCCAGGTCCAGCGTGATCGGCTGCCCGGTGGTGTTGGTGTACGTCACCGGTCGCGTGCTGCCACCGGCCTTGGCCGTGTCGTCTCCCATGACGGTGTGCACGGTGCCGGTGGCGAAGACCGGGGCCTTCACCGCTGCGGCGACATCGACCCGGCCGGTGCCGGCCTGGTACGCGTCGTACTGCGGCGTGCTCTCGGTGGTGCTGACCAGCGCGTTCTTGAGCTGCTGGCCGGTCCAGTCCGGGTGCTTAGCGGCGAGCAGCGCGGCGGCGCCGGCCACGTGCGGCGCGGCCATCGAGGTGCCGTCCATGCTCCGGTAGGCGCCTTCGCCGGCCGTGTACTGCGACCTGGCGGCGAGCACGCCCACGCCCGGTGCGGTGAGTTCCGGCTTGACGGCCTCGTCGCCGATTCGCGGCCCCTGGCTGGAGAAGTAGGCGAGCTTGTCGTCGGCGTCGACCGCGCCGACGGTCAGCGCCGCGTCCGCCGCACCGGGGGTGGAGACGCTCCCCGGCGCGCCGTTGTTGCCGGCGGAGATGACGAAGAGTGCGCCGGTCTCGGCGCTGAGCGAGTTGACCGACTGGCTGAGCGGATCGGTGCCGTCGCTCGGCTGGGTCGACCCGAGGCTCATGTTGATGATCTTCGCGTCGGCGTCCCGGGCCGCCCACTCCATGCCGGCGAGAATCCAGGAGTCCTGCCCGGAGCCGGCGTCGCTGAGCACCTTGCCGACGACGAGGCGGGCATCGGGGGCGACACCCTTCTCCCGGCCACCGGACGCCGCGCCGGTGCCGGCGATGGTCGAGGCGACGTGGGTGCCGTGCCCCACCCGATCGGCCAGCTCCTCACCGGGCACGAACACGGCGGACTCGGCCACCCGGTCGACCAGGTCCGGGTGGGTCGCGTCGATGCCGGTGTCCAGCACGGCGACCCGTACCCCGGTCCCGGTGTCGCCGCCGGCCCAGACCTCGGGAGCGCCGATCTGCGCGGTGCTGTCGGCGAGGTCGGCGCGCACCCGCCCGTCCAGCCAGATCTTGGCGATCCCGCCGCCGAAGCGTCCCGTGCCGCTGGCCGCGGCGGCCGACTTCGCTGCGGGGGCGGCGGTGATCGCGGACCAAAACTCGTCGGCCTGGTCGCGGTCCTCGTTCAGCGCGGCTCCGGAGATGCTGCTCAACGTGCGGGTGCGGGTCGCGCCGGTGGGCGCGGTGGCACGCAGCCCGGCTGGCGAGCCGGCGTACGACACGATCAGCGGCAGGTGGTCGGAGTGCGCGTCGTCGTACTCGTCGGCGACCAGCCGGGTGACGTTGAACAGTCGCTTGTCGAGGGCGTCCGCGGCCACGTATGGAAGTACGGACTGCGGGTAGACGTACAGCTCTTCGCCGTCCTCCACCATCCTGACCGCGCTGGGGGCGCCGTCGGGTCGCCGTACCTCCACGGTGCCGCCGTTCGGGGTCTGGCGGGTGGTGACCACGTCACCGGTGATCAGGGTGACCGAGTGGGCGCCGGGAGGGGTGGGCAGCTCGGTCGGGGGCGCGGCGGTCGGGCCGGGATCAGCCGGAGAGCCCGGGGCGGCCAGGGCGGGTGAACCACTGGTCGCCGCGAGGGCCGCGGAGACCACGGCGGCGAGCCATGCTCCACGGTGACGCGAGAGCTTCACGTGATGTCGTCCTTGTCTCGTCTTCTGCACCGGTCGCTGACGGGGATGGCAGCGACCTCTCCAAACGCGAGCCCCGGCTCCGGGCCGGGCAACGCGCATGTGTCGGAGGGCGAAACGAGACGCTACGCCGCAATGATCATTTCGTATAGAGACGCATGCACAACAGCAAACAGCCCCTGACGCTCCGCCATGGGCGGGGGTCAGGCTCCTTCGATCGAGCCCAAGTTACCGGGAGGTAAGCATGTCGGGGGAGCTCCGCGTCGCCATCGTCACCGGAGCCGCGCGTGGTATCGGCGCGGCCACCGCACGCCGGCTCGCCACCGACGGCATGGCCGTCGTTTCCGCCTACCACAGCCCCGCCTACCGGAAGGCGCTGCGGACGCTTGGGAAGATCCAAGCCACGCCTTGACGCCTGGATGGTCGGCCGCCGGCTGCGTGCGTTGCCGGAAGACCGATCCGCGGGAGATGACCTCCTCGCCGAGGATGACCAGAATGTGCACGATTGAGCCTTCTGCGATGGGCTGATGCTCGGCGGCGCTCGGCGTAGGGGCGTCCTGGTGGTCGCCCGATCGGGATGAGGCAGGGTCACCCACCGCTGCAGGAGGATGTGGGCAAGGCGCACCGAAGCGGCTCGCAACTGGTGATTCGACGGCGATTCGACGGGGAGGAATCAGGTGGAATACCAGGACTTCATCAATGCAGTGGCCACGCGGGCAAAGGTGTCCACCGATCAGGCGGCGACAGTCACCCGCGCGACGTTGCAGGCGTTGGCAGACCGGATCAGCGCCGGCCAGGCTGAGGACCTTGCTTATCAGCTTCCCGGCGGGCTTGACGACTGCCTGCGCAAACCGCTTAGACAGGACCAGGTCAAGGCGTCGCTCGGGTTCGACGATTTCGTGCAGCGGGTGGCGGATCGCCAGGACGTCGACCGCGCGCTCGCCGATGCCGGGGTCGGCCCGGTGCTCACCACGCTCCGTGAGGCTGTCACCCGCGACGAGTTCGAGAACGCGCTGGCGCAGCTCCCGAAGGAGTTCCGGCAGGCGATCGAACCGGTGGCTGCCGGTGGCGCGCGGCGCCCCGGCTCGTAGCACGCACAGTCGAGGCAGGAGCAGGGTGCCGGCCGACCGGTTGCCTGGTGAGGCAGCCGGCCGACCGGCGCATCGGCACGTCCGGCCGCCTGGCCGGGAATATGCCCGACAAGACGCGCCTGCCCACTCGCCAGAATTCTGGCGTTCGCCGCGCTGCGGAACGCGATCAGCCACGAACGCTCCTACGGCGGTCGGGCCGCGACGCCGCACACCATGCGACTCCGTTAGCGTTCGCTGGCGACCGTTGAATGACCGAGTACGGACGACAAGCCGGTGACGGAGCAGGCCACGCCAGCCCGGCAGGAACCAAGCAGGTTCTCCGACTGGGGACCCTGACCACGGCCCTGAGATCCTCGACTACGAGGAGTCGCTTTGCGACGAGCCGGAAGCCGAGAATGGCTCGCGTGACAGGCCTCTTGACGACGGCCCGCCACTGATGGTCGACCGGGACCAGGTCCAGGCGCTGGTCCGGGTCGGGCAGGGGCGATACCGCAGGTCGTCCGGTCCTCGCGCCGCCTGCGCACTGACACATCAGACGATCCGTCGCGTTGACTGGCCGTTGCGCCGAAGCAGCATTGATCATCAGGCCGCTAACCTGCGCTGCACGGGAGGTGGTCGGGTTGGCCGGTCGGCGTTGGGACGCCTGGTTCGACAAGGAGCATCTTGTCCTCCGGTGCAGGCGGTTGCTGCCGTGGCCGAAGGCCTACGTCCGGCGCGTCCCACTGGCCACGGTCCTCGACATCGGCTCGCTCACCGCAGCCGACCACGCCAAGCGGCGGGCGCAACTCACCGTCCAGGACCCGTCGGCGCCGCACCTCACCGAGCTCATCCCTGTCCGGTTAACCGCGGAGCAGTGGGAGGTCGCCGGCGGTTTCATGCGGGAAGCGCATGGGACAGCTCCCGCGTCGCCGCAGCCCGGCGACGTGGCACCGTCGGACGGTCCCGCCTCGTTCCGGTCGGTTGCGGACGTCCCGCAGCAATCGCGGCGACGAGCGCAGCCGAAGGCCGCTCTGCAAGCCCGCCTTCCGGCCAAGCATGCCTCCACCCCGCGAAGTGTCACGTCGACAACCCCGGCGATGCGGGCCGGCGACGGCAAGCGGCCGGTGTGGCTGTGGCTCGAGAACGGGGAGATTCACGCCTCCCTCGTTGCGGTGGGCAACGCCTCGACGCGCCGGTTGAGCTCCGCCGATGTCGCTCATCTCCTGCTCGCCGACCCGTCCCGGGCGATGCCGGCGATCCGTGCGTTGACCGGCACTGCCGACAGCCGAGAGGCTCTGGCTCGCCTGCGGAGCTGGCGGCGGTCGGACCTGGTCGTCGTCAACCTGAGTGCCTCCGACCTCGCCGATCGGCGGGTCACAGAGGCATTACAGAAGCCGGGCCGAAGCAACCCCGACGGCGGCGTGCGGACCGTGTCCGGCGGCCTTCCGAGCTTGAACAAGCGCCGCCGGTGAGCATGAGCCACGGGAGACGCCGGCCCGGAGGCGATGTCGGCGTCTCCGTCGTTCCTCAGTCGGTCACCAGCCGACGCCTACGCCGTCGATCAGGTTGATGGTTTCGTCGTCGCGGGTCACCTCGTAGCCACGCTTGCGCAGCTCCGCGACCAGTTCCGCCTCGCCGCCGAGCGGAATTTTCAGGTACTCACCGTCGTGAACCGTGAGGACGAGTTCGCCGTACCGGTCCTGCAGGTCCTGCGGCAGCACGTCGAGCGCCCGCGTCGTAACCATCCTGGGCCAGTTCCCGTCCACGATCGCACCCAGCTCGGTGATGTCGAAGGGCTTGTCGTCGGCGTAGTCGTCCTCTTCGTAGCATTCGGGGCCAGCGGGGTTCTCCAGGTGGGTCATCTGCACCTGCCGGGCCTCGCCCCAGGTCCGGGCGGCGGCGAGCGCCCTGATCTCCGCGGCTTCCCCGGCGGCGGTCTCGGCGTCGACGAAGGCCAGGCAGTCGTAATTGGTGGCCTGGCCGTAGACCAGGCGCCGGGTGTTCGGGTGGTGCGTCGTCATGGCGCACATCCTGCCCCAGGGGTACGACTTCCAAGATCGGCATACGGCCGGGGGAGGATCCACCGGTCGGCTGACCGTCAGGCTGGCCCTTCCTGGCCTTGCCACCCGGGGAACGCCCATGCCCGACGCCCGCTCTGACGGCGAGCCGCGCCGGCGGTGTCGGCGCCCGCGCCGGTCACGCGACTGGAGCCGCCTCAACCCGTTCCGCTACCGACGGATGCGGTCGCCGTGGTCGCCGGCGTCACCGCATCCGTGTTCGTGCCGTACGTGCCGGCGTCGCTCGGTGACCAGACCGACATCGACCTGCTCGGCCGCGACCCGCGTGAAGCGGCGGTGAACCTTCGACGGCTGTTGAAACTTACCTTCAGTTGTGGGCTAATGGTCGGCAGATCCTTCCATCCCACCACATTGGCCGCCATGAGCGCGTCACAGCCCGGAGGGGAGATGATCGTGCACCCATCCTCGAGGTCCCGAACGAGACTCGGAGTATCCGCCCTGTCGGCCGCGCTGCTGGCCGGCGTCGCCACGGCGGGCGCCGCCCCGTCGATGGCCGCCGACAGCGGTCCCGCCGTCCCGCCGACCTCCAGCGCGGAAACCGGCTGGGTGATGAGCACCCTGCACCGGATGACGCTCGAGGAGAAGGTCGGCCAGCTCTTCGCCACCCGGGTGTACGGCGAGACGGCCGACACCACCGACCCGGCGATGGTCAGCATCAACCGGTCCTTCCTCGGGGTGGACAACGCCGCACAGGCGGTTGCCCGATACCACCTGGGCGGCATCATCTACTTCGCCTACGCGGGCAACACCCGCTCTCCCCAGCAGGTTGCGGAGCTGTCCAACGGCATTCAGCGGGCGGCCGGCGACGAGCATCTCGGGGTGCCGGTGCTGGTGAGCACCGACCAGGAGCAGGGCGCGGTGGTACGGCTGGGGCCGCCGGCCACCCAGTTCCCCGGCAACATGGCTCTGGCCGCCGGGCGCAGCGTCGCCGACGCGGGCACCGCGGCCCGCATCACCGGGCAGGAACTGCGAGCGGTCGGCATCAACCAGGACCTGGCGCCGGTGTCCGACGTCAACATCAACCCGGCCAATCCGGTGATCGGGGTGCGATCCTTCGGCGAGGATCCCGCGCTGGCCGCCGAGATGGTTGCCGCGCAGGTGACCAACTACCAGGAGGCCGGTGTCGCGGCCACCCTCAAGCATTTCCCCGGCCACGGCGACACGGCCGTCGACAGCCACTCTGGATTGCCGGTCATCAGCCATTCCCGCGAGGAGTGGGAGCGGATCGACCTGCCGCCGTTCAAGGCCGCGATCGCCCGTGGTGTCGACGCGGTGATGACCGCCCACATCGTCGTACCGGCCCTCGACCCGTCCGGCGACCCCGCGACGCTGTCCCGGCCGATCCTGACCGGCCTGCTCCGCGACGAGCTCGGCTACGACGGTGTCGTGATCACCGACTCGCTCGGCATGGCCGGGGTACGGCAGAAGTACGGCGACGACCGGGTACCGGTGCTCGCGCTCAAGGCGGGCGTCGACATGCTGCTCAACCCACCGGTGATGCAGGTCGCCTACGACGCCGTCCTCGCCGCCGTACGCAACGGCGAGCTCACCGAACGCCGCATCGACGAGTCGGTAGCCCGGGTGCTGCGGCTGAAGTGGCACCGGGGGATCGTCCACTCGCCGTACGTTGACACCGCGGCCGTCGCGGGCACGGTCGGCACTCCGGATCACCTCGCCGCAGCGCAGGAAATCACCGATCGCACCACGACCTTGCTGCGCGACGACGCCGACACGCTGCCGTTGGTGCCGCAGGAGCGGGTCCTGGTCACCGGGTGGGACGACCCGGCCACCCCGACCACCACGGCGGCCCTGGGCCGGGCGCTGAACGACCGGGGGCTGGCGGTGGACGTGCTGAGCACCGGCGAGAAGCCGACGCAGAAGCGGATCGACGCGGCCCGAGCCGCCGCGCGAGCGCATCCCGTCACGGTGGTGGTCACCAACCGGGCCACCACCGACACCGGGCAACAACGACTGGTACGGGCGCTGCTGGCGACCGGCACGCGGCTGGTCGTCGTCGCCGTGCGCGACCCGTACGACGTGAGCAGTTTCCCCGGCGTCCCGACTTACCTCGCCACCTACGTCTTCAACGACGTGGCGATGAGCTCCCTCGCCGCCGTGCTGACCGGGGCGATCCAGCCCGGCGGGCGCCTCCCGGTGACCATTCCGGATCCCGCCCACCCGGGAACGGCCCTGTTCCCCTTCGGCGCTGGCCTGACCACGACCTGATCTGGAGGATCGCGTGAGCAACACCGTTCGGCCTTTCCTGTCCGGCACGCTTGCGGCCACGGCCGCCCTCGCCGTCACCGTCGCGTTCGGCGCGACCTCCGCGGCGATGGCCGCACCCGGCTCGGCGGCACCGCCGGTGCCGCTACGGGTAGCCACCTACAACATTCACGCGGGTGCCGGCGAGGACAACGTCTTCGACCTCACCCGGACCGCGGAGGCGCTCCGCTCGTTGGATGCCGACGTGATCGGCCTGCAAGAGGTCGACGTGCACTGGGGTGCCCGGAGCAACTTCGTCGACGAGGCTCGTGAGCTGGCCGAACGGCTCAACATGTCGGCGTTCTTCGCGCCGATCTACGACTTCGAGCCCGCCACCGACGGGGCTGAGCGCCAGCAGTACGGCGTTGCGGTGCTGAGCCGCTATCCGTTACTCGAAGCGGAAAACCACGAGATCACCCGGCTGTCCACCCAGACGCCGAACCCGGTGCCGGCACCCGCGCCCGGCTTCCCCGAGGTGACCGTCAACGTCCGCGGCACACACGTCCACTTCTACACGACCCACCTGGACTACCGCGCGGACCCGTCGATGCGACGCGCCCAGGTCGCGGACACGCTCGACGTGCTGGCCGCTGACTCCGGGCCGAAGGTTCTGGTCGGCGACTTCAATGCGGAACCGGCTGCTCCCGAGTTGGCCGACCTGTGGCAGCACCTGCGGGACGCCAACCCCACCGGGGGCAATACCTACCCCGCCGTCAACCCGGTCAAGCGCATCGACGTGGTGACCGTCTCTCCCGACGTCACCGTGGTTGAGGGATACACCGTCGCCACGGCGGCATCGGACCACCGTCCGGTCGTCACCGACCTACTGCTGCACGAACGCGGTCGCTGAGTCGGCGATCCTCAGCGAGGTTCCGTTACCTTCCGACGGGCCAGGGTGTTCACCGGAGCGGACAACCCGGTGAAGACCCTGGCAGCCGCGCTCCGGCGCGTACACCGGTCTGCTGCCCTGGCAGGTGTGCGAGCGCCGCTTCCAACCGGTCGGGCTCGGACGCCGGGCCCTCGGCCCGGCGAGGTCCATGCCTTCCTCGACCGGGTCGCCGCGAACCTGCCCGCTGCCCAGCGCCTGGCCCGGGTGGTCGGCCGCTGGCTGCTCGTCCTGCCGCAGACCGGAGGTCTTGCGGAGCAGTTCGTATACAACATACGCTCCCCGAATCGCCCACTCGAGGAGCTCCCCAATGACGAACCTCAGTGAACCGAGCCTGCGAAGGCTCCATCCATTCCGGGCAGCTGTGGCGGCGGTCGCCGTCGCCTGCACCGTCGTAGCGTGCTCGCCGGTGTCCAAGGACGAGGGCGGCGCCACTTCCGGCGACAACCAGGCGGCAGGACAGGACAACTTCGGTACGCCGGCGGACCCGGCCGCGGTGAAGAAGGGCGGCAAGCTGGTCATCGCCCTCTCCGCGGAGCCCGACGCGCTGGACCCGACGTTGTCGCGCAGCCTCTACTCGCGCTACGTCTTCCAGGCGATCTGCCAGAAGCTCTACGACGTGAACGAGCAGGCGCAGGTCGTGCCGCAGCTGGCCACCGCACTACCGACCGTCAGTGGCGACGGTAAGACGGTGACCATCCCGCTGCGCCAGGGCGCGCGCTTCGCAGACGGAACGCCGTTCGATTCCGCCGCGGTGAAGGCCACCCTGCAACGGCACCTGACCAACGCCCGATCCGCGCGAAAGAGCGAACTCGGTCCGATCGACACGGTCGACACGCCCGATGCCAACAGCGTCGTGATCCACCTGAAGCAGCCGTTCGCACCCCTGGTCGGGGCGTTGGCGGACCGGGCCGGCATGATCATGAGCCCGAAGGCGCTGCAGACGCTGGGCGACAACTTCGCCAGCGCGCCGGTCTGCGTCGGGCCGTTCAAGTTCGCGAAGCGGGTGCCGCAGAACTCCATCGACGTGGTGCGAGACCCGAACTTCTACGACGCCACCAAGGTCAACCTCGACGCCATCTCGTGGCACATCCTCAGCGACGCGAGCATCCGGGCCGCCAACCTGCGCTCCGGCGACGCTCAGGTCGCCGACAGCATCTCCACGCAGGACTACGGTGCGTTGCGCGGAGACTCCTCGCTCAGCGTCCTGCAGTCCCAGTCGCTCGGGTACCAGGGTCTCACCTTCAACATCGGCAATGTCGACGGCGTCGGCACCACGCCGAAGCCGATCAACCGCCCGATCGCGCAGAACGCCAAGGTCCGGCAGGCCTTCGAGTACGCCCTCGACCGGAAGGCACTGGTCCAGGCCGTCTTCAACGGACTCAACGCCCCCGCCTGCTCGCCGATCTCGCCCGCGAGCCCGTTCTCGTCCGAGGAAGCGCAGGCGTGCCCCCAGCACGACCCCGCCAAGGCCAAGCAGTTGCTGTCCGAAGCCGGTGTGCAGACGCCCTACCCGGTGGCGATGCTCATCTCGAACACGCCCGACTCGCTGCGCCTCGCGCAGGCGCTGCAGGCCATGGTCAAGGACGGCGGATTCGACCTCAAGATCAACCCGGTGGAGTACTCCTCTCTCCTCGACGAGCAGGACCGCGGCAACTTCGAGCTGCTGCAGCTGGGCTGGAGCGGGCGGATCGACCCGGATGCCAACATCACCAACTTCGTCGGCACCGGCGGCAGCCAGAACGTCTCCGGCTACAGCAACCCGCAGCTCGACGCCGCGCTGACCCAGGCCCGGCAGTCGAACGACCTCGAAGAGCGCAAGAAGCTCTACGGGCAGGCGGTGACGATCCTCCAGCAGGACGACGCGCTCATCTACCTCTACCGGCAGCGGAACCTGACCGCCGTCTCCAAGAAGATCCAGGGCCTGCAGGTCTTCCCCGACGGCGTGATCCGCGCGGCCTTCGCCGGATTCACCAAGTAGGTCGCCCCGTGGCTCGGTATCTACTCACACGCGCCTGGCATTCAGCGTTGACGCTGCTGATGTCGACGGTCGTGGTGTTCTTCGGAGTGCGGGCACTGCCCGGGGACCCGGCCCTCGCCCTCGCGGGCGAGGACCGGTCCCCGGAGGCACTGGAGGCCATCCGGCACCACTACGGGCTCGACCAGCCGCTTCCCATCCAGTTCGCGCAGTACGTGGGGCGCGTCGCGCAGGGCGACTTCGGGGTGTCGATCCGAACCGGGATACCGGTCTCGTCGATGCTCACGACCGCCCTGCCCGTCACGGTCGAGCTGTCCCTCCTGGCGATCCTCCTCGCCGCCGCGCTGGGTGTCGGGGCCGGGGTGCTCGCGGCTGTCCGCCGCGGGCGTCCCGCCGAGTGGCTGGCCAACGGACTGGCCCTGGTGGGATTGTCGGTGCCGCACTTCTGGCTCGGACTGCTGGCGATCCTCTACCTCTCCGTGGCGGCGGGGCTCTTTCCGGCCTCCGGGTTCGTGCCACTGCTGCAGGACCCGGTGGGCAACCTGCACCACATCGTCCTGCCGGCCGTCATTCTCGGCACCGGCCTCGCCGCCATCATCATGCGGCAGACCCGTTCGGCGATGCTGGAGGCGCTCTCCTCGGACCACGTCCGTACGGCGAAGGCGAAGGGTCTGCGGCCACGGGCCGTCATCACCCGGCATGCCCTCCGGAACAGCCTCATCGTGGTGGTGACGATCGTGGGCCTGCAGCTCGGCGGCCTGATCTCCGGAGCGGTCGTCACCGAGCAGATCTTCGGGCTGCCGGGCTTCGGCAAGATGACCATCGACGCGGTGTTCCAGCGGGACTATCCGGTGATCCAGGCGGTGGTCCTGCTCACCGCCACGGCGTACATCGTGATCAATTTCCTGGTGGACCTGCTCTACTCGGTCATCGACCCACGCATCCGGGTGACGGGGGAGCCGGCATGACCGTCCTCACCGTACCGATGGCGGACGCCGGCCCCGCCGGCATCAGCCGGCGCACCCGGGTCCTCCGACGACTGCGCCGCAACCCACTCGCCGTCGTGAGCTTCGTCGTGCTCGCGCTCGCGGCCGTCGTCGCCCTGCTCGCGCCCTGGATCGCTCCCCACGAGGTCCAGCAGACCGATTTCGCCCACACCTTCTCGCCGCCGGGCACCCCCGGTCACCTCCTGGGGACCGACGACCTGGGCCGGGACGTCCTGTCCCGCATCATGCTGGGGGCGCGAGCCTCCCTGCAGGTGGCACTCCTGGCGGTGGCCACCTCCTTGATCATCGGAGTGCCGCTCGGACTGGCCGCCGGCTATTTCCGGTCTTGGGACGCGGTGATCTCGCGCTTCACCGACCTGCTGCTCGCGTTCCCGTTCCTGATCATGGCAGTGGGACTCGCCGCCATCCGGGGCGCCAGCCTCACCAACGCGGCCGTGGCCATCGGGATCGCGCAGATCCCGGGCGTGATCCGGGTCGTGCGCTCGGACACCCTGCGGCTCAAGTCGCTGGACTTTGTCGCCGCCGCCGTGGTGGACGGGGCGAGTGACCTGTGGGTGCTCGCCCGGCACGTCCTGCCGAACGCGACGTCGGTGATCCTGGTGCAGGCCACCGTCGCGATCCCGGCCGCGATCCTGGGCGAGGCGGTGCTGTCGTTCCTGGGCCTGGGCATCCAGCCCCCGGCCCCCAGCCTGGGCACCATGCTGGCGACCGCCCAGCAGTTCGCCGCCCGCGCGCCCTGGGCAGCGGTCCTGCCCGGCGTCGTCATCATGGGCCTGGCGCTGGCGTTCAACGTCTTCGGCGACGCCCTTCGTGACGCCCTCGATCCGAAGGGAGACCGGCGATGACCACGGTCGAACGGGCGGCCGCATCCTCCGCCGCGGTCGGGACGCCCGTCCTGGAGATACGCGATCTGTCGGTCTCGTTCACCACCGAGGGCGGGACCGTTTCGGCGGTGGACCGGGTGAATTTGGAGCTCGCGTCCGGGGAGATCGTCGGGATGGTGGGCGAGTCGGGCTGCGGCAAGAGCGTCACGGCGATGAGCATCGCCGGCCTGCTGCCCGACAGCGCCCGGATCTCCGGCTCCGTCCGGCTGGAGGGCACCGAGCTGGTCGGCGTTCGGGAATCGGTGCTGCGCCGCGTGCGCGGCAAGGAGATCGCCTACATCTTCCAGGAGCCGATGACCTCGCTGAACCCGGTGCTCACCGTCGGGCGGCAGATCGGGGAGGTCCTGCAGGTACACGAGCGGATGTCCAAGCGGGCCGCCCGGGCCCGCGCCGTCGAGCTGCTCTCGCTCGTCGGAATCCCGTCCGCCGCGAAGCGCGTCGACAACTACCCGCACCAGCTCTCCGGCGGCATGCGCCAGCGCGTGATGATCGCCATGGCGGTGGCCTGCGGTCCGAAGGTGCTGGTGGCCGACGAACCCACCACCGCCCTGGACGTCACGGTCCAGGCCGGCATCCTGCAGGTGCTCCGGGACCTGCGGGACCGGCTCGGCACCACCATCCTCGTCATCACCCACGACCTCGGCGTGATCGCCGACATCGCCGACCGCGTCGTCGTCATGTACGCCGGGCGGGTGGTGGAGCGGGCACCGGTCACCGACCTGTTCGCGCATCCCTACCACCGGTACACGGCCGGACTCCTGGCGGCTTCGCCGACGCCGGGCAAGCACGCCGGTACCGAGCGGCTGCAGGAGATTCCCGGTCTCGTGCCCGTCCTGTCCACCCAGCCCGACGCCTGCACCTTCGCGGATCGCTGCCCCGCCGCCGACTCGCGGTGCCGGGAGGCCGCGCCGCCTCTCGAAGCGGTCGGAACCGCGGTGACGGACCACCTCGCGGCCTGTTGGCATCCCTGCCCGGCGCCGCGGACGCAGCCCCAGGAGACAACCGCATGACGCCACAACCGAATGCCCTCGAACTTGAGGACCTGGTCATGCACTTCGGGCCGGTACGGGCCGTGGACGGGATCACCCTCACCATTCCCAAGGGCCGGGTCACGGCGCTGGTGGGGGAGAGCGGCTCGGGAAAGTCGACCGTGGGCCGGTGCGTGGTGCGGCTCGAGAAGCCCACCGCGGGCGCGGTTCGGATCGCCGGGACCGATGTCACCCAGCTGACCCGGCGACAGCTACGCCAGCACCGCAATGACGTGTCGATCGTCTTCCAGGACCCCGCCGGCTCGCTGGACCCGCGCATGCTGGTCGGCGAGATCGTGGCCGAGCCGTTGCGGCTGTCCGGTAAGCGGATCACCCGACGCGACCGGGAGGCCCGCGTCGCCGAGGAACTCGGCAGGGTGGGCCTGCGGGCGGAAGTTGCGCGCCGGTACCCGCACGAGCTCTCCGGGGGCCAACGTCAGCGGGTCAGCATCGCCCGGGCGCTGATCTCCGAGCCCAAGCTGCTCATCGCCGACGAACCCACCAGCGCCCTCGACGTGTCGGTGCAGGCGTCGGTGCTCAACCTCCTCGCCGACCTGCAACGCGACATCGGGTTCGCCTGCCTCTTCATCACCCACGACCTGTCCGCGGTCGAGTACCTGGCCGACGACATCGCCGTCATGTACCTCGGTCAACTCGTGGAGCAGGGCCCGCGCGAGCGGATCTTCGCGCGCCCGGCCCACCCCTACACCCAGGCGCTGCTGGCGGCCGCGCCGGTGGCCGACCCGGTCCGTCAACGGCAGCGTCAACCGGTGCTGCTCGGCGACGACCTGCCGTCCGCGCTGGATCCGCCGTCCGGCTGCCGCTTTCGCACCCGGTGCCCGCTCGCGTTCGACCGGTGCGCCACGGAGGTACCCGCACAGGTGGCGTTCGGCGGCGGCATGGCCGCCTGCCACCTGGTCCAGCCCGACGGCACCCGGCCCGACGTCCGGGCCGCCGCCGACTCGAGTGAGGTGTTGTCATGACGTTCACCACCAGGCCGACCCTGCAGGGAACCTTCGGGATGGTGTCCTCGACGCACTGGCTCGCGAGCCAGTCCGCCATGGGGATCCTTGAGCGCGGTGGAAACGCCTTCGACGCCGCGGTCTGCGCCGGATTCGTGCTGCACGTCGTCGAACCACACCTGAACGGGCCCGGCGGTGAGGTGCCGGCAATCGTCGCCACCGCGCACGACCCGACCCCGAGGGTGCTCTGCGGGCAGGGGCCGGCGCCGGCCGGCGCCACCATCGCGCACTTCCGCTCCCTCGGGATGGACCTCATCCCCGGGTCCGGCCCGCTCGCCGCGGCCGTCCCCGGCGCCGTGGACGCCTGGCTCCTGCTGCTGCGCGATCACGGCACGCTCTCCCTCGAGGAGGTGCTGGAGCCGGCGGTCGGCTACGCCGGCGCGGGTCACCCGCTGATCGGCCGGGTCGGCGACACCGTGGCCGCCGTGCGGTCGCTGTTCGAGGAGCACTGGCCCACCTCCGCCCAGCTCTGGCTCCGCGACGGCAGGCCACCGGCGGCGGGGGAGCTGTTCACCAACCGGGCGTACGCGCAGACCCTGCAACGACTGGTCGACGCCGGCCGGGCAGCGGGCTCGATCCGGGAGGCGCAGATCGAGGCCGCACGTCGCGCCTGGGGCGAAGGCTTCGTTGCCGAGGCGGTCGACCGGTTCAGCCGGGAACCCTTCCAGGACTCCAGCGGACGCGCGCACGCCGGTCTCGTCACCGGCGCGGACATGGCCGCCTACCGGGCCACCTGGGAGGAACCGACCACCCTCGACTGGCGCGGCTACACGGTGGCGAAGACCGGTTTCTGGGGCCAGGGGCCGGTGCTGTTGCAGACCCTGGCGGTCCTCGACGCGCTCGACGAGCCCGGGGCGTACGACCCGTCGACCGCGGCCGGCATCCACGCCCAGGCCGAGGCCCTCAAACTCGCCTTCGCCGACCGTGAGGCCTGGTACGGAGACGGTCCCGCGCCCGCAAAGGCGCTGCTCTCCCGCGAGTACGCGCGGGAGCGGGTCGGCCTCATCGGGGACCGCGCGTCAGCGGAGCTGCGACCGGGCCGCCCCGAAGGCGCCGAGCCACGCCTCCCGGCTCACGTGCGACGCGGTGCCGGACGCCGGGTCGACCTCGCGGACCCCACGACGGGCGAGCCGACGGTGCAGTCGGACGGGGTGACCCGGGGCGACACCTGCCACGTCGACGTGGTCGACCGCTGGGGCAACATGATCTCCGCCACGCCGAGCGGCGGCTGGCTGCAGAGCTCTCCCACCATTCCGGACCTCGGCTTTCCCCTGGGCAGCCGGCTCCAGATGTTCTGGCTGGAGGAAGGTCTCGCCTCGTCGCTGGCACCGGGACGCCGGCCGCGCACCACGCTGAGCCCGACCATGGTGCACCGCGACGGGAAACCCATCCTGGCGTTCGGCACTCCTGGTGGCGACCAGCAGGACCAGTGGCAGCTGCTGTTCCTGTTGCGCCATCTCGTCGGAGGTCGGTCCCTGCAGGGAGCCATCGACGCGCCGATGTGGCACACCATCAGCCTGCCGGCCTCGTTCTACCCGCGCGACAACGAGCCCGGTGTTCTCGTGGTGGAGGACCGGCTGGACGAGGATGTCCTGGCGGCGTTGCGCGCGCAGGGGCACGAGGTGCGCCTGTCCGGCGCGTGGAGCCTGGGTCGCCTCTGTGCGGTGACCCGCGATCCGGACACCGGCGTGCTGGCGGCCGGAGCGAACCCGCGTGGCATGCAGGGCTACGCCTGCGGCCGCTGACGCCTCAGCGGGCTCCGTATCCGGCCTCGGCGTTCTCGTATGCGGCAGCGGAAGCGGCATCGAGATGGGCCAGTGCGGCCCGCTCGGCCCGGTCACCGTCACCCGACTCGATGGCGTCGACCAGTTGGATGTGCTCGGCCCACGAGTGTGGTGCCCGTTCCGCGGCGCCCAGCCGGAAGACCCACTGCACATGGAGGTAGAGCGCCTTGGCGATCGACAACAGCCACGGGTTGCCGCTGATCTCGAGGATCCGCAGGTGCAGGGCGCTGTTCAGCTCGGCGACCCGGGCGAGGTCCCGCTGCTGCGTCGCCTCGCGGCCCTGCTCCAGCAGGCCCCGCAGGGCGGCCACGTCCGCCGCCGTCGCCCGCTCGGCCGCCAGCCGGGCGGCCAGCGACTCCAGGCGCTGGCGGACGGCGAACATGTCCCCGATGGTCGCACTGCTCGGGGAGGCGACCACCGCCCCGCGGCGGGGCAGGATCACGACGAAACCCTCCGCCTCCGCGACGCGCAGTGCCTCCCGGACCGGGTTGCGGGAAACGGCGAAGTCCTCGGCCAGCCGATCCTCGGTCAGCCGCTCGCCGGGAAGGTAGTCGCCGTTGATGATGGCGGTCCGCAGTGCGGCGAGGACCTGGTCGCGTAGCGGCAGGTGTTGAGCGCCGAGCTTGCCTCGCAGGTCATCAGCCAACCTGACCGCCTCTCCGTGAATCGTCCAGGCAGAGCGTATACGAAGAACAATTTGGGGAGGATAGCCGACCGTGCTGAAAACAGTGCCATCCGTCATGCGCTTGCGCGCCGCGGTGACGGGAAACCGGAACCTCGCGCGGCGCCGGCAGGCCCTCGTTGTCGTGCTCACCTTCCTGACCGGTAGCGCCGACGCCATCGGCTTCCTGGCCCTCGGCGGAGCCTTTTCGAGCGTCATGACGGGCAACATGGTCCTGCTCGGGCTCTCGGCCGGCAGCGGCGCTGGCGACCTTGCCCTGACCTCCGGCTGCGCCATTCTCAGTTTCATCACCGGCGTCCTCGCCGGCGCCCGCCTCGCCGGCTCGGCGCAGCCGGACGACCCGGTCTGGCCCCGCCGGGTCACCCACACGCTCGTCCTGGAACTCCTGGTGTTCGTCGTCTTTCTCGTCGTCTGGGTGGTCACCCTGCCCCGTCGTTCGGAGCACGTCGATCTTGGGCTCCTGATGCTGTCGGCAGCGGCGCTGGGTGTCCAGAGCAGTGCCATTCAGCGCTTCGGCGTACCGGGCCTGTCCTCCACGTACCTGACCGGCACGCTCACGAGCCTGATCGCGGGGGTCGCTGCCCGAAGCCCATGGCACAGCCTGCGGCCCAAGGCCCACGTCCTGCTGGCCCTGATCAGCGGTGCCGTCGTCGGTGCGCTGATGGCCAGGCACCTGCCCGCATGGTCGCCCGTGCTGTTGATCGCGCCACTCGTGCTCGTCATCGCCGCGTCGGCACGCATGGCGGAATAGCATCGGCGCTTCCGGCAGGGGGCGCCGGTGGCGGGCAGCGCCCCGGCCCGTAGTACGCACAGTCGAGGCAGGAGCGGGTGCCTGATCATCATGGTCCTGTCGATGATTCCGCCGTCTTCACTATCCGCAGGTCATCGTGTGGTGCCTCATCCTTCTCACTCAGCTGGCGGTGAATCGTTCTCCGTCGGGCAGGACGTTGCCAGCGCGCCGAGGGTGAGTGGAGACGAGACGGGGCGTTGGGCGAAGCCGGAGGTGCCGGAGACCTCTTGACCGAGGATGCAGCCGACGGCGTAGCCGCAGGTGCGTGCCTGGCAGTAACCCATGCCAGCTCGGGTGAGCATCTTCGCCGACCGGCCGTCGTGCCCGACGAGGTCCTGCTGCATGGAGCGCAGTGCCCCGAAAGGAACCTCCTCGCAGCGGCAGACGGTCGTGTCGTCGGACAACCGGTCCACCCATCCAGGGGGCACCGGATGGGACCGGTGCATCGCCTGCGCGAAGCGGCGGAGCGCCGCCCGCGAGCGGCGCAGCCGAGGTGCGACCGGCGAGTCGCCTGCCGCGACGGTGCCGGCGATCTCGCCTTCCACCGTCGCGAGGGCGGCGCCGCCCACGCCGCAGGCCTCGCCGGCGACGAAGACACCCTCGACCGACGAGCGCTGCTCGTCGTCGACCTCGCACACCAGCGACCCGTCGACATCCACGCGCGTCTCGCAGCCGAGCGCCAGCGGCAGCTCCAGTTGCGGGGTGAAACCCCACCCCACGGCCAGCACGTCCACCGCGATCGTGCGCTCACTTCCGGGTACCACCCGGCCCGTGTGGTCCACGCGCATGGTGGTGACCCGTTCCACGGCTTCGGCACCGTGGGCGGAGACCACGACGGACCCGGTACGGACCGGAATGCGGTGCCGCGCCAGCACCCGGGCATAGCCGGCGCCCTCACCGAGCTTGCTCACATTGCGGATCACGGCGCCGAGCTCACCCAGCCACGCCAACGGGGAGGCGGCCTCGTGGACGCCCACGACGCTCGCGCCCGACTCGGCCAGGCCGGCCGCGACCGGAAGCAGGAAGGGGCCGGTCCCGGCCACCAGCACCCGCTGTCCGGCAACCACGCCGTGACCCTTGAGCAGGGCCTGCACGCCTCCCGCCGTCATCACGCCCGGAAGATCCCACCCGGGGAACGGGATCTGACGGTCGTACGCTCCCGGGGCGAGGATGAGCCGACGACCGCGGAGCTCGGCGGCCTGTTCGCCTCCACCGGTCCGGTCGACCACGTGCACGACGAAGCCGTCCCCGTCGCGGGTGATCGTCCACACATGGTGCTGGAAGAACCGGGCAGCGGCCGGGAGCCCGGCCACGAGACGGCGATATGTCGCCAGGTCGTGATGGAGGTGGGCCACCTCGGCGGCGGACACGCCGTGCTCGCTGGGTGCCGGGTGGCGCCAGTACTGGCCGCCGGGCCCCACGCCGGCGTCCACGATGGCCGTGCGCGCGCCGGCGCGGGTGGCGCTGGTCGCGGCGGCCAGCCCGGCCGGTCCGGCGCCGACCACGAGTACGTCGAACGTCCGCTCAGACTTCGAGGTCACCGTGACCGGTTCCTTCCTGCGTGCTGACCTCCATGCCCTGCTCGGCGAGCCGGAGGCAGGCGCGTTCGTTCGGGCGCCCGTCGACGACGAGGAGACAGTCGAAGCAGACGCCGATACCGCAGAACAGCCCCCGCGGCCGGCCGGCGCGTCGGGTGCTGCGCCACGACCGCACCCCGGCCGCGGTCAACGCGGCTCCGACGCTCTGCCCGGGCCGGAAGGGGATCTGGCTGCCGTCGAAGGAGAAGTGTGGCTGGCTCATCCTGCGGTCACCTGCGCGAACCTCGATGGCGCGAACGCCGAGGGGTCGATGTCCGGCTGACCGTTGGTCAGCATCTGGCTGATCAGCCTGCCGGTCGCCGGGGCGAGACCTATGCCGGCGCCCTCGTGCCCGCAGGCGTGGAAAACCCCGGGGACCCGGGGGTCTGGACCGATGACCGGCAGGTGGTCCGGGCAGTAGGGGCGAAACCCGTGATAGGTACGCATCAGCTTCACGTCGGCGAGGAAGGGGAAGAGACGTACCGCCAGCGCGGCCAGCCGCCGCAGCACCTCCACGGAGATGGTGTCGTCGAACCCCACCCGCTCCCGGCTCGCGCCGATGAGGACCGTTCCGCCCTGCGTGCCTTCGACGACGGTGGACGTCTCAAGCCCGGCGACGTCGGACGCGACGTTCTCGACGTAGTCGGCGGAGTACACCTTGTGCCGGACCACCCGGGGCAGCGGCTCGGTCACCAGGATGAACCCACGGCGGGGGAGGATCGGAATCGGGGCGCCGAGCCGCTCGCCGACCTGAGCACCCCAGGTCCCGGCGGCGTTGACGACCGCGCTGGTGGGATAGCTGCCGGTGCGCGTCCGCACCGCCGTGACGCGTCCGTCCCGGCCCCGTTCGGCCGCCACGACCTCCTCGCCGCGAACCACGGTGGCGCCGAGGGACCGGGCCGCCGCGAGCAGTGACACCGCCGCCACCACCGGCTGCACCTGCATGTCCTGGGGGTAGAGGACGCCTGCGGGCAGGTCCGGGGCGAGGTTCGGCTCGTGGTCGTGGAGCTGGTCCGCGCTCACCGCGACCGTCTCCACGCCGGTGGCCCGTTGCCCCTCGGCGAACCGGGTCAGGGCTGCGGCACCCGGACCCGAGGTGGCCACGACCAGGCCACCCTTCTCTTCGAGTTCGAACGGGTCGGGGCCGAACTCGGCGGCCAGTTCCCGCCAGCGCGTACGGGACGCCAGGGCCAGGTTCAGTTCGGGGCCGGGTTCCTTGTCGGAGACGAGGATGTTGCCCTCGCCGCGGCTGGTCGTGCCGCCGGCCACCGTTCCCCGCTCGAGGACCGTCACCGACAGCCCCTCGCGGGCGGCGTAGTAGGCGCAGGCGGCCCCCACGATGCCCGCGCCGACGACGACCACGTCAGGCATGGCCTCGCTCCGCCCAGCGCTGATGGGCCAGATCGGCCACCACGAGGTCCTGCCAGCCCATGCCGACGCTCTTGAAGACCGATGAACCGGTGGTGGGTGTCAGGTGAACCGCATCGCGAAGCTCGATGAGGTTGTCCTCGCCGACGACGCCGGCGCGTACGGCCTGGATGATGTCACCCGCCTCGCGCAGGGCGACGTCGCGGGACTCGACGACCACCCGTTCGGCGGCGCCGATCGTCACGTCGTCGAGTTCGCGGGCTTCCGGCTCGTGGGAGCCGACCGCGACGGCACAGGTCCCCGGGCGCAGCTGGCTGCCGTCGAAAAGCGGCTGGCGGGCCGTGGTCGCGCAGACCACCACGTCCGCATCCGCGATGTCGTCGTGGCTGCCCACGCGCGCGTCCAGACCGCTGTCCCGGACCCTGGCCACCAGGGCCGCCGCGCGGTCGGGGTCCCGGCCGACCACCGTGACGTCGCTGAGCGGGCGAACGGCTCGCAGCGCCTCCACATGCCCCCACGCCTGTGGGCCGGAGCCGAGCACGACCAGGTGTCGCGCCTCGGGCGCGGCGAGGTGGTCCACCGCGACCGCCGAGACAGCGGGGGTCCGCAACGTCGTCAGGGCCGTGCCGTCCAGCAGCGCCACCGGCGTCAGCGTGACCCGGTCGTAGAGCACGTACAGCGCCTGGATGCGGGGGAGCGCCCGGTCGGAGTTGCCCGGAGCCACGGTGCTCAGCTTCACGCCCACGGCGGCGGCGGTCTCGGCGGGCATCAGCAGCAGCTGCCCGTGCTCCACGTCGTGGATGGAGCGCTGCAGGGACGCCTGCGGGTCGAGCCCGCCGGACAGGGCCTTCGCCAGCGCGGCGACGGCGTCGACGAACGGCACCAGGCCGAAGACGTCGGCCTCGTCGAGGTACGGCAGTGTCGCGGTCATCGGATCTTCGCAATCACGGTCGCCGGGCGGGGTGCGGTGTGGGCGAGGACGGCGGCCTGGCTGCCGGTGTGCAGTCGTGCCAAATCGTCGTGGGTGAGCTGCACGATGGGCAAGCTCGTGTCGTAGATCTCGGCGGCGACGAGGGCCCCGATCACCAGGATCGCGTCGCACTCGGCCAAGAGGAGGGCCGCCGGCGCGTGCCCCGACCGGATCAGCTCCGCGAGCACCGCCGTGGAGGAGCTGGACCCGCGCCCGGCCTGCATCGCGAGGACCTGCCCGGCGACCGTGGCGCCGCGTTGCGGATGGTGGGCGTCGACGATCACCCCGCGAGCGTCGACCCCGCCCCAGAACGAGAGCGGTTCGTCGAGCGCGAGGACGACGCCGTCCGCCTGCCCCGGATGAAGGGAGCGGCCGGACAGCGTCACCGGCTCATCCCCACAGCCGCTCATCGCGTACCACCCTCCCGGCTCTCGCCGAGGCGACGCACTCGGCCAGGCTTCCCAGTACGGTGTCGATCCCGAGGTTGGCCGGCGCGTACCAGGCCCACTTGCCCGAGTTCGTCATCACGGTGCGGATCCCGTCGCGCAGCACGGGCGTCACGTACGTGCAGGTGTCGGTCAGGATGCGGCCGCCCGCGTCGCGCACGGCGTCGGCGTACCCGCGTGCCTCCGCCTCGGCCAGCACGGCCCGGCTGGTCGACACGAACACGTCGACCGACGGGCT
Organism: Micromonospora halotolerans; assembly: GCF_032108445.1. Taxonomy (NCBI): domain Bacteria; kingdom Bacillati; phylum Actinomycetota; class Actinomycetes; order Micromonosporales; family Micromonosporaceae; genus Micromonospora; species Micromonospora halotolerans. The sequence goes on along the minus strand of NZ_CP134876.1, from coordinate 6,077,924 downwards.
GAACGACGGGCCGGCCCGCAACTCGTGCGCCAGCGCCGCGAACTCGGACAGCGAGAAGTGCGGGGTGCCGAGGCTGACGGCGTCGAGTGACGTCGTAGCGGCGGTGCTCAGCCGCTCGCGCGCCCGCCTGAGGTCGTGTGCCGTCACCGGCACGGTGGTGGCCCCGGGCCCGAGCACCGCGTCCAGCGTCGGCGCCTCCGGGGTCACCCCCACGACGTGGAACAGCGCGACGCCGCCGGCAGACGCTGCGGTGGCGCCGAGCGCCTTGAGCCGGTCCTCGGTGACCCCGCCGTCGTTCAGGTCGGCCGGCAGGCCGGTGAGAGCCGCGACCCGGGTTCCGGCGAGTTCCCCGAGCAGCGCCCCGATCGCGGGCCAGGCGACGTCGTCGTCGAGCAGCGCAGCGGGGACCGCGGAGAAGTCGAGCACCAGCGCGGCGGCGCGATTCCGCTGCAGGTGCAGGCCCGAGTAGGGGACCCGGCCGGCGACGCCGGCGGCGATGTCGATGAAGTCGCCGTACCGGTCCGTGCGCGCCCCGAGCACCGAGTTGACGAAGGCGATGGCGTTCGACTCGGCCCACGCCACGTGGCTGCCTTGTTTCGGGCGGTGGCCGGACTGGTACGGCGCGCACGACCAGATCGCCTCGCAGCCGAGGGCCACGTGCGCGTCCATCAGGCGCCGGCCGTTCTCGGCCACCTCGGGGTCGGCGCGTACCAGCCCGGGATGCAGCAGATCGAGCGAGCCGACGTTGAGCGTCGTGCGCACCCGCACCCGGGCGCCGAGGGAGACCAGCCGCTCGGTGAACTCCAGCCCCGCCACGCCGTGGTAAAGGCAGCCGTCGGCGTGCGCCGACTCGATCGGCACCAGTCGTCCGGCCCCGTTCGCGCGTGCGACCCCGACGATGAGCCGCATGCACATCGCGGTGGCCGGGCCCTGCTCCCCGGCCAGCATCGACTGTTCCTCGGCTGTGAGGACCAGGCCGTCGTCGCCGGGCATCAGGCTCCTTCGGCGGGGGCCAGCGTCACGGTGTGCAGCGAGGTGAAGAAGTCCTGCGCGGCCTTGCCCTGCTCGCGGCCGCCCACGCTGGACGCCTTCTCGCCGCCGAACGGCAGGTAGAAGTCGACCCCGGTGGTCGGTGCGTTGACCTTCACCAAACCGGCCTCCAACGCGTCCGCCGTCGCGAGCGCGGCGGTGAGGTCGCGCGTGTACACGCCGGCGGCCAGGCCCTGCGGAACATTGTTGGCCACCGCCACCGCCTCCTCGAGCGTGGGCACCGCGCGCAGCGTGGCGATCGGCCCGAACACCTCGTCGCACGAGAGCGGGTGGTCGGCGGGGACGTCCTCGAGCAGGGTCGGCCGGACGAACCAGCCGGGGTCGCCGGTCGCCGCGCCGCCGGTCAGGAGCCGGGCCCCGGCCGCGGTCGCGCTGCCGGCGGCGGCCAGCACGCGGTCCCGGGCGGCTTCGCTGATGACCGGCCCCACCGCGGTCGTCGCCTGCGCCGGGTCGCCGAAGCCCAGTGCCTCGATCGCCGCGACGAGCGCGTCACGCATCGGCGTGACGTCCCCGACGACGATCACCCGCTTGGTCGCCGTGCACTTCTGACCGGCGAACCCCATCGCGGCCGCGGCGATCTGCCTGGCGGTGGACTCCACGTCGGCGTCGGGCAGGACGATCGCCGGGTTCTGACCGCCCATCTCCGCCTGTACCCGCACCCCGCGTGCCGCGGCCGAGCGCACCACGTCGCCGCCGACGGCCGTGGATCCGGTGAACGACACCACGTCGGCCTCGGCCACGATCGCCCGGCCGGTGTCGCCGTCACCGGGAAGGACCGTGAGCAGCCCCTCGGGCAGCACCTCGTCGAGCAGGCCGGCCAGCCGCAGCGCCGTCGCCGTCGCGTCCGGCGACGGCTTGAGCACCACGGCGTTGCCGAACGCCAACGCCGGTGCGGCCTTCCACAGCGGGATGGCGACGGGGAAGTTCCACGGGGTGACGAGCCCGGCGACGCCGAGCGGTCGGCGCCGGGTGAAGAGCAGACCGAGACTCGACGGCTCGTGCATCGCGCCCACCGGGTCGTACACCTGCTGGGCGTAGTAGCGGAGGATCGCCACCGCGCGAGCAACCTCACCGCGCGCTTCGCCGAGGGGTTTGCCGACCTCGCGGACCACCAGCCGGGTCAGCTCGTCGGATGCCGCCGCCAAGGCGTCGGCAGCGTCGGACAGTGCCTGGGCCCGGGCGGCCGCGGGGCCGCGCCCCCACTGGGCCTGGGCCGCACGGGCGCGGGCGAACGCCTTCGCCACCTCGTCGGCACCGGTCGCGGGTGCCTCGGCAACGAGGTCTTCGGGTGCGTGGGGCGAGTAGCTCTTGATCACGAAGGCTCCTCAGCGTTGGAACGTGCGGCCGGGGGGTGTTGTCAGGTCAGAGCAGGAAACCCGCGGGGAACGGGTCGTCCGGATCGAGGAAATACTGTGCCGTGCCGGTCAGCCAGGCGCGCCCGGTGATGGTCGGTACGACGGCGGTGACGTCGCCGGCGAGCCGGGTCTCCTCGACGAGCCGGCCGATGAAGCGCGTCCCGATGAAGGACTCGTTGACGAAGTCGACGCCCAACGCCAGCTCGCCACGCGCGTGCAGCTGCGCCATGCGGGCGCTCGTGCCGGTACCGCACGGGCTCCGGTCGAACCAGCCCGGGTGGATGGCCATCGCGTGGCGCGAATGCCGGGCATCCGAGCCGGGAGCGATGAGCTGTACGTGGTGACATCCGCTGATGTCGGGGTCGTCGACGTGGATCGGGCGGTCCTGTTCGTTGATCGCTTCCATGATCGCCAGCCCCGCGTCCAGCAGCGCCTGCTTGTGTCCCCGGTCGAACGGCAGGCCGAGGTCGTCGAGGTGGACCATCGCGTAGAAGTTGCCGCCGTACGCGAGGTCGTAGCGGACCGTCCCGAAGCCAGGCACCTCGACCGTCGCGTCCAACTGCTGGGAGTAGGACGGCACGTTGCGGATCGTGACCGCCTTGGCCGCGCCGTCGGAGACGGCGACCTCCGCGACCACGAGGCCGGCGGGCGTGTCCAGGCGGATCGTCGTGACCGGCTCGGTCACCTCCACCATGCCGGTCTCCACCAGCACGGTGGCGACCCCGATGGTGCCGTGCCCGCACATCGGCAGGCACCCGGACACCTCGATGTAGAGCACGCCCCAGTCGGCGTCGGGCCGCGTCGGCGGCTGCAGGATCGCTCCGGACATGGCGGAGTGCCCGCGCGGCTCGTACATCAGCAAGGTGCGCAGGTCATCGCTGTTGTCGAGGAACCAGCGGCGGCGCTCCATCATGGTGGCGCCGGGCAGCGGTGCCACGCCGCCCGTGATGACCCTGGTCGGCATGCCCTCGGTGTGCGAGTCGACGGCGTGCAGTAGTCGGCGGGCGCGCATGTCTCAGGCCAGTCCGGCTTCGAGGGCCGCCTCGGTCGCGGCGCGGACCGCCTGCTCCTGCTCGGCGGTCAGCGGCTGCCGCGGCGGTCGGCAGACGCCGCCTTTACGGCCCACGATGTCCATGGAGAGCTTGATCGCCTGCACGAACTCGGTCTTCGAGTCCCAGCGCAGCAGGGGGTGCAGCAGCCGGTACAGCGGCAGCGCGGTCTCCAGGTCCCCGGCCACGGAGGCCTCGTACAGCGCCACGGTCGAGCGGGGGAAGGCGTTCGTGTAGCCGGCGACCCACCCCTTGGCACCCGCGATGCCGACCTCGAGCACGACGTCGTCGGTGCCGATCATCAGGTCCAGCCCGGGCGCGAGCTCCGAGATCTCGTACGCCCGGCGCACGTCCCCGCTGAACTCCTTGACGCCCACGATGAGGCCCTCGTTGTACAGCGTGGCGAGGATCCGGGGCGTCAGGTCGGTCTTGGTGTCGATCGGGTTGTTGTACGCGGTCACCGGAAGGCCGGCCTTGGCGATCTCGCGGTAGTGCTCCAGGACGGCCCGCTCGTCCGTGCGGTACGCGTTCGGGGGGAGCGCCATGACGGCCTGCGCACCGGCCTCGGCTGCCTGCTCGGCCCAGCGCCGCGACTCCAGGGCGCCGTAGGCGCCCACGCCGGGCATGACGATGAAGCCCTCGGGTGCGGCCTGGACCGCCACCTCGACGACCTTCGCACGCTCCTCATCGGTCAGCACCTGGTACTCGCCCAGGGATCCGTTCGGGGTCACGCCGTGGACGCCGTTCTCGGCCAGCCATCGGACGTGGTCGGCGTAGGCGTCGAAGTCCACGGACAGGTCGTCGCGGTAGGGCAGGGCGGTCGCGACGAGCACGCCGCGCCAGGGGCGGGTACGGGCAGCGGGGGAAGCAGTCATCTCGGAAAGCCCCTTTCGTGACGGTCAGTAAAATATTACACGACAGCCCGCCGTGCTCAAGTCACGCGTCAGTAACACCCCAACGAGCACCTCTAGAGCGACGATGTGTCCTGTGCCATAGTTCAGTGCTACGTCACACAGTAGTGCTACCAGTCGCTACTTGGGCCGTCCGCGCGTCGGCCCTTGAGGGAAGTGGGTTTGGCAATGACGGCATACCTGACCCGCCGGCTGTCGCGAGTCGCCCTCGTGGGCGGCGCGGCGGTTGCGGCCATGATGCTCTCCGCCTGTGGCAACGGGCTCGCCTCGGGAGGGGGCGAGCAGTCGTCGGACAAGGGGCCGATCGTCCTCGGCATGCTGACGCCGCTGTCCGGCAGCAGCTCGGCCATCGGCCCGTACATGAAGAACGGGGCGCAACTCGCCGTCGACGAGATCAACGGCAAGGGCGGCGTCGACGGGCGCAAGCTCGAGCTCAAGGTCGAGGACGAGGCGTGCGACGCCAAGAGCGCCACGGCGGGCGCCAACAAGCTGGTCACCGCGGGTGTGAAGATCTCGGTCGGCGGCTACTGCTCGGGTGCGACGCTCCCGACGTTGCCGATCTTCGAGAAGGCCGACGTGCCCATGCTCATCCCGGCCGCCAACTCCAACGAGCTGGTCAAGCAGCACAAGAAGAACGTCTTCCTGATCAACGGCACCGGCGCGCAGCAGTCCGATGCGGCGTTCAAGTTCATGAAGAAGGTGGGCGCCACCAAGGTCGCCCTCATGGACGACAACACCAGCTACTCCAAGGACATCGCCGACACCACCGCCAAGCTGCTGACCGGCTCGCCGGCGCTCGCCGGACGGGAGTCGGTCACCGCGGGTGAGAGCGACTACAGCGCCAACGTCAACGCCATCCTGAAGGGCCAGCCGGACTTCATCTACTGGACCGGCTACTACCAGGAGGGCGGCCTCATCATCCGTCAGCTGCGGCAGGCGGGCTACACCGGCAAGGTCATGGTCGCCGACGGGTCGGTCGACCAGAAGCTGGTGGACATCGCCGGCTCCGAGGCCGCCGAAGGCGTCTTCGCCACCATGACGCAGACCCCGGAGACGATCCAGGGCGCCGACAAGTGGATCGCGGACTACAAGAGCAAGTTCGGCGCCGCCCCCGGTCCGTACTCCACCCAGGCCTACGACGCGGTGCGGGTGGCCGCCGAGGCGGTCAAGCAGGCCGGCTCGACCGACGGCGACGCCGTCATCAAGGCACTCGAGGGGATCGACGGTCTTCAGCTGTTCTCCGGGCCGCTGAAGTTCACGCCCGACCACACGCTCTCCAGCGGTGGCTTCCAGATCCTCACGGTGGAGAAGGGCAAGATCGTCCTCAAGGACACCCTGCAGTAGATCGCCTGCTCCCGGCGGCGCCCTCCCAGGAGCGCGCCGCCGGGCGTTCCCCGGAGGGCTCCCATGACCCAACTTCTCTGGAACGGTCTCTTCGTCGGATCGTTCTACGCCCTGGTCGCCCTGGGCTACACGATGGTGTACGGCATCATCAGGCTCCTCAACTTCGCCCACGGCGACCTGTACATGCTCGGTGCGTTCGTCGGTTTCGGCGTCCTGAGCGTCGCCGGCGGCCTGGCGACCGGCCTCGGCTTCGTGGCGCTGCTCATCGTCCTGATCATCGCGATGCTGGTGACCGGAACGGCCGGCCTGCTGCTCGAGCGGGTCGCCTACCGTCCCCTGCGCGGCGCGCCCCGGCTCTCCGTACTGATCACCGCGGTGGGCGCCTCGTTCGCGCTCGAGTACGGGATGCGCCTGCTGGCCGGGCCCAACCCCGAGGTCTACCCGGTCCGGCTGGCGGGCGACTCGGTCAATCTGCTCGGCGCCCGCATCACCATCCAGCAGGCCAGTCTCATCCTGATCGCGATCCTGCTGATGGCCGGCCTCCAGTGGCTCGTCATGGGGACCGAGACCGGGCGGGCCATGCGCGCCATCTCCCAGGACCCGACGGCGGCCCTGTACATGGGCATCAACGTCGACGCCGTCATCGCCCGCACCTTCTTCATCGGCTCCGCCCTCGCCGGCGCCGCCGGCGTGATGGCCGGCGGCTACTACGGGAAGATCGACTTCCTGATGGGGTTCATCATCGGGCTCAAGGCGTTCACCGCGGCCGTCATCGGCGGCATCGGCAACATCAAGGGCGCGATGCTCGGCGGCCTGGCGCTCGGCCTGCTCGAGTCGATCGGCACCGCCTGGATCGGCGGGCAGTGGCGCGATGTCTTCGCCTTCACCTTCCTCATCATCTTCCTCACGCTCCGCCCGACCGGCATCCTCGGCGAGCGCGTTACGGAGCGTGTCTGATGACCACCAACCTCGCCACGTCACCTGCCCGCGCCCGTGCACTCTTCGACCGCATCCAGCAGAACCGCTACCTCGGCCTGGTCGGACTGGCCGTCGCGTTGCTGGTGCCGTTCATCACCGCCACCAACTACGCCCTGTCGGTGATGACCTCCGCGCTGCTGTTCGTGATGCTCGCGGTCGGCCTCAACATCGTCGTCGGCTACTGCGGCCTGCTCGACCTCGGGTACGCCGCGTTCTTCGCCATCGGCGCCTACGTCAGCGGCGTCCTCGCCACCAGGTACGGCTGGCCGCTGCTGGCCACGGTGCCCGTCGTCATCGTCGCGGCGGTGGTCGCGGGCATCGTGATCGGTGGACCCACCCTGCGGCTGCGCAGCGACTACCTGGCGATCGTGACCCTCGGCTTCGGGGAGATCATCCGCATCACGGCGAACAACCTCACCATCACCGGTGGGCCGTCCGGCATCTACGGGATCCCCGGCATCATGCTGCTCGGGGTCGACCTGAGCGGCCCCGTCGGCCTCTACTACACCTGTGTGGTGGTCGTCGCCCTGGCCGTCCTCGGCGCGGCGCGGCTCGGCCGCAGCCGGCTCGGCCGCGCCTGGCGGTTCATCCGCGAGGACGAGGACGCCGCCGAGGCCATGGGCATCAACACGTACCGGGTGAAGCTCGCCGCCTACATCGGCGGTGCCATCTGGGGTGGCCTCGCCGGCATCCTCTTCGGCGCCCAGCTGTCCGCCATCTCCCCACCGAGCTTCACCTTCCTGTGGTCGGCCCTCATCCTGATGGCCGTCGTGCTCGGTGGCATGGGCTCGACGCCCGGCGTCGTGCTCGGCGCCATCTTCATCAGCGTGCTGCCCGAGCTTCTCCGGGAGGTCGCGGACTACCGGTACTTCGTGTTCGGGATCCTGCTCATCATCGTGATGATCTTCCGTCGGCAGGGGCTGTGGCCGGCGCGGGCCGTGGAACGGCAGTCCCGGCGCGACCAGCGCAAGGCCGAGGAGCATGACGTGCGCGAGGCCAAGGAGGTAGTGCCGTGAGCACGCGAGAGTCCGTACCGCTCCTGCGGGTGCAGGACCTGCACCTGGACTTCGGCGGGGTGAAGGCCGTCGACGGGCTGACCTTCCAGGTCTACGAAGGCGACGTCCTCTCGCTCGTCGGTCCCAACGGTGCCGGCAAGACCAGCGCGTTCAACTGCATCACGGGCTTCTACAAGCCCACCGGCGGCTCGATCACGCTGCACGGTGCGGACATCACCGGCCTGCGGCCATCCGCGATCGCGGCCCGGGGGGCGTCGCGCACCTTCCAGAACCTGCGCCTGTTCGGTGAGCTGACGGTGCTCGACAACGTCCGCGCCGGGATGCACCTGCGGCTGCGGCAGAACGCCCTCGACGCGCTCCTGCACACGCCGCGGTTCCGGCGCTCGGAACGGGAGGCGACCGACGAGGCCAATCGGTGGCTCGACTTCGTGGGCCTGCGCGGCGACCGCGGTGGCCTGGCGCGGAACCTTCCGTACGGCGAGCAGCGGCGCGTCGAGATCGCCCGCGCCCTCGCCCGCGGGCCCAAGGTGCTTCTGCTGGACGAGCCCGCCGCAGGCCTCAACTACGGCGAGAAGGGCGAGCTACTCGATCTGCTGCAGCGCATCAGTGCGCTCGGCATCGCCATCGTGCTCATCGAGCACGACATGGACCTCGTCATGCAGGTGTCGCGCCGGGTCGTCGTGCTGAACTTCGGCCGGGAGATCGCCGACGGCACTCCCGAGGAGGTACGCCGCGACCCGGCCGTGATCGAGGCGTACCTCGGCAAGGACGACGACGAGGAGGACACCAGCGAGGAGATGATGAGCCATGAGTGACGCCGCCGGCCGCTGTGCCCTCGAAATCGACGGTCTCGACGTCCACTACGGCCGCGTCCACGCCCTCCGGGGGCTGACCCTGACCGTCGGTGAGGGCGAGATCATCACGCTGCTCGGCAACAACGGCGCGGGCAAGACCAGCACGCTCGCCACCGTTTCCGGGGTGGTGCGGTCCACCGGCGGCACCGTGCGCGCGTTCGGCAGGGACATCACCAAGGCCAAGCCGTGGGAGATCGTCGGCGCCGGGGTGGTGCACGTGCCGGAGGGACGCCGCATCTTCTCCCGGCTGACCGTCCACGAGAACCTGCAACTCGGCGGCTACCTGGTCAACGACAAGGCCGTGGTCAGCCGCCGGATCGACGAGGTCTACTCCCTGCTGCCGCGGCTCGCCGAGCGGCGCAACCAGCAGGGCGGGAACCTGTCCGGCGGCGAGCAGCAGATGCTCGCCGTCGGTCGCGCGCTGGTCTCCGGGCCCAAGCTGCTGATGCTGGACGAGCCCTCGATGGGGCTCGCGCCACTCGTGGTGGCCCAGATCATGAAGCTGATCCGCCAGATCAACGCCGACGGCACCTCGGTGCTGCTCGTCGAGCAGAACGCCCGGGCCGCGCTCAAGATCGCGCACCGCGCGTACGTGGTGGAGAACGGTGTGATCACCCTGCAGGGAGCGGCCCGCGAACTCGCGCGCGACTCCCGCGTGGTCGAGGCGTACCTGGGGGCCTGAGGCGATGCAAGACATTCGTGCCACCGACTACCACACGGCGGGAGAGCCGTTCCGCATCGTCACCGAAGGCGTCCCGGAGATTCCCGGCAGCACCGTGCTGGAACGGCGCGAACACGCCCAGCGCGATGAACACGTCGACGCGGTGCGCCGGCTCCTGGTCAACGAACCTCGTGGCCACGCCGACATGTACGGCTGCTTCGTCGTGCCACCGGACGACGAGGGCGCCCACTTCGGGGTGCTGTTCTGGCACAAGGACGGCTACTCGACGGCGTGCGGACACGGCACCATCGCGCTGGGTGCGTGGGCGGTCCGGAGCAGGCTCGTGGACGCCGCCCCGGACGGGGAGACCGACGTGGTGATCGACGTACCGTCAGGTCGCGTCACGGCCACCGTCTCCTGCGTGGCCGGGGAGGTCAGGGGCGTCAGCTTCCGCAACGTGCCCGCGTACGTTCTGGGTCAAGGCATCGCCGTGAACACCAGCCGGGGCCCGGTGCGCGCGGACATCAGCTACGGTGGGGCGATTTACGCCTCCGTCGACGCCTCGGTCCTCGGGCTGTCGGTCGACCCCGAGCATTACGGTGATCTGCTGGCGCTCGGCCGCGAAATCAAATGGAAACTCAACGGGACCGAATGGGCCCGGCATCCGAGCGAACCGCGGCTTGACGGTATCTACGGCACAATTCTGTTCGAGGATCTCGGCCGACGGTCCGACGGCCCACACCAGCGCAACATCACCGTGTTCGCCGACGGTGAGGTCGACCGGTCGCCGTGTGGGTCAGGCACCTCCGCGCGGGTCGCGCTGCTAGCATCATCGGGGCAACTCGCCCCTGACCAGGTGCTAACGCACGACTCGGTGGTCGGAACACGGTTCCTGGGCCGCGTCGTGCAAGAGTTGGAAGCAGAAGGCCGCCCGGCCTACGTTTCGGAGGTGCGGGGGATGGCCTACCGAACTGGTGAACACCATTTCGTTCTTGAGGCCAACGACCCCGTCGGACTGGGATTTGCGCTGCGATGAAGGAGACAAGGGGTGACACCGCGACCGGGCCCCTGGCCCCGGACGCCCTCTCTCTGCCGCAGTTCGGCGGCCGGCCCAACCTTCGGCAGGAGATCGCCCACATCCTGCGGGGCGCGGTCATCACGGGACAGATGCGACCCGGCGTGTTGTACTCCGCGCCGACCCTCGCGGAGCAGTTCGGTGTCTCCGCCACGCCGGTGCGCGAAGCGATGCTCGACCTCGCCAACGAGGAACTGGTCACGATCGTTCGAAACAAGGGCTTCCGGGTCAAGGAGCTCAGTGACCGGGACCTGGACGAGATCACTTCGCTGCGCACACTGATTGAGGTGCCCACCGTGGCCGAGATCGCCCGGGCCATCAACGAGCCCACCCGGGCGGCGGTCGAGGAGCTGCGTCCGCTGGCGAGGGAGGTGGAGCGGCTCGCCGAGACCGGCGACCTGATCGGCTACGTCGAGGTCGACCGGCGTTTCCATCTCTCATTGCTCGCCCTCGCCGGAAACCGCCATCTCATCGACGTGGTGGGGAACCTACGGGCCCGCAGCCGCCTGTACGGCCTGCAAGGGCTCGCCGAGCGTGGCGAGCTGGGGCGTTCGGCCGCCGAGCACGAGCAGATCGTCGATCTGGTGGTGGCCGGCGACGCGCCGAAGGTGGCCGAGCTGATGCGACGCCACATCGGCCACGTTCGCGGCTCCTGGGCCGGCTACCACGAGCCCTGACCGCCAGCCCCACGCGAAGCCCGGTCCGCCGGGCGAGCGGCGGAGTGGGACCGGCTGGAGGTCGGTACCGACCAGTCGTCGCTGCAGGTCTACACCGGTAGCCGCCTCGACGGCACGCTGATCGGACGTGACGACAGGCTGCTCCGGCAGAGTGACGGAGTCGCCCTGTCGACCTCAGACGTGCAGCGGTAGCCCGCTGTGGTGCAGCCGGAAGGCGTCGAGGTCGACCGGGTCGACCGCGAGCCGAAGACCCGGAAGGTGCCGCGCGATCCGCTCGAACATGATCCGGCTCTCCATCCGAGCCAGGTGTGCCCCGAGGCAGAAGTGGATCCCGTAGCCGAAGGCGATGTGCCGGCGAACGTCGGGCCGGTGGATGTCGAAAACGTGCGGTCGGTCGAACACCGCGGGGTCCCGGTTGGCTCCCCACAACGACAACCCCACCCGGTCGTACGCCGGGATCAGCCCGCCGGCCAGCTCGACGTCCTGAAACGTGAACCGGGGTGGAACGATCTCCACCGGTCCCCGGAACCGCAGTGTCTCCTCGACCACCGCGGCCGCCAGCGACGGATCCTCCCGCAACGCCTGCCACTGTTCGGGGTGCGTGAGCAGGAGGCGGATCCCGTTGACGATCAGGTCGACGGTCGTTTCCTGACCGGCGATGAGCAGCAGCTGCACCAGGGCCACCAACTCGTCGCGGTCGAGCTGGTCGTCCTGGTCCGCCCGTGTCACCAGGTCGGATATCAGGTCGTCTTCCGGCGCCACCCGGCGCCGGGCGGCCAGCTCATCGAGGTACGCCCCGAATTCGAGGGTGGCCGCCGGGCCCTCCGGGCTGGCCGACACGATCGCGGCGGACCAGGCCCGGAAGCGCGGTCGGTCCGGCTCCGGAATGCCGACCAGCTCCGCGATGACGTTGACCGGCACCGGGTCGGCGAGGTGCGTTATCCCGTCGATGCGCCCACGCCGGCGCGCGTCCGTGACCAACCGGTCGGCAAGGTCGCCGATCCACGGCTCGAGGCGCGCCACTGCGCGCGAGGTGAAGCCGCCGCTGACCAGACCCCGCAGTCGGGTGTGGTCGGGCGGATCGAGGTTGATGAGCTGGCGGGACTCGATTCTCGCCACGTCGGGCAGGTGGTGCGAAGCCGGCTCAGGCAAGCCGGGGCAATGGCGGTGGATCTCGTGCCCGATCGCCGGGTGGCGCAGTCCGGTGAGGACATCGGCATACCCGACCACCACCCAGAACCCGTTACCCGCCGGATCGATCTGGAGGACGGGTCGCCCGCTGGCTCGTACCCGGTCGTAGAACGGGTGCGGATCACGGCGCACTACCGGATCCCACAACTCGGACATGCCAAACGCGGCCACACCGCCTCCTTGCTCAGGAAACCCACGCGGTCATAGCCGCCGGGCCGGTGCACTTCGGACCTTCCGGCCCGGCCGAACCCGGTGGCCGAGCAGGGCAGGGCAACCTCGAGCGCCGCTTCGCCCACGAAGGTGAGCGCTAACATATGTATGTTTCGGAGACGTGTCAATCCACGGATCTACTCACGCGTAGGGGATTGACGGCCGGGTTTGTTAACGCTCACACTTCAAACATCGACCGATCCTGGACGCCTGCCGCCAGTCGCTTATCGACGGTCCTAACCGGACCAGCACGCCGCACGTGAACGTGCGCCGCACGCAACCGACTCACCCTGCCCATGGAGATGCCGCCATCGGCCGTCTGGACAGGCGACCTGGCCCAGACACCCACGTGGAAGGACTGATTCAAAAGTGGCCCAATCCGACAAGCTCTCCGTCAATCGGCGCCAACTTCTGCAGGCGTCGGCGGCCGGTGTGGCTGCGGTCGCCTCCTCCGCCGCTCTGCCGGCGACGGTTGCGTACGCAGCGCCCGAAGCCGAAACAGCGACCGGACCGGCCGCGCTCAACCTGACCTCACCCGACCCCGGTCCCGGCGGTACCGCCCCGGTCCGGCCGTTCCAGCTCGGCGATGTGCGGCTGGGCGACGGCCTGTTCCAGGAGAAGCGGGACCGGATGAAGAACTTCCTCCGGCAGTACGACCAGCGCCGCTTCCTCGTGCTGTTCAACAACCAGGCCAGCCGGCCGAACCCTGCCGGTGTCGCTGTCCCCGGCGGCTGGGAGGACGGCGGGCTGCTCAGCGGCCACTGGGCCGGCCACTTCATGACGGCTCTGGCGCAGGCCTACGCCGATCAGCGCGAGCCGATCTTCAAGACCAAGCTCGACTGGATGGTCGACGAGCTCGCCACCTGCCAGGACGCGATTACCGCCCGGATGGGCGATGGCTCGGGCGAGGACCCGCAGGAGCCGCAGCAGCCGCAGGTCGGCCGGGTGCCGGGCAAGTTCGGCAACGCGCTCCGGCTGAACGGCGGGAGCGCCGCGCAGTACGTGACCCTGCCTCAGGAAGCGATCAGCCAGCTCACCGACTTCACCTTCGCCACCTGGGTGAACCTCGGGTCCACCCAGAGCTGGAGCCGGCTGTTCGACTTCGGCCAGAACTCGACGGTCAACATGTTCCTGACCCCGCGCGCCGGCGTCACCGGCAACGTGCCGCGGTTCGCCATCACGGTCGGCGGCTCCGGAGGGGAGCAGCAGATCAACGGCAACGCGGCGCTGCCGACGAACCAGTGGGTCCACCTGGCCGTCACCCTCTCGCGGAACACCGGCACGCTGTACGTGAACGGCGAAGAGGCCGGCACGAACTCGAACATGACCCTCAACCCGTCCAACCTGGGAAATCCGGGCAACCGGTGGATCGGGCGGTCGCAGTACGGCGACCCGTTGCTGGACGCGACCATCGACGAGTTCCACGTCTTCGACCGGGCCCTGAGCCAGCAGGAGGTCCGGTCGCTGCTCGACTCGCCGGCCGGCAGCACGAGCGGCGGGACGATTGCGTGGTACCGGTGCGACGAGGACGGTGGCACCGTCCTCAAGGACGCGTCGCCCAACGGCCGCGACGCCGGCGTCGTGGTGAACCAGGACACGGGCAAGCTGTGGATCCCGACCCACCCCGGTTACCTGGGGGCTCTGCCGGAGGACACGGTGCTCCGCCTCGGCCCGCCCAGGTGGGCGGTCTACGGCGGCAACAAGGACACCAACACCTGGGCCCCCTGGTACACCCAGCACAAGATCATGCGCGGGCTGCTCGACGCCTACTACCACACGGGCAACCAGAAGGCGCTCGATGTGGTCGTCAAGATGGCCAACTGGGCTCACCTCGCGCTGACCGTCGGGGACAAGAACCACCCGAACTACACGGGTCCGATCACCCGGGACAACCTGAACTACATGTGGGATCTCTACATCGCCGGCGAGTCCGGCGGCGCGAACGAGGTGTTCCCGGAGATCTACCAGCTCACCGGCGACGCGAAGCACCTGGAGACCGCCAAGTGCTTCGACAACCGGGAGTCGCTGTTCCAGGCCTGCGTGGAGAACCGCGACATCCTGGTCACGACGCCGCAGACGCGTCCTGGCCGGCGCCGCCCGGATCGGCTGCACGTCAACCAGCACGTCCCGCAGTTCGTCGGATACATGCGCGTCTACGAGCACAGCGCGGACCCTGAGTACTTCCAGGCCGCCAAGAACTTCTTCAAGATGATCGTCCCGCACCGCATGTACGTGAGCGGCGGCACGGGCGGCAACTTCCCCGGCTCCAACAACAACATCGAGATGTTCCAGAACCGGGACAACATCGCGAACTCGATCGCCCAGGGCGGTGCGGAAACCTGCAGCGCGTACAACTTGGGCAAGCTGGCGCGTAACCTCTTCCTGCACGAGCACGACCCAGCGTACATGGACTACTACGAGCGCGGCCTGATCAACCAGATCGCCGGCTCGCGGGCCGACTCATCCAGCGTCAGCAACCCGCAGGTCACCTACTTCCAGCCGTTGACCCCGGGTGCCACCCGCAGCTACGGCAACACCGGTACCTGCTGCGGCGGGACCGGTCTGGAAAACCACACGAAGTACCAGGACACGATCTACTTCAAGTCCGCCGACGGCAGCGCCCTGTGGGTCAACCTGTTCGTGCCGTCGACGCTGACCTGGGCCGAGAAGGGCTTCACCGTCACCCAGGAGACGAGCTACCCCAGAAGCGACCGCACGAAGCTGGTCGTGAACGGCAGCGGCCGGCTCGACCTCAAGGTGCGCGTACCGGGCTGGGTGGAGAAGGGCTTCTTCGTCTCGATCAACGGCGCTTCCGTCGAGGTCGACGCCAAGCCGGGCAGCTACCTGACGTTGAGCCGGACGTGGTCGCCCGGCGACACCGTCGAGATCCGGATGCCGTTCAGCATCCGGATCGAGCGGGCCCTGGACCGCCCTGACACCCAGGGGGTCTTCTGGGGTCCCGTCGTGCTGCAGATCGTGGGCAACCCGGGGGGCGGCAGCTACCGCGAGCTGTCCCTCTACCGTTACCTGAAGCGGGACGGCGACTACGCCCGCTCGGCGATCACGCACGCGAGCACCACCGCCGCTGGTGACATGATCTTCACCACGCACGATCTCACCCTGCGGCCGTACTACATCAGCGATTCGCAGGCCGTCTCGTCGTACTTCCGCCGGGTCGAGCCGACGATCGTGTTCGGGTCCATCGACACGGGCGTGCCGAACCGCAAGCGGAACGACAGGCTGCCGAACTACGACGTCCCCGTGGCGGGCATTCCGTCGCCCGGTAACGACGGTCCGGCCTTCCTCGACCTGGTCTGGGACCAGGCGCCCTTCGCCAGCCACGGCGAGTTCGTCTCGGCCGTCGCCCGCACCGCCGAGGCGTTCGTCGGTGCCGGGGTCTTCACCGACGCGGAGAAGGACCTCGTGGTCTCGAACGCGGCCCGGGCAGGCAAGGAACTCGCCCCGTAGCCGATGCCCCTGAGCCTGACGGCGGCCTGACCGACCGGATCGGTCAGGCCGCCGGGCAGGCTGTCTCCCTGGCAGTCGTCGCGGGGCTGTGCACCCGTTAGGAGTGTGAGATGAGCAAGCAGTTCTCCCGCCGGACGGCCCTGCGCCTCGGCGCGGTGGCCGCCACGGCCCCAGCGGTAGCGTCGGTGCTCCCGGTTACGGCCGCGCAAGGGGCAGGTTCCGCCGCAAGCCCGGCCGCGGCCGTCCCCCGACCCGGCTGGGTTGGCCCGAACTGGTCGGTCAAGCCGTTCGCGCTCAACCAGGTGGCGCTGCGTGAGGGCATCTTCCAGCAGAAGCGCGACCGAATGCTCAACTACGCCCGAAACTACCCGGGCACGGGAGGCATCTTCGACGGGCCCGACCGGATGCTGAACCTGTTCCGCGCCAACGCGGGTCTTCCCGCTCCCGGCACCTACCCCGGCGGTTGGGACACCCCGCGGCACCTGCTGCGCGGCCACTTCACCGGTCACTACCTGACGATGCTCGCCCAGGCCTACGCCGCCACCGGCGAGGACATTTTCCTCGACAAGCTCGACTACCTCGTCGAGGAACTCGGCAAGGCCCAGCGGGAACTGGACAAGCGGGAACTCGGCCGGGTGCCGGGCAGGTCCGGCAAGGCAGTCCGGCTCGGTGACCCGCACCCCAACCAGTACGTGCTGCTACCGCCGGGGATTCTCGACGGCGTCACCGAGCTCACCATCGCCGTCTGGGTGAACCTCGCATTGGCACAGAACGGGGCCAGGATCTGCCACCTTGGCGCCAGCTCCAACTCCTACCTGTCCCTGACAGCGAACGACAGCGGAGGCCCGCGGTTCGCCATCACCAACGCCGGCAGCGCCAACGAGCAGCAGATCACCAGCGGTACAACGGTGCCCGTCGGCGAGTGGACACATCTGGCGGTATCGCTTGCCGCAACGGGCGTCGGCCGGCTCTACATCAACGGGGTCGAGGCTGCTACCAACGTTCTCGCCCTGACCCCCGCCACGCTGGTGCGGACGGTCAACAACTGGATCGGACGATCCCAGAACAACAACGATCCCTTCCTCAACGCTACTGTCGACGACTTCCGGATCTACCGACGGGCGCTCGACCCGGCGGAGGTCCAGGAACTCAACTCGGACGGCACGCCGTCGCCGGCCCCGTCGGACCTGGTGGCGTGGTACCGCTTCGAGGACGAGGGCGAAACGGCCGTCGACTACTCGGCGAACCATCTCGACGCGCGCATCATCGGCACCGGCTACCCCGGCTTCCTGGCGGCGTTCCCGGAGGGCCAGTTCGTCCGGCTCGAACCGCCCACCTTCCAACCGAACAGCGGCCCGAACGCCGTCTGGGCCCCCTGGTACACCTGTCACAAGATCATGAGAGGCCTGCTGAACGCCCACGACCTGACCGGCAACGAGGAGGCTCTCGAGATCGCGTTCAGGATGGGTGACTGGGCCCACGAGCGACTGAGTCGCATCAGCCGGGACGACCTGAACCGCATGTGGGACATCTACAGCGCGGGCGAGGCCGGGTCGATGAACGAGGTGATGGCGGAGCTCTCGGCGCTCGCGCCCAACCAGGATCAAAAGGCCCGCTACCTCGCCACGGCGAAGGCGTTCACCTTCGCCACGCTGTTCGACGCCTCGATCGCGGAACGGGACGAACTGAACGGACGTCACGCCAACCAGTACATGGCTCCGAACATCGGATACCTGCGGATCTTCGAGCAGACCGACGACGCCGATTACCACACGGCGGCCAAGAACTTCTGGTCCATGGTCGTTCCGCACCGCATCTTCAGCAACGGCGGCGCGGGCCGAAGCGAGCACTTCCGCCAGCGCGGTTCGATCACCTCCGGATTCACCTCATCGTCCGATCCGCGGCACGCCGAAACGTGCTGCGCGTACAACATGCTCCGGCTGACGAGAAACCTGTTCTTCCACGACCAGAATCCGGCGTACATGGACTACTACGAGAAGGCCCTCCACAACCAGATCCTGAGCTCGCGGCGGGACATCGACAGCGTCACCAGCACCGAGGTGACCTATCACCAGAACATGTGGCCGGGCAGGTCGCGGAGGATCGGCAGCGTCATCGAATACAGCAGGTACGGCGGAAACGGCAGCTGCTGCAACGGGACCGGCCTGGAAAGCCACACCAAGTACCAGGAGTCGATCTACTTCCAGTCGGCCGACGAGTCCACGCTCTACGTCAACCTCTTCATCGCGTCCACGCTCACCTGGCCGGGCCGAGGATTCGTCATCACCCAGGAGACGGCCTATCCGACTCAGGGCGCCACCCGGTTGAGGTTCGACCAGGGCGGCGGTCGACTGAAGATCAAACTCCGGGTGCCGTCCTGGGCCCGGCAGGGCTACACGGTGACGGTCAACGGGGACCGCCAGGCCGTCGACGCCGCACCTGGCACGTACGTCACCCTGGACCGGCAATGGGCGGCGGGGGACACCATCGACGTCTCGATGCCCCTGAACTTCCGAGCGGAAATGGCGCTCGATGACAAGGCTGTCCAGTCCATCCTCTACGGGCCGACCCTCATGATCGTTCGCGACAGCACCCCGAGCTACCGGGAGTTCAGCTTCTACAAGGATCTCAAGCTCGACGGGGATCTCGCCGCCGCCATTGCGCCGACCAACGTGCCGATGCATTTCACGACGCACGGTTACACCCTCGCCCCGTACTACATCTCCGACCCGGTTCCCGGTGAATTCAACTCCTACCACCCGTATGTGAAGCGAGTGGAACCGGAGGTCGTGTTCGGGTCGATCAACACGGGCGTGCCGAACGACCGCATTCGCGACGCAGACGGTGAGACCTTCCTGGATCGGGTCTGGGAGGCGGCGCCGTTCGCCAACCACGGTCAGTTCGTCCGCCGGGTGGAGGAGATCTCGAGCGAGTGGCTCGCGGCCGGCCGCCACACCCGGCAGCAACGGCAGGCGATCCTTGTCGGCGCCGCCCAGGCGCAGCGAGAACTGGAAGGCTGACCGGCTACCTGGCACAGAAACCAGCGGAGGGGCTGCCGGGGGCAGCCCCTCCGCTGGCCGTCAGCTCGCCGTCATCGGAGTTCGAACAGTGCGGTGAAGCTGGTCCCGTCGGCTGTCGCCGCGGTGACCGCGTAGCAGGCGCCGGGTGTGGCGGGCGTCTTCCAGTTGTAGACGAACTGCCCGCCGGTGGTGTCGTAGCGCAGGGCGGTGGAGCCGGAGGCGACGACCTCGATGTCGTCGGTGCCGGCCGAGGTGGAGCAGCTGACCGCCTTCGCGCTCATCGTCACGGCGCTGGTGTCGGTGATCTCGTTGGCCGCGAACAGCTCGAACTTCATGGGTACGGTGCTGCCGGCCTTGACCGTGTTGACCACCCCGTCCATGTCGACCGGCTGGTAGAACCCCTTGGCGGTCCACGGCAGAACCGTGTACGTCTGGCTAGCCGTGCCTGTGTTGCCCGCGACATCGGTAGCCGTCGCCGTTACGGTGTGCGTCCCGACCGCGGTGCTGTAGCCGCTCACGACGCAGCCCGCCGCACCGGAGGTGGCGTCGCCCGCGGTGCACGTGAGGGCCGGTGGGCTCGCGCCGAAGTAGACGAGCCCGACGGTGGAGTCGAAGGTTGCGGTCGGAGCGACGGTGTCGACCTTGACCGTTGCCGACTTCGGCTCCTCGACGTTGCCGCGGCGGTCGGTCGAGCGGAACTCCACCTGGTGGGTGCCTTGCTGCTCGACACGGACGGACGTACCTGGGTAGGTTGTCCACTCACCGCCGTCCAGGCGGTACTGGCTGCCGGCCACGCCGAACGTGTCCTTCGCGGCGAGCGTGAAGGACGGGACCGTCCGGTACCACCCCTGACCGCCGTCCGGCTCCGCCGGCGACCAGGCCACCGTCGTCGTCGGGGGAACCGTGTCCCCCGGATCGTCGGCGAAGACCCGCCAGTCCGTGATCGCGACCGCGGACCAGGTGGTGCCGTTGCCGTTGGCCCGGATCGTGGCCCGCACCCGCGGCGTGGTGACGGCGTCGAAGGTGACCGTGTTGAACGCCGTGGTGCTCGTGCCATACCTGGCTGGGCCGGTCACGTCGAGCCAAGCGGAGGCGACCTCGTCCCAGTACTGCAGCACCCACCCGTCGGGCTCGGCGACGCCCTCGCCGCTGCCGCGGTTGGAGTCCCGCCAGAACTTCAGCTCCGTTCCGGTGATCCGCACGGGACGAGACCAGTCGTACTGGACCCACTGGGTCGCCGGACGATCGCCGGACCAGGTACCCCAGAGCTGCGCCTGGCCCGGGTTCGTCGGGTCGGCGCCGTCGTTGAGCGCGGTGACACTGTTCCAACCGGCGGTGTAGGAGGCCGACGGCGTCGCGACCGGCGCGATGTTGCCGCTGAGCGGCCCGGACAGGTCCGCCGGGATGGTGACCGTCTTGGCGGTCTCCAGGTTGCCCGCCACGTCGGTCGCGCGGAACGACACGGTGTGCTTGTTCCAGTCCGGTGCCTCGATCGGGCCGGTGTAGGTTTTCCACTCCCCGGTGTCGACGGAGTACTCGACGCGGGCGACGCCGGAGGTCGCGTCGCTCACGGTCACCCGGACCGTGCGGGTGGCGCTGTCCACGGTGCCCGTGCTGACCGGCGCGGTGGCGTCGATCCGTATGGCGAGGCTCTTGGCCGCCGAGACGTTGCCCGCGCGGTCGGTGGCCGTTGCCGTGACCGTGTGATGTCCGTCTCCGGCGACGGTGACGTCGGTGTACCGCACGTCGGTGGCGACGGCCGGCTCGCCGCCGTCCACCCGCGATCCGATGCTCATCCGCCCGCCACGATCGTCGATGCCGGAGACCCGCACCCGCACGGTGGAGCGGAACCAGCCGGCGGTGCCGGTGCTGCCGGTCGGCGTGAGCGTCAGGGTCGGGGCGGTCACGTCGCCCTCGGTGTCGCCGGGTGAGATGACGGTGACCGGCGCGGAGACGCGTTCGGCGGCATAGCCGAGCACCGTGCCGTGGATGGTGAAGTTGCCGGGGCTGGCGACCTGCTCCGGCGTCACCGGGTCCCAGAAGACCGGCACCTGCAGCGTTTCGCTGCCGAACGCGACCGGGACAGCGCCGGGCAGGTCCACCTCGCCCACCTCGACCGTCATCGGCGGTGGTGTGACGGACTGCGGCTGGCCCGCGAGGATCTTCCACTCCTCGACCGCGACCGCCGAGTAGGTGCTGCCGTTGGTCGACCCGTCGAAGATGGCGCGAACCTGCGTGGTGGTCACCGGGTCGAACGTCGTGTTCTGGAAGCCCTGCGTGCTGGTCGGGTAGCCGGTCGGGTTCGGTACGTCGGCCCACTGCCCGGTGGCGAGGTTCCAGTACTGGATGCGCCAGCGGGCGGGTGCCGCGACGCCGACGCCGGTGCCCTGCGCCTGGTCGTTCCAGAAGTCGATCTGCGATCCGGAGATTCGCATCGGCTGGTCCCACGTGTACTGCACCCACTGCTGCGGTGGGTTGTTGCCGGTCCACGTCCCCCACATGTCCGGCGGAAGCGGGTTCGACCGGACGATCTCGTCGTTGAGCGCCTTCGCCCAGTACTGGGTCGGGACGGGCTCGTTGGAGACGGTCACCTTCGCCTCCTGGGCGATGTTCGCCCGGGGCGAGAGGTCCCGTCCCTTGACCGGCGTCGGCGTGACCAGCTTGATCCGCGGCGGGGTCTGCGTGTCGTCCCACTCGACCCGGTCGATGGCGACCGACCGGCGGAAGTGGCCGCCGCCCACGGCGTCGGCGGTGTGGTACGTCAGGTACCACTGGCCGTTGAACTCGAGGATTCCCGGGTGGCTCGTCGTCGAGGAGACCGGCCGGAGCATGGTCCCCCGGTAGGTCCACGGCCCTGTGGGCGACGACGCCGTCGCGTAGGCGATGCAGGCGTGGTAGTTCGCCGGGGTGCACGCCGAGGTCGGGCCGGCGTTGTTCCCGGCGTACGCCAGGTAGTAGGTGCCGTTCCGCTTGAAGATCCAGGGTGCCTCGAAGAAGCCGGTCAGGCCGGTGACGGAGCGCTGGGTGCCGACCGGCGTTTTCATGTCCTGCCCGAACTCGAGCATCCGCAACTGGCCGAACGTGCCCCAGTAGACGTACACCCGCTGGTTGGGAGCCACACCGTCGATGAGGACCGTCGGGTCGATGTTCTGGATGTTGTTCGTCGTGGGCGCCCGCTGGGAGATCAGCGGTCCGCCCACGTAGTCGCTCCACGGTCCGGTCGGGCTGTCGGCGACGGCCAACCCGATGGCGAACTTGTCGGCCGCCGGGCTGTTGCGCTCAAAGACGGGCAGGTACCAGTAGTAGCGACCGTCCACGCCCTGGATCATCTGCCCCGCGTAGGCGCGTCCCGGGCTCGCCCAGGCAAAGACCGTCTCCGGACGCGCCAACGAGGGAAAGTGGGTCCACTGCCCGGAGGCGACGTCGGTGGTCCGGAAGGCGCCCCACTCGTTCATGACGAAGTCATTGGTGGACGGTCCGGCCTGGTCGTGGCCCGTGTAGATGTAGAGCTGGTCCTTGCCGCTGTCGTTGCCGGGGGAGCCGGCCGGCACGACCACGGGCGCCGGGTCGGCGGAGTAGTAGCTGCCGTCTCCGAGGATCGGATTGCGGGTGTTGGTGAAGGTGTACGAGTCGGCGGCGTAGGCCGGTGTGGCGACGCCGACCATGCCGCCGGCGACGAGCCCGGCCACCGCCGCCGCGGCGATCGCGCCGCGGAGCCGACGCAACGGTCCGCGGGTTCGTGGCGCGACGCCGCACCTGATGCTGTTCACGGTTCCGATCTCCTCGTCCATGATGCCTCCGAGTCCTGCTATTGGGTGGTGACCGCCTGGCTCGGCTGTGTGGCCACTGGCAACCACACGCGCATGGTCGAAGGGCCTCGTTCCGCCCAGTCGTGATAGGGGATCAGCGGCACATCGATCGACGCCGAGGGCGCCGGCTCCAGCGAGCGCTCGGCGTAGGGCCAGGTGAGGTCCCGCCCAGGTTCCGCTGCCGCCGTCACGAGACGCACCACTGGCCGACCATCGCGGTCTCCGAGGGGGGCCGTGGCGTCGACCCGGATGTCCGCGACGTCAGTGACGGTTCCGTTGCTCACGAGCTCCAGATCGACGGATTCGAGGCAGTAGACCTCGGGCCCCCGTTCGACGGCGACACAGCCGCGCACCCCGTCGATGCGGGGATCGGGGTGGGTCAGGCGCGGCCGCATCGGCAGGACCAGCTCGACCACGTCCCCGGCGTGGAAGGAGCGACGCACGGTGACCCACCCTGGGTCGGCGTCCGTGGTGCTGACCTCACCGGATGCCGTGGTCGTCACCAGCTGGGCCCCGTCGGCCCACTGCGGCACTCGGATCGAGAGGGTCCACGGGCCGGCGACGTCCCGTGCAGCGGTGAGGCGAACGGATCCCGAGCGCGGGTAGTCGGTCTGCACGTCGAGGGCGACGAGCTCCCCGTTGTCCAGCCGGGTCCGGATGCTGCAGCTGACGAACTGGTGGATCTGAAGCCCGTGCGCGTCCGCGGTGGCGACCAGCGCGTCGAGGCTGGCGAAGGTGCGTGCCACGTTCGGCGGGCAGCAGGAGACCGAGAACCAGGGGGCCCGGAGGGAGGATTCGGCGCGCATGGAGACGGTGTCCGGGTCCGGGACGGCCCCCGGACTGCGCTGGTGCAGGGTGTTGGCGTAGTAGAACGCGGTCCCGGAGGCCGAGGGGGACGTGGCGACCACGTTGTAGAGCGTCCGCTCGATGAGGTCGCCGTACTGGGTTTCGCCGCAGGCCAGCAGCAGCCGCCAGCTGAACATGATCGAGGCGATGCTGGCGCAGGTCTCGGAGTAGGCCCGGTCCGGTGGGAGCACCCAGTCCTCGCCGAAGGCTTCGTCCTGGTGGTGGGAGCCCTGGCCGCCGGTGATGTACGTGCGCCGGGCCACCGCGTTCTCCCACTGGGTGACCAGGGCGGAGAGAAGCTCGTCGTCGCCGGTGTCGACCGCGACGTCGACCGCGCCGGCCGCCAGGTAGTTGGCCCGGACGGCGTGGCCCCGCAACACCGCGGCCCGCCGCACCGGGATGTCGTCCTGGAAGTACTGCTGGCCCCACTCGATGGGGCGCAGCGTGCCGGTGCCGCGGCGGGTGACGAACAGCTCGGCCTGCCGCAGGTACCGCCGCTCGCCGGTCACGCGCGCCAGTTCCGCAAGGCCGGCCTCGACCTCGGCGTGCCCGCACACGCTCTGGATGCCGTCGTCGCCGAAGACCTCACAGAGCAGGTCGGCGGCGCGGCATGCGATGGCCAACAGGCCGTCGTCGGCGTCCGGCCGCGTGCGGGCTCGCGCCACCGCGGCCTGGAACAGGTGGCCGAGGCAGTACAGCTCGTGGCCCCACTCCAGGTCGGACCACCGCGGTGCCTGCCCGGGCCGCCCGAAGTTGGTGTTGAGGTACCCGTCGGGCTCCTGGGCCCGGGCGACCCGGTCGACCACGTCCCGGAAGGCGGCTTCCAGGTCGTTGTCGCCGGTGCGGCCGATCTCCCAGGCCAGCGCCTCAAGATACTTGTAGATCTCCGAGTCGGAGAACTCGCGTCCGCGCCGCCCCTCCGGCAGGGAGCCGGCGGCGGCGAGCTCGAAGTTCCTGATCCACCCTTCACGCTCGAGCCAGTGACCGATGTGCGCCAGTGTCCGCTCGCCGTTGACCGATTGGCGCTTGGCCCAGAAACCTCCGGTGATGCGGACCTCGTCCAAGCCGAGCGGACGCAGTCGGCCGGTCCTGGGGGCAGCGGGGACGAACCCGGTCCGACGGTGGGCGGCCCTGGGATCTGTGATCGTCATCGTGGGGTTCATCCTTTGAAGGCGCCGGACATGAAGCCGCGGACGTAGTGACGTTGCAGAAGCAGGAACAGGACGATGCAGGGCAGGGCCAGCACCACCACTCCGGCTTCCGTGGCTCCGTAGTCGATGACTCCCTGCACCTGGACGCGCAGATTGGAGACGGCCAGCGGGAGGGTGAACCTGCTCGAGTCATTGATCAGGATCAGCGGTGCCATGAAGTCGTTCCAGGCCGTCAGGAAGGCGAAGAGACCGACGGTGATCAGACCGGGCTTGACCGCCGGCAGCAGCACCCGCCACAGCGCGGCCCAGGAGGAGCAGCCGTCGACGAGGGCTGCCTCGTCCAGCTCGCGGGGGATGGCCTCGAACGAGATCCGCATCATGAAGGTGGAGAACGGCAGCTGGAACATTGTCAGGACCAGGGCCACGCCGATCAGCGAATCCTGCAGATTCAGCTGGTTCAGCAGGACGTAGAGCGGGATCAGCATGGTCGCGTAGGGGACCATGAGGATCGCCAGCGTGGTCAGGAACAGGACGTTCTTGCCAGGAAAGTTGAACCGTGCGAACGCGTACCCGCCCAGCAGGGAGATCGCCAGCGTGAGGGCGACCGTGGTCAGGGAGACGAAGGCCGAGTTGACGAGGTACTGCCAGATGCCGGCCTGATAGTGGGCCAGGGTGCGGTAGTTGCCGAAGCCCCACCCGTCGGTCTGGTTGGTGCCGGCGTGCGGCGAGACGGACGCGACCGCCGTCCAGGCCAGCGGGAACAGGAAGATGACGGCCAGGCTCCCGGTGAAGATCCAGTACGGCGTACGCAGGACCAGGCCACCGATGGTTGTCGTGGGGGGACGGCGCACGGGACGAGGACGTGCCGGTGTCGCCTTCCCGGTGGCGGCTCCGTCGCCTGCCGAGGAACGGTCGGACCGGCCGGTACCCGGGCCTTCCGCGGTGTGGGCACTGGCGGGCGTTGGTGCGTGCGTGCTCATGTCCCTCTCACTTCTCGTCCGGGTTGTGGAAGGTCCGTAGCTGCACGGCATTGATGACGACCAGGGCGATGAGGGCCATGACCGACAGCGCGGCGGCCACCCCCAGGTCGTTCTGTCCCTGGAAGGCCATCGTGTAGATGAGTTGGACGACGGTGATGGTGCTGTTGTCCGGGCCGCCCTTGGTGAGGATGTAGAACTGCTCGAAGGCCAGCAGGGAGCCGGTGACGCACATGATGGTGGTCAGCGCCAGCGTCGGCCTCAGCAGCGGAAGGGTGATCCGGCGAAAGGTCTGCCACCGGGACGCGCCGTCGATCCGCGCCGCCTCATAGAGCTCCGCGGGGATGCCTTGCAGGCCCACCAGCATCAGGAGCATGTAGAAGCCGGCGAAACGCCAGACGATGAGAAACACCGTGGAGAACAGGGCGGCGTTGGGGCTGCCGAGAAACGTCCAGCCGAGCTTCTCCATGAGGTCCGCGGCCGGCCCGGCGATCGGTGAGTAGAGCACGTAGAACAGCAGGGACGCGGAGGCGAGCCCGAGGGCGCTGGGGATGAGGAACGACGCCCGCAGCAGGCCCTTCCAACGGCTGGACTCCTGCACCAGCAGGGCCAGGCCCAGGCCGAGCGCGATGAGCAGGACGGTGGCCAGGACGGTGTACTTCAGGGTGAAGACCACCGAGTCGGCGAAGAAGCGGTTGTCGAGAACCTTGGTGTAGTTGTCCGGGGCGTTGACGCCCTGGTCGCCGGTGAGCAGCGGCCAGCGCGAGAGCGACATCCTGACCACCAGCAGCAGCGGCAGGATGAACAGGACCGCTACGAACACCGCTGTCGGCGAGACGTAGAGCCATCCCTTGACCGCCTCACCGCGTCGTGTGGGTGATGCTGGACTCGAGCGTCGCCGAGAGCGTCGGGCTCGGCCGGACATCAGGGACATACTCACGACGCGGCCCTCCAATGGACGTGCGCAGCGCGGGGGAGTGGGTCACCCCGCTGCCGGACCCGGCCGCTCGACGGACCGGGTCCGGCACCGGGGCGGGTGGACTACTGGGACAGCACCGAGGTGACCTGCTCGTTGTTCGACTGCAGCTTGCTGCCCTCGCCGAGGACGGCGTCGCGGACCAGGCTGAGCCACGGGCTGTTCGGGGCGTTGTAGCCCTGCTGGAAGTTCAGCGCGACCGGCGTCTGACCCTTGCCGGCCACCTCGTTGATGGTCACCAGCCGCGGGTCCTTGGCGGCGTACTTGTTGCTGGCCAGGTCGCCGCGGGAGACCACGTCGTTGTCCTTGGCCAGGACCTCGACCTGGGCCTCCTCCGACATCATCCAGTTGAGGAAGTTCCAGGCCTGTGCGGCCTTCTTGGAGTCCTTGGAGACGCCGATGCCGTCGCCGCCGACGAACGTGGACGCCCCGCCGCCGGGTCCCGGGATGCCGGCGACGCCGACGTCGAACTTGGTCGACGACAACAGCGTGGCCGGGTAGAACATCAGGCCCACCTTGCCCTCGGTGAATCCCGCGGTCCAGGTGGCGCCGGTCTCGTCCTTCGACGAGGGCAGAACAGCGCCGGACTTCCAGAGGTCGCGCCAGGTGTCGAAGACCTTCTTGCTCTGGTCGCTCGTGAAGTTGGCCTGCGTGCCGTCGCCGTTCATCACCTGGCCGCCCGCAGCCCAGATGCTGGGGAACCAGGTGAAGACAAGGCATCCCCCGCAGTTGAGCCCGCTAGCGGTCCCGTAGACGTCCTTCTTGCCCAGGGCCTGGATCTTCTTGGCGGCGGCGGCGTACTCCTCGAGGGTGGCGGGCGCCTTCTCCGGGTCGAGGCCCGCTTCCTTGAACAGCGCCTTGTTCCAGAAGAGCATCGACAGGTCCAGTACGAACGGCAGGACGTGTTCCTTGCCGTCGACGGTGCCGGCACCGAGGTGACCCTTGTTGATCGAGTCCTTGAAGCTCAGCCCGTCGACGTTGGCGCTGATGTCCCGGAACAGACCCTGCTTCACCCAGTTCGGCACGTAGACGATGTCGGCGGCGAACAGGTCCGGCAAGCCCTTCGACCCTGCTGCGGCGCCCACCTTGGCGACGTAGTCGTCGTTGGGGACGACGGTGAGGGTGACCTGGTTCTTGTGGCTCTTGTTGTAGGCCTCGACCAGAAGCTTCGCCTGCTTCTCCAAAGGGGCTCGCGTCCACAGCGTGAGCTGGCTGCCGTCGTCGGTTCCGTCCGGGCCGACGCTGACCGCGGCTCCCGGCGCCCCGTCGCTCCCGCCGCCACACGCGGCCAGCGCGAGGACCGCCGCACTGAGGCCGACTGTTATGACGGTACGCAGACCGCCTCGCCGGTGAAATATCTTCATCGCTACTCCTCTGCCCATCGTTGAGCGGGAGCCGCTGCACGGCCCCGGTGGTGGTGTGGTGAGAGCCTTGCCGTGTTGTTTTGTCGGTGACAGGTCGACGCCGTGCGGGTCGCGGCCCGGGAGTGCGTCCAGGTCCCCGTCGATGTCGGAAGATCGCGTGACAGGCGGTGACTGGCGCTTGCATTCTGAAATGACCGAAACCCTTTTCGTTGCGTGTAAAGTAGTGGCCGACGTCACCCTCGTCAAGCACGTGGCGCGGCGTGACCCAGGCTCGGCCCTGCGGCGGACCGTGGGGCCGGATCGATGGAGGAGAGCGCATGGCTGGCAAGGACCATGTCGGCGGCAGCAAGGCGGTGACCCTGACGGAGGTGGCCCGGCTGGCCGGCGTCTCGGTGGCCACGGCGTCGAAGGCCCTCAACGGGCGCAGTCAGGTTGCCGCACGCACCCGGGCGCGCGTGCTCCAGGCGGCCGAGCAGCTGTCCTTCGTGCCCAACACGCTTGCGCAGGGGTTGCTGGTGGGCCGCACCGGAACCGTCGGTCTGCTCACCAGCGACCTCCAGGGCCGGTTCGTCATCCCGATCCTCATGGGCGCCGAGGACGCGTTCGGTGCGGGCCGCGTGAACGTCTTCCTGTGTGACGCGCGCGGGGACACGATCCGCGAGCAGCACCAGCTCAAGGCGCTGCTGAGCCGGCGGGTCGACGGTCTGATCGTGGTGGGGAGCCGAACCGATTCGCGTCCCTCCGTCGGTCACGATCTCCCCGTCCCCGTCGTGTACGTCTACGCGCCGTCCGACGACCCGGAGGACCTGTCACTCGTCCCCGACAACGTGGCGGCGGGGAGGCTCGCCGTCGAGCATCTGATCAGCTGCGGGCGGAGCCGCATCGCGCACGTGACGGGTGACCCCTCCTACGCGGCCGCGCAGGACCGGGTCACCGGCGCCCTGGCGGCGCTCGACGCCGCCGGGCTGGAACTGGTCGGCGAGGTGATGTACTCGGAGTGGTCGGAGCGCTGGGGTCGTGACGCGACCGCGGTGCTGCTCGAGCGGTACCCGGACATCGACGCCGTCCTGTGCGGCTCCGACCAGATCGCCAGGGGAGCGTTGGACACGGCACGTGACCAGGGGCGAAAGGTGCCGGGCGACATCGCCGTCATCGGGTTCGACAACTGGGACGAGATGGTCACCAACTCCCGGCCGGAGCTGACGAGCATCGACCCGAATCTGCAGTTGCTCGGCCGGTCCGCGGCTCAGCGGGTGTTCGCCGCCCTCGACGGCGAGGAGATGGGCAGGGGCGTGCACACCCAGGCGCCTCGACTGGTCATCCGTGGCTCTACGGTGGCCCGCCGGTGAGCTGAGGCTTCACCAGTTCCGTGGGGTCGCGCGACCGGCTCGGGTGTCGTCGGTGTGCCCGCCGGTCCATCTCAAACCATTTCGGCTGTCGTTCGTTGGCAGTCCGGCGGCGGCCGTGAATTGACCTGGGCTGACATCTTGCCGAAAAGGTTTTCGTAGGCAAGGGTGGGCGCTAGT